>JBEKLB010000298.1:0-8545 GCA_050010415.1 Bryobacteraceae bacterium | reverse complement strand
GCATCGTGTCCCCGCGAGTAACTCAACATGCAAGATACCGGCCTCCAAATCTAGCGTCTTAGTGTATAACAACTGGTTATGCGTGTCCGCAGCTTATTTCGCGGTGGCGGCACTCGGCATCGCGTGAATATCGCCGGGCCGCGGCCGTGAGAGACCGGATCTTGCTAGCGGTTGGGATGGGTCGCCACGTGCATTTCAAAGCTGACGGGCGGATTGTAGTAAAGAATGCGGCCGCAGCTTTCGCAGAACATCATTTCCCCACTGTTGCGGAGGTCCTGAAAAAACTGTGGACGAAGCAGGATCTGACACGCCGAGCAACGGCCTTCAGTGACTTCAGCCACCGCCGCGCCGCCGTGCCATTTCTTCCGGATGCGTTCGTAGGCGGAATACGCGGGCTTTCTCAAAGCAGCCACCAGTTGCAGGCGTTCGGCTCTCAGCTCATCCAGTTGCTTTTGATCCACGGCTGTTCGCTCGCGCGCTTGTGCTTTTTCCGCATCCACCTGCTGCTTCTCTTCTTTCAAAGCGGCTTCGGCCTTTTTCACGTTGGCGTCCAGCGGCTCCGATTCCGCCATTAGATCCAGTGCGCGATCATCCGCCTTGCGAATAGTGGCTTCACAGAAACTGATCTCGTGCTGAAACGCGCGGTATTGCTCGTTGGTTTTGGCGCCCAGCATCTGATCGCGAAGCTTGGAGATTTTCTGATTCTCCACCTTCACGTCGTCTTCCAGTTGCTTGCGTTCCTTTTGGTTGGCCACCAGGGCGGCGCGGTCTGCCTCCAACCGGCGGAGGTGCGAGTCCAGGGCCTTCTCTATCTGCGCGATGTGTTTTGGTAAGGTGGCAACTTCCCGCTCTAACTCTGCAATCCTCAGATCCAGGGATTGCAAGCGGGTGACCTGCTGAATCTCATCGGTCATCTCTAGGGTATATCGTAACATCTCAGGCGGCATTCCACGCAACCCAACGCGTTCAGGAGCCTTCAGGGCGCCGCGCCAACGGATTCGTCAGCGCGCGAGTTGCAAGCTCCAGTTCACTGACGCGAAAAACGCGGCAGGCCCAGTAGAAGACCAGCAGGCCGAGCGGGATCGATACGCCCAGATCCGTCACCCGCCCCAGACGCCCAACACCCAGCCATCCCTCAATCCAGTGGCTCGAAAGCAGAACCACCGCTCCCATCACAGCCGACGCCACCGCTATTTTCCAAAAGCTCTCCATCAGATTGCGTCCATAGATTCCGCCGATACGTTTGCGCAAAATCACGAACAGCGCCACGCCTCCGAAAGTGGCCACTGCGGCGGTGGAGAGAGCCAGGCCCTCGTGCCCCAAGCCGGTATGGCGAAACAGCATGCTCGCCGTGAAGTAATTCACCGCGATAGAGAGCACGCTGACGATCATGGGCGTTCGCGCGTCGTGCAGCGCGTAGAACGCCGGATTGAGGACCTTGAGCGCGGAGTATCCGGCCAGCCCAATAGCGTAACAGGAGAGCGCGAGCGCCGTTTGTTCGGTGTCGTAAGCGCTGAACTTGCCGCCCTGATAGATGGCTCCAATCATGGTGCGTCCCAACACGATCAGGCCTACCGAAGACGGCAGCGTCAATAGAAACACCATGCCCAGCGACTTCGACAGCGTGCGCCGGAATTCGTCGAAATTGCCAATACCCGCGCTGCGCGATATGGAGGGAAGCGTGGCCGATGCGATGGCCACGCCAAATAGTCCCAGCGGAAGCTGCATGAAGCGGAACGAATACCCCAGCCAGCTCACCGGACCGTTGCCGGGAATGCGCGAAGCAAAGTTCGTGATCACCAGCACGTTGATCTGCACCGCGGCGTTCCCCAGGATCGCCGGGCCCATCAGGCTGAAGATTTTTCGCAGCAGGGGGTTGTTCCAGTCCATAGCTGGACGGAAACGAAAGCCCTCGGCGCGTAAGGACGGCAGTTGCCATGCCAGTTGCAAAGCGCCGCCCAGCACCACGCCAATCGCCATGCCGGTAATCGGTTCCAGCCCGAAGTGCGGCCCCACCACATAGCCCAGGATCAAACCGAACGTGATCGATCCGATATTGAAGAACGTGGAAGCCAGCGCCGGAACAGCGAACCGGTTGCATGCGTTCAGCACCCCCATGGCCTGCGCGGCCAGCGCCACCAGCAGCAGGAATCCGAACATGATGCGCGTCAGCTTCACCGCCAGTTCGAACTTGCCCGGCACCTGGTGGAAACCGGAAGCCAGCAGATTCACCCAGGCAGGCGTGAAGATAATTCCAACCAGGCAGAACAAACCGACCACGATGATGAGCGCCGTCGCCACCAGGTTCGAAAGCTCCGCCGCTTCCTTTCGGCCCTTATGCGCCAGCGTCTGCGTGAAAATCGGAACGAATGCCGAAGAGAGTGCACCCTCCGCAAAAAGATCCCTCGTCAGATTCGGAATGCGAAAGCCCAGCAGAAATGCGTCGTAGACGAAGCCTGCACCGAACAGACGCGCCATGACGATTTCGCGCAGCAGGCCCGTGACGCGCGACATGGCCATGGCCGCAGAGACCATCCCCGCAGACCGGACTACGCTCTCGGCCGGCGCCGGATTGTCAATCTTCGTTGCCAAACGAAACCGACTTCCTCACCGTCGCGGCTCTGTCATGTAGCGCTCGCCCATTTGTTCGAAGAAATGAGCGATCGTCATGATGCCGGTGTAGTAATTGCCGAGTCGATACTTTTCGTTCGGCGAGTGTAAGCCGTCGTCAGGGAGGCCAAAACCCATCAGGATAGTCGGGATGCCCAGGTGTTTGGCGAAATCGCCCACCACCGGAATGGAGCCGCCGTTGCGCGTCAGTACGGTGGGCTTGCCAAGCATGTCGCTGAAAGCCTGGGCCGCGATACGAATCGCTGGATGCTCGGGATCCACCATCAGCGCCGGAGCCGCGCTCAAAACCCGTAGCTCGGTGCGAATGCCCGGGGGCGTATTGAATTGCAGAAAGGCGCGGAACGACTTGAGGATCTTCTCCGGATCCTGACGCGGAACCAGCCGAAAGCTCACCTTGGCGACGGCCTTGGAAGGAATCACGGTCTTCGATCCGGCGCCGGTGAATCCGCCGGCAATCCCATGCACTTCCATGGTGGGCCGCGCCCACACGCGTTCCAACACTGAGTAACCTGCTTCTCCGGTCAGTTCACTGGCGCCCACTTCTTTGCGCAGGAACTCGCCTTCATCGAACGGAAGCTGCTTCCAGCTTTCGCGCTCCACCGCGGCCGGCGGCTCCACGTCGTCGTACATACCTGCAATTCGGATAGAACCGGTCGCGTCTTTACACTTGCCCAGTAACTCGATCAGCCCGTGGATTGGGTTCGGCGCGGCCCCTCCGTAAAGGCCGGAATGCAGATCGCGATCCGGACCAATGGCCTCCACCTCCATATAAACCAGCCCGCGCAGTCCGATGCACAAGGTGGGAAGTCCGTCCGCGTAAAGTTGCGTATCGGAGACCAGAGCGACGTCGGCCTTCAGCTTGGCCGGGTTTTCTGCCACGAACTTGCTGATGGACGCGCCTCCCACCTCTTCTTCGCCTTCGATCAGGAACTTGAGATTGATGGGCAGCTTGCCCGCATCGACGGCGTGCAACGCTTCGGCAGCCTTGATGTGCATGTACATCTGCCCTTTGTCGTCAGACGATCCGCGCGCATAGATGTTGCCGTCATGAACTACGGGCTCGAAGGGCGGCGAATCCCAAAGCTCCAGCGGATCTGGCGGCTGGACGTCGTAGTGCCCGTAACAAAGCACCGTGGGTTTGCCAGGAGCGTGCAGCCAATCGCCATAAATCAGCGGATTGCCCGCTGTCGGAATGATCTCCACGTTTTCCATGCCCGCCCGGCCCAGGCTGTCGGCTACAAATTGCGCCGCGGCCGCGATATCGGGCTTGTGCTCGGGAAGCGTGCTAATGCTCGGGATGCGGAGGAAATCCTTGAGTTCCTCGAGCAGGCGGTCCTGGTGCTGTTCAACAAAAACATCGGTGGGACGGTGCATGGGCGCGGGTAGCCCCATTATCGCAGATGGGCCAATGCGTACCTCCTCAGCCTTAGGAAAACAGTCAGCATTTTCACCGAGCGAAGTTTTGCGGGTTTCAGCCGATATTTGCTACATACCATGTCAGCCACACCCGCCGGTAAATTCCAGGATCATTACGCCATTCTCGGCATCGACCCGAAATCCGATTCGGAGGCCATTCAACAAGCCTACGCCAAGCTCGCGCAGAAGTACTTTCCGGGCAATGCCACGACAGGCAACCAGGAAATGTTCGAGGCCATCAATGCGGCCTACGAGTGTTTGTCGGACCCCGAACTGCGGGGCATATTCGACAAGTTGAAAGGCGTCGGCCAGGAGGAAGGCGGTCCCAAGTTCAGTGGCTACGAGTTCTTCGATGCGTTCGGGCGCGATACCAGTTTGCGAACCGCTGTGTTGTGCGTGCTCTGCGATCGCCGTCGCACCAAGCCCTCCACGCCCAGCCTCTCGATGCGTCACCTGGAGCTCATTGTGGAGGCAACCCCCCAGGAGATCAGTTCCGCGATTTGGTATTTGAAGCAACGCGGCTTGGCGGCCAGCGACGACAAGAGCAGCATTCAAATCACGGTAGACGGCATGGACCTTCTCGAACGCACCAAACCCTCGCCCGAAGACGTTTTGCCGTTTATTAAAGAGACGGCAATCGCAATCCCGAAAGAGCAGCCCGGCAACGGTGAAGGGTCTACCTTGAGCACGCTGAATCGCGCCTTGGTCCGCACCTAGGCCTATAATGGTCCGCGTTCATCAAGATCGCGCGTGCGGATCATGAATTGTCTGGAAGCCGTCATCTTCGATTGGGCGGGCACCACGGTCGATCACGGATCGCTCGCGCCTGTGCGCGCCATCACCGAGCTGTTTCACCGCCAGGGCATTCCCCTCTCTGACGCGGACGCGCGTAAGGATATGGGGATTTTCAAACGCGACCACATTCGTAATATTCTGGCCATGCCGTACGTATCCGAGCAATGGCGCGAACTAAAGGGCGCCCCACCGGGCGAGCAAGACGTGCATCGTCTTTTCGACGGCTTTCTGCCATTGCAAATGTCAATCCTCGAAGAATATTCGCAAGTCATCAGCGGAGTGCCGGCCATTGCGGACAAGCTACGCGGCAGAGGCCTGCGCATCGGCGGCACCACCGGGTACACGCGGCCGATCCTGGATGTTTTGGTGAAACAAGCAGCTGCGCAAGGTTATCACACGGATCGCGCGCTCTGCCCGGACGACACCCTCGGCGGTCGGCCCCACCCCTGGATGTGCCTGCAACTCGCGATTCACTTCCGCTTGAGAGCCACGTGGACAGCCATGAAGATCGGCGATACGGTCAGCGATATCGACGAAGCGCTCAACGCCGGCATGTGGGCTGTAGGGGTCGCGGCCACCGGCAATGAAATCGGCCTCAGCGAGTCCGATCTTGCCGCGCTTCCGCACGCAGAACGCTGCTCTCGAATCGAATCGGCGCGCCGTCGCCTGATGGCTGCGGGAGCGCATTACGTGATCGACAGCGCAGCGGATGCGGAGGCTGTTCTGGACCAGATCGACAGTCGGCTCGTGTCGGGAGACCGGCCGTGAACCGTTAATACGACTTCGCGATTACTACGCGCCGGTCTACCGGCTCTCCAGTCACAATGCATTTACCACCGCCGTCGAACTCATCCACCAGCGGGATGCAGCGCACCGTGGCCTTGAACTCCTTCAGGCGTGCGTCGCAGGCCGGATCGTCTTTCAAATGAGCCATCACGAATTTCCCGCCGCCCTTTTCGGCCGTAACAGCGGCCAGGATCGATTCCACTTCGCCGATCGAATTTGCGAGCACGGTGTTCGATTTGAGCCGTTCCTTCGCCGTCGAGTACAGATCGGTCTGCATCTGCGCCAGCATGGCGGGGATGCGAGCGGCCACGTCCCCTTGCGCCAGCACTTCCTTCGCGCCGGTATCGCGCCGCTTGAGCACGATGTTGCCCGACGCCACGTCGCGGGGCCCCAGTTCCATGACCAGCGGGACCCCTCGGCGCTCCCAGTGAAAAAACTTCGCACCAGGTGACGGGCCCTCACGATCGTCGATTTTCGCCCCAACATCCTTCGCGATGCGATGCGCGGTATCGAGCACCTGCGCCTTCTCTTCATCCTTCCGATAAATCGGCACCAGCACCGATTTCACCGGAGCCACCTTGGGAGGCAAGACCAGTCCCTTGTCATCTGAATGGCTCATAATCAGGCCGCCCACCAGCCGCGTGCTCACGCCCCAACTGGTCTGCCAAACATAGTCCAGCTGGCCTTCCTTGGTCTGGAATTTCACGTCGAAGGCGCGGCCAAAATTCTGGCCCAGGTCGTGGCTGGTGCCCGATTGCAGCGCGAGGCCGTTCTGCATCATGGCTTCGATGGCGAACGTCCGCAGGGCGCCCGCGAATTTTTCGGCCCGCGTTTTCGCGCCCTTGATCACCGGCATGGCCATTACATTTTCAGCCACGTCGGCGTAGACATCCAGCATGCGGAGCACTTCTTCCTGCGCCTCCTCGTGCGAAGAGTGCGCGGTATGGCCCTCCTGCCAGAGGAATTCCGTGGTCCGCAGGAACATGCGCGTTCGCAGCTCCCAGCGGATGATGTTGGCCCACTGGTTCATCAATACGGGAAGATCGCGATAGCTCTGGATCCATTTGGCGAAAAAGTGGCCGATGATGGTTTCTGAAGTCGGACGAATCACGTAAGGCTCTTCCAGCACCTTGCCGCCGGCAATGGTTACGATCGCAAGCTCGGGCGAAAAACCTTCCACGTGCTCGGCTTCCTTTTGCAGAAAGCTCTGCGGGATCAGCAGCGGGAAATAAACGTTCTGATGGCCGGTGGCTTTGAAGCGATCATCCAGTTCGCGCTGCAAAACTTCCCAGACGGCGTAACCGTTGGGCTTGATGACCATGCAGCCTTTGACGATCTCAGCCGGCTCTGCCATGTCGCCGTGGAGCACTACGTCTTGGTACCAGGCAGCGAAGTCTTGGCTGCGTTGCGTAATAGGAGATTCTGCCATGAGGGAAACTCTTATTGTAGGGCACGCGAGGGAATGTTTGGTCAGCGCTTAAACGGACCTTAGCCCGGTCGCCTGCAGTCGAAAACCCGAGTACTTGATTCGTAACGCTAGTCCGACGGAATAAGGTCCAACAACGAGAAAACGAAGCCAGAGCGACAGACTGGAAAGGCTGCGAATAGTTGCAGCCGGAAGTTTGTTCCTAATCAACAGGAAAAGCAGCGAGGTGACCGTAAGAAAGGCGAGTTGTGTACCCATGATACACAGCCAAACTTGCAGGATATCGAGAAGGGGCAGTTTCCGGCCCCGTTGGCCGTCCCGTCGGATGGCATAGATTCTAAAAGTTCGGTAATTCTTGCGAACCAAACGGGGAGTGAGAACTCCCTGGAAACCAAAAAATACGATTTGTCCCACGGCCGACGCTGCGAAGTAGTGGCGCGGGAGATCCGCGAACGAATAACCAATGGCCGCGAAAGACGCAATAAGAGCGGGCCATGAGGTCGACCAATAAGCAGCCAACGTCTGTTGCCACGCGAGATCGATGTCCCATCCGGGTGTGTCGGGAGACTGAAAAGTTTCGAAGTTGTACCCACAGTCGCACTTTAAGGCCTCAGGAGGATTGGCAAGACCGCACGTGGGACAATCCATTTGATCCAGGTTACTATGGCGTTCGATTTAACGCCCGATGCTTACGTTCGGGTTGCAAGGCGATCGTCATCGAAATGCGCTTCGTCCCTGGGCAAATCAGCGTGCTCCAGGATTGAGGACGCGATTCACGTGTTCGGGATCGCGGGCGATGAGCGTCAGATAGGCTCGCGTCGGTTGATCCGGCTCGGAGCGGCCTTGCTCCCAATCGCGCAGGGTGCCGAGCGGGATGTGATACCTCTCCGCGAATTCCTCTTGCGTCAAGTCCAGTGCACGGCGAATGATCTTCACTCGGGGGATCACTTGCATGCGATTGAAATCAGCCTCCGTAAGAGGTTGGGCGTCAGGATCGGCGCGCGCGGCCTTCTCAATTGCCTTACTGGACATCGGTCGAAGAGTTTTCTTTGAAGTACTGATGCTGCTCATGTTTCGTCACCTTGCGCGCCGAAATAATTCGGGTTCGATCGCCACGCTCCGTATAAGCTACGAGCAGCAAAATCTGTCCTTCCGCCATCCCGAGGACTACGAAGCGCTGCTCTCCATAATCTTCTCGATCGTCAATGCGCCCAATAGCGAACGCGTCATCGAATACTGTTTTGGCCAGTTCAAAACTCACTCCGTGAGCTTTGAAGTTCGACTCCGCCTTGGCGGCGTCCCATTCAAACTTCAATCTCTCAATCTTATGATACTACGGGAAATCAGTAGTACTGTGTGGCTCTCGTCTTACCTGCGCGACTTCTTCAACGCCGGCTTCAAATCCATGGTCCGGATCAGTTTGTGCAGGTAATTAGGATGCAGTCCCAGTATCTTCGCCGCCGCTTCGTGATCGTAATTCATCTGATCGAA
>JBEKLB010000297.1:0-8557 GCA_050010415.1 Bryobacteraceae bacterium | reverse complement strand
TTCTTCCGGTTCCCACTGCGCTTGAACCAATTGCCGAGCACAGTCTCCGATTCGCCGCCTTTGTGGCCGGGCACCCAGCGCGAGTAGACGTCGGCGGTATCCACGAAATTGAATCCGGCGCCGACAAAAGCGTCCAGGATCGCGAACGATACGGGCTCATCGGCGGTCCATCCAAACACGTTGCCGCCCAGGCAAATGGGCGAGACTTCTATCCCTGACCCTCCCAACTTACGGGTCTTCATTTAGGTTGCTTGCTCCTTATTCCGGTGAGTTATTCGGATTTGCACTTTCCGCCTGGACAGCGGTTGTTCTCTTCGCAGACGTATTCGTACAGCCCTTGCGCATCCCAATCCGGATGCAACGCCATGGTGAAGTCCTCGGTCCACGCGGCGGTGAAAACTTTTGGATCGTCGATCGTGAGCTGGTAGGAAAGTGTCTTGTCATCCAGCCAGCGGATGTGCTCCACGGTTCTCAGCGCGTCGCTGTGCATACGGTACTGCTTGTTATCCGAGTAATAATAATCGTCCAAACCCCAACGCTTGAAGTTGGTGCTTTCCACCACCAGCGTGTCGCCTTCCCAATGCCCTACCGGATCGCCGAAATACGTCGGCTCAATCCCCTTGCGATGCGGACGCCCGTCCAGCGGAATGATGCGCGTCATGCGCTGGAACTCATGCACGATCACAAGATAGTTCTTGTTTTGCACGAACTGCACCGCGTTGGCCGAGAGCATACCCGAGGGAAAACCGGCCGGCATGCAAAACTCACGCGGCTCATCGTGGCGAGGGTCGCCGGTGGGCGGCTCAAAAAAGGGCATACCTCCGGGCTTGAACGGAGCAAACTTGTTTCGGTCGAACACCGTGGCGGAGCATTTGCAGCGCTCGCCCTCGCTCGATTTCGGCCACTCATACACTCCACTGAAATCGGGCTTTCCGTCGGCGGTGCGCGGCAGCCCCTTGGCGCCCGAAGCTTTGGGGCTTTGCGGCTGCAACCGGGCGGGTGAGAGCACCAGACCCGCCAGCAGGGCGCCAAACGCCATGCGCCGTCCTATCCAATCGACAGTTGTTGGCTTTGGTCTCATGCTCGATCCTCCGTCAATTCTTCTTCGAATCCGGTTCCTGGCTCGCGGTGAACACCTGGCGCCCGTCGGGGAACGTCACCTTCGTTCCGTTGGCATTATCGGAACCGTCTTTCGCTCGAAAACCTTCTACCTCGAGCATCATTCCCGGCTGGATCACATCTTTCGTAATGCCACGCCGCATCAGTTGTCCCGGCGCACCACCGGAAAAGGCCCAGTTCGTCACCTTGCCGTCAGAAGTTTTCTCGTCGACGTAAAACCAGATGTGCGGATTCAACCACTCCACTTTCGTCACCACGCCCGACACCTTCACTGGCTTGTTACTGTCGTATTCGGCCGCGAAGGAATGATGGGCCAGAATGGGCAGCGCGCCCAGAGCCAAGCCGAGCAGCAGCGCAGCGGCCGGCACAACTCGGACGGATGACGTCTTCATCAGCGGACCTCCAGACATCAGTGGACCTCCAGACATCGGCAGGATATCGCGAGTTCCCCCGCTAGCGCAAGGCGCTTCCAAGCCTACTGTCGCAGCGGCGCCGTTCTTGCATCAATTTGAAACTATTCTCTAATCAACTGTTCATTCGTCATTCACAATGCCCGCGTATACTCAGGCGTTCAACCTCAAGGCAGATCGAGGAAGATTTTCAAGCTGTAAGAACTGGAAAGGAACCTTATGAGAACACGTTTGTCTATTCTCCTCGGCGAGGCTTTGATTGCCGGGACTTTCATTAGTTTGAGCGCGGCCTACGCACAAACCCCCGCTCCGGCGGCCGGCCCGTCCACGCCGATTCAACACCTGGTAGTGATCTTCCAGGAAAACATTTCGTTCGATCATTACTTCGGCACCTACCCGTTCGCGATGAATCCGGAAGGCGAACCGGCGTTCTACGCTTACCCCAGTACGCCGAGTGTCAACGGTTTCAGTCCCGCCATCCTGAGCGGGAGCGGGACGTTAGCGAACACAGCTAACGGAACGGGCGCATCCGCACCCTTCCGGCTGGATCGATCGCAAGCCTCCACTGCCGATCAAGATCACGACTATACCGCCGAACAAATCGCCTATCACAGCGGATTGGTGGACCTGTTCCCGATGGGCACCGGCACCGCGGGCCCTCCTCCGAGCAATATCCCGCAAGGTTCCACCACTGGTCTCGTGATGGGTTACTACGACGGCAACACGGTGACCGCTTTGTGGAACTACGCTCAGCATTATTCGATGAGCGACAACTCCTACGGCACTAACTTCGGCCCGTCAACCGACGGCGCGCTCAATGTGATCTCCGGTCAATTGAACGGGGCCATCAACAATACCAATGGAACCGGTTCGCTGATCGAGGATGGATCCGGCGGTATGACGGTCATTAGCGACGCAGATCCGGCTGGCGACGTTTGTTCCACCACCACCGGTGAAACGTTCAGCATGAGCGGACAGAATATCGGCGATCTGCTGAACGCTGCCGGCGTAAGCTGGGGATTCTTCGAGGGCGGCTTCAACCTGAGCGTGACCAATCCCAACGGAACCACAGGCTGCAGCCGCAGCACTACGTCGCTGATCACCAACTCGAAAAAGGCCGACTATATTCCCCACCATCAGCCGTTTCAATACTACAAATCGACGCAGAACCTCACCCACGCGCGCCCCACGTCCACGGCCATGATCGGCCAGCAGGGCGACGCTGCCAACCATCAGTACGACATCAACGACTTCTACACGGCGGTGAACGCAGGCAACTTTCCGGCCGTCAGCTACCTGAAGGCTCCAGGCTTTCAAGATGGGCACGCCGGTTACTCCGATCCCATCGACGAACAGGCGTTCGTCGTAGGCGTGATCAATTACCTGCAAAATCTACCCTCTTGGTCCTCCACGGCCGTGATCATCGCGTACGACGATTCAGACGGCTGGTCCGATCACGTGATGCCGCCGCTCGTGAACCAGTCCGCAACCAGCGCCGATATGATCACTGGAACCGGCGCATGCGGAAGCTCCGATCAAGCGCTTCCTGGAGTTGGCGGCAGCGGTCATGCGCAGGGCCGCTGCGGCTACGGCCCCAGGCTTCCGCTATTGGTGATCTCGCCATGGGCCAAGCAGAACTTCGTGGATCACAGCATCACCGATCAAAGCTCTGTCGTCCGTTTTATCGAGGACAACTGGCTCAATGGACAGCGCATAACCGGATCTTTCGACGCCATCGCCGGGCCCTTGGACAACATGTTCAACTTCGACGCGGCTCCCAACACCACCACCTTGATCCTCTCGGAATCCAGCGGTCAACCGGTAAACCCGGCGCAGAGCGCTTCGCCCCACACGGCGCTGCATCAGCACTCGGTGAAACCGTCCAGCGGCACCAGATAGCCTTTTTCAGCTCCGATTCGTATAGGCCGCGCGTCCTTTGTTGCGACGCGCGGTTAAACTTTTAGACGCGCGGTTAAACTTTTAAATGACCATGACCCGCCGGGCTTTTGTGCGTAACGCAGCTTATTTGACAGCACTGGCTAATCGCACCGCGGCCGCAGTCCCGGCTCTCAATCCCAACTCGCTCGCGAAGTTTGTCGATCCCCTGCCCATCCCGGAAGTTGCCAAGCCTGCCGGTTTGCGTCCTGCGCCGGGCGATCACACTGCTAAAGTTCCCTATTTCCGGGTCCCGATGCGGCAAGTTGAAGTCAAATTGCACCGCGATCTTCCGGCAACTCGTTTGTGGTGTTATGGCTCCTCGTCCCCTGGTCCGACGTTTGAGACGCGAAGCGGCCAGCCTCTTCTCATTGAATGGCCCAACCAACTGCCCGACAAACATTTCTTGCCGATCGATCACAGCCTGCACGGCGCTGAGGCAGAGACGCCCGAAGTGCGTGGTGTGGTCCATGTCCACGGCGCCAAGGCGCCGCCCGAGAGCGACGGATATCCCGAGGATTGGTACGTTCCAGGCAACTCGCGGACCTACTTCTATCCCAACGCTCAGGAAGCCGCGGCACTCTGGTATCACGATCACGCCATGGGCATCAATCGGCTCAATATTTACGCCGGCATGTTCGGTTCCTTTCTCATTCGCGACGATTTCGAAGATGCGCTCAATCTCCCCAAAGGCCCTTTCGAAATCCCGCTGGTGATCTACGATCGCCTGCTCAAACAGGACGGCCAACTCGATTACCCCGTGTCTGGCGATCCTGACCGGCCCTGGGTTCCAGAAGCCTTCGGCGACGTGATGGTGGCTAACGGAAAGGCTTTCCCGTTTTTGAATGTCGAGCCGCGTAAGTATCGCTTCCGCGCACTGAATGCTTCCAACGGCCGCTTTCTGCATTTATCGCTCTCCAATGGACAAAGCTTTCATCAGATCGGCACCGACCAGGGACTGCTACCCGCGCCGGTTCCGCTCGAACGTTCCCTGCTTGCTCCCGGCGAACGGGCCGATCTGGTCATCGATTTTGCCGTTGCCGCCGGCCGGCAGATCGTGCTACAAAACGACGCGTTCCAGGTGATCGAGTTCCGCGTTGCTGAAAAGAAATCCTCAGATAACAGTTCACTACCCAGCCTGTTACGCCCGGTGCCGAAAGCTCCCGAATCAGCCGCCGTCAAAACGCGTCCGCTAGCGTTGATCGAAAAGATGACGCTCAAGGGCGAATCCATGACCATGCTGCTGAACAACACGCCCTGGCACATGCCCGTAACCGAAAATCCCGTTCTCGACAGCACCGAGATCTGGAGCTTCATCAACACCACGGACGACTCGCATCCCATCCATCTCCACTTGGTTCGATTCCAGATTCTCGATCGCCGACGTTTCGAGCCATTCTTCTACACGTCCAGCGGAGAAATACGATATACCGGACCCGTTACTCCACCCGCGCCCGAGGAGGCGGGGTGGAAAGATACAGTCCGCGCCGATCCCAAGATGGTGACGCGCATCATCGTTCGATTTGAAGGCTACCTCGGCCGCTACGTCTGGCACTGCCACGTGCTGGAGCACGAAGACAATGAAATGATGCGGCCTTATGACGTGGTGGCGGCGCCACCCAAATAGGCAGGCAGCATCTCCGATACAATGGATCGCCGAAGGAGAATCACCATGTCACCTGGCCCGGTTGATGCCGCAGCTCCTCCATTTAGCCTTCATACTTCCGTGGAAGGTGATGCATCTATCGTCCAATGCACCGGCAGGCTGACTGCCGGCCTAGCTGACATCCTTCGCGACGAGGTCAAGCGGGTGATCCCGCAGTCCAAGAAGGTCGTCCTAGACCTGACCCAGGTTACGAAGATGGACAGCATGGGCCTGGGAACAATCGTGGGCCTATACGTTTCCGCTAAGGGAGCCGGATCGAAACTCGTAGTGATCAACCTGAGCCCCCGTGTTCGCGACCTGTTCCGCATGACGAATATCTTCTCCATCCTGGATGAGTACGCCGAACACATCATTCGGACGCCCTGAGCGTTCTCGGGTAGAACAGCTCGCCAAAAGGAGCACCACTATGTCAACCGGCACGGCTGATGCCGCGGGTCCACCCTTGATCCTTCGCACTTACGTCGAGGGCGACGCCACCATCGTCCAATGCACCGGCAAGCTGACGTCCGGCCTGACGGGCATTCTTCGCGACGAGGTGAAGCGGCTGATCCCGCAATCCACGAAAATCGTCCTGGACTTAACCCTCCTCACGCAGATGGACAGCATGGGACTGGGAACGATCGTCGGATTGTATGTCTCGGCTAAGTCTTCCGGCTGCACGCTAATCCTGATCAACCTGAGCCAGCGCGTGCGCGAGCTGTTCCGCATCACCAATGTTTGGTCCCTGTTTGAGGTTTACGGCGAGAACATCATTCGGATGCCATGAAGACCGGATGCCGTGAAGACGCATGGGATCGACCGCCCGGCTGCTCCGGGCTGGCAGGCGTCTGGGTACCCGTGCGTTGAGCGGAAGAAAAGGCGAGAATGGGTAGGTAGTTGACCTTTAGCTACTTAGAGCTACGTATCATTCGTGTCTCCTGGAACGTCTCTATACCGTGCTTCGCGCGAAATGGATCGGTATCTATCGAGCGAGGCAAAGCTCCTCCGTCCAACGGCATAGCGGCCTGAATGCCATTGGGCGTTGCATGCCGCAGTGCATACCCATGCAGTACATACAGATGATGCAGGTGGAATAACAATGGATCAACCGCCCAGCGCCTCAGCTCAAGTGGAACGGATGACGCCCATCGCGCCGACGCTGCCGGCGCCTCAGGCTCCGGGCAAGCAACGCCCCCCCACCAATCCTCCGCCGCCCCGACGCCGCCGCCTCTGGATCTGGATCCTCCTGCTCGCGTTGGTGGGCGGGGGAGGATATTACTTCTGGACGAAAAGAACGCCAGCGGCTCACGATTCGTCTGGCGGGAAATCCAGCGCTGCAAAAGGACAAGGCGCCAACGCAGCGGCGCCCGTGGATGCCGCCAAAGCCGTGAAAGGCAATATCGGGGTCTACGTCACCGGCCTCGGCGCAGTGACGCCCATATATACGGTCACCGTCCACACTCGCGTGGATGGCGAGTTGATGCAGATCCTTTACAAAGAAGGCGACATGGTGCAGAAGGGCGACAAGCTCGCCGAAATCGATGCTCGTCCATATCAAGCCATGTTGACGCAGTACGAAGGGCAGCTGATTCGCGATCAGGCCTTGCTCGACAACGCACGTATCGATCAGGCGCGCTACGAAACGCTCATCAAACAAAACGCTATTCCCGAGCAGCAGCTTGCCACTCAGGTCGCTCTGGTCAAGCAGGACGAAGGGACGGTGAAGAACGACCAGGGGCTGATCGACAGCGTCAAGGTGAATCTCATTTATTGCAATATTACGGCGCCCATCACCGGCCGTATCGGCCTTAGGCTGGTGGATCCAGGCAATATTGTCCAAACCACCGACAGTACCGGGCTGTTGGTGATCACCCAGCTTCAGCCGATCAGCGTCATATTCACCATCGCGGAAGATCAATTGCCCATCGTGTATGCCAAGCAACGGGCCGGACAATCGTTGCCGGTGGATGCATTTGACCGCGACATGAAGAAGAAGCTGGCCTCCGGCACGCTTACCACCATCGACAACGAGATCGATCAAACCACCGGAACCGTGAAGCTGCGCGCCACTTTCGACAATTCAAAAAACGAACTTTTCCCCAATCAGTTCGTGAATGCGCGCTTGCTGCAACAGGAAAAACGCGGCGTGGTGCTGGTGCCGTCCGCTGCCGTCCAGCGCAATTCGCAAAGCACCTACATCTACGTCGTGAAGCCGGATTCCACCGTCACTGTGCGCCAGGTCCAGTTGGGAACGAGCGACGACAATAACACGGAGATCACCTCGGGAATTGTCGAAGGCGACGTGGTGGTATTGACGGGCGTCGACAAGCTGCAGGAAGGAAGCAAGGTCGCAGTGCACCTGGAAGGCGCTTCCGGCTCGGGTAAGCAGTCCGCGGGGAAAACTGCCCAGTGAGCCCTTCGCGAACCTTCATTCTGCGGCCGGTGGCCACCACACTGCTCATGGTCGGCATTCTGCTCGCCGGAGCCGTGTCATACCGCGAGTTGCCGGTTTCCGCATTGCCTGAAGTGGACTATCCAACCATCCAGGTGACCACCACGTATCCGGGCGCGAATCCGGACGTTATGGCCTCATCCGTCACCGCCCCGCTCGAACGTCAATTCGGCCAGGTGCCCGGACTGCAGCAGATGACTTCCATCAGCTCCGAAGGGCTTTCCGTCATCACGCTGGAATTCACGTTAAGCCTGAACATCGACGTTGCCGAGCAGGAAGTGCAACAGTCCATCAATGCTTCCGGGACTTATCTTCCGGCCGACCTTCCCACTCCCCCGCTCTATAGCAAGACCAATCCAGCCGACACGCCGATTCTCACCTTGGCGCTCTCCTCCAGCACTCTTCCGCTCTCGAAAGTGGAAGATCTGGCCGACACCCGCCTGGCGCCCAAGATCTCGCAACTGCCGGGCGTTGGCCTGGTAAGCATCAGCGGCGGACAGAAACCCGCGGTTCGCATCCAGGCCAACCCCGCGCAGCTCGCAGCCTATGGCATCAACATGGAGGACATGCGCAGCGCCATCATCGCTGCCAATGTCAATCAAGCCAAGGGCAACTTCGATGGCCCTCGCCAGAGCTATCAGATTGGAGCCAACGATCAGCTTCTTTCCAGTTCCGATTACGCCAGTCTGGTAGTGGCTTATAAGAACGGCGCACCGGTGCTGATGAATCAGGTGGCCGACACTGTGGACAGCGTCGAAGACATCCACGAAGCCGCCTGGATGAACAGCACCCCCGCCGTGATCGTCAATATCCAGCGGCAGCCCGGCGCCAATATCATCTCGGTGGTGGATAGCATCACGAAACTGCTTCCGCAGCTCACCTCCACGCTGCCCGAATCCATCCAGGTAAAGATCCTCACGGACCTCACCACCACCATCCGCGCATCGGTGCGCGACGTGGAGTTTGAACTGATGCTGACCATCGCCCTGGTGGTGA
>JBEKLB010000296.1:0-8643 GCA_050010415.1 Bryobacteraceae bacterium | reverse complement strand
GGCGGGCGGATCGCGCACGATTATCCAGACTCAAACAAGGGCTGGGGCGTGGTGGTAGACAGCTACTCCGACATTCTGGTCGATCAAGACTTGAAGCAATCGCTCTACATACTGCTGGCCGCCGTGGGAATGCTGTTGCTGATCAGTTGCGCCAACATTGCGAATCTGACGCTGGCTCGCGGCACGTCGCGCGAGCGTGAAATCGCAATTCGGTCGGCGCTGGGTGGAGAACGCAGCAGAATCATCCAGCAATTTCTGGCCGAGAGCGTGCTGCTCTCGGTATCGGGCGGGGTGCTCGGTCTCGCGCTGGGCTATGCCGGCATGGCGGCTCTGAAGGCTGCTCTGCCGCCCTATACGCTTCCCGCCGAAACGGAAGTGGCCCTGGATGTTCGCGTGCTGATCTTCACCTTGGTTCTCTCGGTGCTCACCGGGATCGTCTTCGGGTTGGCCCCGGCCATCGCGACCACGCGAAGCAACCTGGCGGGCATCATGAAGGACAGCGCGCGCAATACTTCTCCGGGTTCCGGACGCAAGGCGCTGCGCGGCGCTCTGGTGGTGATTCAGGTGGCTCTTGCGTTTGTGCTGCTCACCGGTTCCGGTTTGTTGATCCGCAGTTTCTTTCGAATGCAGCAGGCCGACCTGGGATTCGATTCCGCCAATGTCGTCACTGCCGGACTGCCGATCCCGACTGAGCGCTATCCCGATCCGCGGCAGCTCAATCAATATCTGAGATCGATTCTCACAAATCTCAGCGCCTTGCCCGGAGTCCGCGATGTGGCGTTCACGTCCGCGCTGCCTATGAGAGGCTGGGGTTACGGCATGCCGTTTCAGATTGCCGGGCAGCCGAATGTCGATCGTTCCAAGCGTGAAGTTGGTTTCTTCAAAATCATCACTCCCTCCTACTTCCATACGCTCGGGATCCGAGTGCGGCAGGGACGCGGTCTGAACGATCACGACGTGGCCGGAGCGCCGCCGGTCACGGTAATCAATGAGACCCTGGCGAGAAAATACTTGCCCAATCAAAACCCGATTGGAAAACGCATTCTGATCCAGCAGATTATCCCCGGAAAGACGCAGCTCGGTCCGGAGGTTGCTTGGGAGGTGGTAGGCGTTATCGCGGATGAACAGGTTACCAATCTGGATGCCAAGCGCGACAATCCCGGTTTCTATGTGACAAACGAACAGAGCCCGGCTTATTTCGGAGGGCTAGTGGTGCGAGCAGCGCTCGATCCGTCATACCTTGAAAAGGCCATTCGTAAGGCGGTTTCCGACGTCAACAAAGAACAGGCGCTTACCGAGCTGAAGACGCTGGATCAGGTGAAAGTCGAATCCATGGGGCAGGATCGGTTGCTGTCGATTTTGCTGGGCGTCTTCGCGGCGCTGGCGCTGGCGCTTTCGTCAGTCGGCATTTACGGAGTGGTCTCTTATGCCGTGGCGCAACGGACCAACGAGATCGGCATCCGCGCGGCTCTGGGCGCATCGAGCGGCAACCTGCTTGGGCTGGCATTGCGCGGCGGTATGTGGATGATGCTGGTGGGCCTGGCGCTCGGGTTCGCGGGTGCGCTCGGTTTTGCGCGCTTGCTTTCCACCCTCCTGTTCGGCGTGGGCGCTTGGGATGTGACCACCATCGCCTCAGTGGCTTTGTTGCTGGCTTGGGTGGGCCTGGTAGCCTGCTACATTCCCGCTCGCCGCGCCGCCCGGGTAGATCCGATGATAGCTTTAAGGTATGAGTAAGCAAGATCCGCTCAAAACAGACAAGACACCCGATCCTCAGGAGAGCGAAGAAGTCGAGGACGAAGTGGATGAAGCGGGCGAAGAGTCGTTCCCGGCGAGCGATGCACCCCCATGGACCGGCGCGGCGGCGCACTGCGCCCGAGAGTCCTACTTCGGTGACAGCCGCACCAGCCCCGCGCTTGAGAGCAGGTAGATGTTGCCATCCGGGCCTTGGCGGATATCGCGCACCCGCATCTTGCGATCGGTGAGCAGCCTTTCCTCAGCCACCACGCGGTCGCCCTTCAACACCAGACGCACCAACGCCTGGCCTTCCAGGGCGCCCACGAACACGTTTCCTTTCCAATCCGGAAACTTGTCGCCGGTGTAAAAGAGCATGCCGGACGGCGCGATATCGGGCACCCAGAAATACGCCGGCTCCTCAACGCCCGGCATGGACGTCCCTCCATTCCCAACCGGAACGTTTTTCCGCCCATCGGTGCGTTGAAAATCATATTGCACTCCGTAAGAGACGTCGGGCCAGCCGTAGTTTTTTCCCGCTCGGACGATGTCGATCTCGTCGCCGCCTTGAGGGCCATGGTCGGTAACCCAAAGCTCTCCCGTGGCGGGATTGATCGCAGCGCCTTCCGGATCGCGAAGGCCATGCGCAAACGTTTCCGGCGCCACCGTGGCGCGGCTGAGCCAAGGGTTGTCTTTCGGAATGGACCCGTCCCGATTGATCCTGAGCACTCGCCCTGAGAAATTGCGCCCAATATCGGGATTATCCGTAAAATCGTGCTCCACGCCGTCGTATTTGGAATCGTAAAAGCGGAACCGGTCCGCGCCGGTGATGAGGAGCGTTCCATCCGGAGCCAGGACGATTCGCCGCTCGGCGCCTTCCGCCAGCGTCTCAACATCCTCCAAGCCCTTGTTGTCTTTGCTTAGCCGGGCGCGAGCCACTCGCTCGGTTCCAATCTGCATGGTCCGCCGTTCCGCCAGCGATTTGGTCCAGACCTTCTGATAAAAGAATTCCGTGGGCCACATGGCAGGCTCCTCGCCCCTGGGCGGCGCGAAATAACAGAAGTACAGAAGACGATTCTGGGCGAATCCGGGATCGAGCAGCACGTCATGCAGGCCTTGTGCAGCCACCACCTTGACGCCTGGAACTCCCATCAGTGGCGCCGAAACCACGCCATCCGGCCTCACGATTCGCATGCTACCAATGCTCTCGGTAACCAGGAAGTTGCCATCCGGCAAAAGCGCCATAGACCAGGGCGAGGTCAGTCTGGCCGTTATGATTTCCACGTTGACCGGCGGCGACGGTTTTGACGGCGCGGGAGCATCCGTCTGGCCGGGAAATGCCGGCTTCGGTTTTCTGGCCAGGTCACCCGAGTAGCGAGTGCTCTGGCCGAATGCGGGAAGCCACAGCATCGCCGAGCACAGCGCGACCGTGATTACGAACGTCTTCCTGAGTCTCATCATTCCACCGATCCTTAATTTTCGAATGCGCTACTACCAGAGAGATTCTACGACAAAACTTTCGCGATCGACGAGCCGGCCCATCCTCTTCGGCCATCTTCTCCCACCAGGCGGCTGCGATAAAATTACGTTGATTGCTCACCCCAACGCCGAGTTCCGACGAGAGACTTCTCTCCGTAATGGCGAATCGCCTCTTCGTCTTTGACATGGACGGCACTCTGCTGATCCAGACCACGGCATGCGTTGAGATTGCGAAGGCAACCGGAAAGCTCCATCACCTCGACAGGCTGGAAGAACAATTCGCCCGCCGCGAAATCGATGCATTTTGTTTCGCCCAGCAGATCGGTGCGCTGTGGGGCTCGCTGGACTCGCAGCTTGTTAGAACGGCGTTCGAAGCAACACCCAAGCTCAACAACATCAAAACGGTGACTGATCTGATCCGACGAGCCGGGGGGACATCGTGCCTGATCACCATGTCTCCCGACTTCTTCGCGCATTTGTTTTACGATTACGGATTCGATTTCATCGGAGCCTCTCAATTTCCAAAAAGCTCCGAGGAAGAGATATCCCGCGAGAAGATCCTGAACCCCAAAGACAAAGTTGTACTGGTGCGGAAATGGTGCGAACAGCTCAGCCTTGAAATGAACCATTGCGTTGCCTTCGGCGATTCCATGTCGGATTATGTGCTGTTCCAAGAGCTGGAGTATACCGTCTCCGTAAACGGCGACCCGACACTAAAGGGTTTAGCCCGATATCACTATGAAGGTTTGGATCTCCACGACGCATTCTTGAGCGTCTGCGATCGGCTACCTATTCGATAGAGGAATTGGGAGTCACAGCCCGAACGCGGCTGGATACCGGACAGCGCCGCGCACATCGGAAAGCGCACCCTCTGATAGTTCTAACGCCATGAAGGCATCGGCCGGGAAGGGACTCGACAAGTACCGCGCCTTGTCCGCCGCAAATCCGAACCGGGGGTAATAGTCTTTGTGCCCAAGCACAATCACAATCCGCTCGCCACGCACGCGCAGGCAATCCAAGCCATGCCGCACCAGATGACTGCCAACCTGCCGCCGCTGATGGCTCGGGCGTACAGCCATGGGAGCAACCGAAACAGCCGGCAACGTTCCCTGCGCGGTTTCGATGGACATGCGGCTGAACAAAATATGGCCAACGATCTGGCCGCGGAGTTCGGCCACCAGGGAAAGAAGCACAACTCCTTCTTCCCGTAAACGGTCCACCAGATCGGCCTCATCGGAGCGCCCGAAGGCCACCTCGTTCAACTGCCAGACTTCGCGTTGATCTCCAAACTGCTCGTCTCTGATCTCGAAATCCACCTCAACTATCATCGGCATTCTGCCTCCGGCTCGGCGCAAGCTGTTCCTTTATCTCGGGTGTATACTCAATCAACCGGGGAGCCCGCCCGCCGCTTTGTCACGTCCTCGGACGCCAGGAGGAGTGTCAATGACAAGCGCAACGACACGAGCATTAGCCTGGATCTGCCTCGCTATGGCTTCCTGCTTGGAAGCCTTCGCCCAGCCCAGCTTCGAAGGGCTACTGGCGCGTTCCGATGGAGACACCCTCGCCATTGAACTGGCGGATCAGCGCGTCATGCGATTCAAGCTCGACACGAAGACGCGTTATCTGCCGGAGGATGCATCGGCGCGTCTGGCTGTGTTTCGAGTCACCGACGTGGTGGAAGTGAAGGCAGATGTGGCGGAAAAGGGATATTCACTGGCCCGTTCGGTGCGTTTTGTGCGTCGGCCGACGGCGGACGAAGAAACGGAAATCCTACAGTCGCCGGAAGTGAATTACCGCCAGGAAGACAATGTTCTCGCGAGTGCTCCACTCGATCCGGCGCGAGACACTCGCAAGCTGAGCCTGGTGGCCAAGCCGAACCCGATTTCCAGGATCGCGGAACTCCCGTCGCCGAGCTCAAAGAGCGCCGCCGGCGCCGGCGCGGAAGGCGATCTCATTGCGTCCATCCGGCAAAATGTCGATGAGTCCTTCGAGCGCCTGCCGAACTTTCGAGCCAAATTAGTCACCAGCATGTTTCACAGCACCACTAAGCAAGTGAAGTGGATTCCGAATGGCGTGATTGCGGCCGAAGTGGCGTATGAAGGTGGTCGCGAAGAATATAGCGACATTCAGGTGAACGGCAAGCGGCCCAGCAGCGCTCCCGTCACCGGCGATGCGGAGTACATGCGTTCTTTCAACAATGCCTGGAGCACGGGCGACTTTGAAACGATTTCGCATTGCGTGTTTTCGGGGCTGGACGACTCGGATTTCCATAGAGCCAGAATCGAGCGCGATGCCAATGGGGAACTGGCGATTTATGAGTTTACCGGCGGCCGCGCGTCCACCTGCATCGCGGTGCGGTCTGAATCGCAAGTTGCTTATCCATCTTTCAAAGGATCGTTGAAGGTCCGGACCGCAACCCAGGAAGTGCTGCACGTCGAAATGGAAGCCGCCGATATGCCGAAAGGCTTCCCGCTCGATCGCGCCGAGCGCTCGGTCGATTTTGGAGTGGTTCGCGTGGGACCGGAACAATACCTGCTCCCAACCACCGGATATTGGTTTGGGTGCTATCGCAACAGTTATTACTGCTTCCTGAACCGGGTGGACTTCCGGGATTACCGGCACTTCCAATCGGACTCGAAGGTGCAGTTCGGCGCTGGCAATGAGCAGGATTTCAGGCTTCGCGGAATCGATACCCGATGTGCGAATCCGTCAAAAGATACGTGGGGTGGGCCGCGTCATCCTCCAGCTTCTTGCGTAGCTGGCGCATGAAAGTGCGCAGGTATTCCAACTCGTTGCCGTATTCGGGGCCCCAAACCGCGCTGAGGAGCCGGGCGTGCATCATCGGCAGGCCGGCGTTCTTCATCAAATGATGCAGGAGATCGAATTCCTTGGGCGTCAGGCGCACCGCTACGCCGTTCTTTTGCACCATCCGTCGCGCGGGATCGAGTGTGATCTGGCCGATCGTGATGACTGCATCCTTGATCACTGCTCCCATGTTGACCGGCGAGTTCTGCGAGCGTCGAACCGCGGCCCGCACGCGCGCCACCAACTCGCGGATTGGAAACGGTTTGGTTACGTAGTCGTCCGCGCCCGCCTCCAGCGCCTCAACCTTGTCGTCTTCCTCGTTGCGTACCGTTAGCATGAGGACCGCCAGGTGCGGAAATTGCCGGCGGATTTCCCGGCAAGTTTGGATGCCTCCCATGCCGGGCATATTGACATCCAGCAGCACGGCGTCGAAGTTAGATGCGCGCAGCAATGGGATGGCCTGTTCGCCGGTGACGGCTTCGGCGATATCGAAGCCCAGCGTGCCGAAAGTGGTGCGGAGGGCGCGCCGGATGGACGGCTCGTCGTCCACGATCAATACCTTGCCTGGTAGTCCGCTCATTGGAACCTCCGCTCGATGCGCGGCAGAGACAGAAAGAACGTAGTTCCTTTTCCCTTCTCGCTTTGCACCCAGGTGCGCCCTTGATGCGCTTCCGCGGCCTCCTTCGTAATGGACAACCCCAGTCCGGTTCCCGGAGCCCGATGATTCGACCCCGGGCTGCGGTAGAAGCGCTCGAAGATACGCTCGCGATCCTCCTGGCGAACTTCCGATCCCTCATTGTGAACGGAGATGAGGATTTCACCTTCGCGATCGTCCA
This sequence comes from Bryobacteraceae bacterium, assembly GCA_050010415.1. Taxonomy (GTDB): domain Bacteria; phylum Acidobacteriota; class Terriglobia; order Bryobacterales; family Bryobacteraceae; genus Palsa-89. The sequence continues at coordinate 1,792 of JBEKLB010000296.1, read as the reverse complement.
CCCCGATTGCAATCGGAGATCCTGGCGTGGAGTACTTGGCAGCGTTGTCGATGAACTGCATGATCGCCGTGCCGAGCAACTCCCGGTCTCCATAGGTGGCGCAACGCTGGCTCGCGATCGAGAGTTCCGCTGGATGGCCGCCCAGCTGAGGCGAATGCTCCGAGAGGATCTCTTCAATCAGTTGCGGAATCACCACGGGCTCTTTGCGCAGCTTGGTCTCGGACGCATCCAGCTTGGCCGTTTGCAACAAGCGTGTGCTGAGATTGGTGAGCTTGTCGGACTCTTCGTCGATCAGCGTTACCAAGTCTTCCTGCGCCGGATCAAGCCCTCCCGCTTCCAGCAACCCGGAACTGGCGGTGCGAATGGCGGTCAGAGGAGTTTTGAAAGCATGGGCCAGAGCATCCAATACTGCCGTGCGGAGTTGTTCGCTCTGGCGCGCAGCTTCCGCGTGGCTCTGTTTCTCGAACGATCGGGCGCGTTCCAAAGCTATGGCGGTGAGCGAGGCGATGGCATCCGCCATCAGCGGATTCAGCTCCGCGCCGCGCAGCACGATGGCGCCGGTGGGCTTGGTGCCCGGCCGAAGCACCCGCCGCCATGTTCTGACGGCCGAATCGTCGTGATCGGCGTCTCGCAGATACGTGTCGCGAGCGAGCAGTTCCAATTCCAGGGTGTTGGGCCCGGCAGCGTCCATACGCGCGCGCGCCGCGTCGAAGATCGCGACCCCCTCCACTTGGACCACGTCGCGAATGTGAGCCACAATCTGCGCCCCCGGCGATTGCTGCGGATTCATCAATAGAGTCCGGCGGCTGAGCTCGTACAGTTTTGCCATGCCCCGCCGCTCCTGGATGGCCGTGCGAGCCTGCTTCTCCATCTGAATGGAAAGCCGGCTGACCAACAATGCGGTGGACTCGAAGGTGATCAACGCCACCCAGTTTTGTGGATCGGAAACGTATAAAGTGTAGACCGGCGGAATGAAGAAGTAGTTCAAACAAGTGAGCGCCGCGAGCGACGTGACGGTGGCTTCCCAGAATCCAGATAGCAATGCGACCAGAACCACAACCAGCAAGTCCAGGAAACCGATGGTGGAAAAGTTCACATGCAGCCGGACTCCCAGGTACGCAGCCAGCAGAACCACCGCCGAGCCGGCCAGAGCGTGCGCCAGAAACCGGGTGGCGCTCTGCGATGGATTCGCCGTCATGACATCGCTCTCGGTCTGGAGTGCAACAGGCTCGACCCGCGGAAACCGCAGCAGGGGCAGCCGCCTGCTAAGATGCCTTTCCTTCTCCAAGCTTATTGGGAACGACATGACTCTGGCATAAAGATACAACGAAAGGGCTGAAGAAACCCTCAAGAAGCCATTAAGATTGAACAAAGAGGCCGGGATCCTGGGAGGTAGCCAGGGCGATCTCATACGGACCGCCCGGCTCTCTAGAGGAAATTGCGGGGTGGTTTAAGACGGACTGCGATCGGGCTCGCTGTCTCGGGTACGTTTTTTGCGGGCGCGTTTACGAGCCAATGCTTGCTTGACTCGTTTCTTTTGGCCCGGTTTCAAGTAGAAAGCGTGGCGCTTGATGTCTTTAATGATGTCCTCTTGCAGGACCTTTCGCTTAAAGCGCTTCAGCGCGCTTTCCAGGCTTTCGCCATCATGAAGTTGAACTTCAGCCAACGGAACTCACCTCTGCTTTTTGCAATTAGTTTGCTTCTTTAGCGTACCAGATCCGGCCAGCCTCCCACTGATAGCGTCCCCTCATGTGTCCGGATACCTGGAGCGTTACAACAACATCCGTCTGAA
>JBEKLB010000295.1:0-8663 GCA_050010415.1 Bryobacteraceae bacterium | reverse complement strand
ATTCGGACGGCGCGCCGTGCCCGGACACGTGCGTCCCAACTTTCAGGAACTAGAGAACGCTTGTAAAGGCAAGCCGGCAGCATAATCCTATGTCAGCGCAAAAGTCCGATCAACTCCTCGTCCAACCCATCATCATCGTCAAGAAGATTGTCCACGCCGGCCATCACGGTGGGGCCTGGAAGGTGGCTTACGCCGACTTCGTTACTGCCATGATGGCGCTATTCATAGTGCTTTGGCTCCTCAACTCCAGCGCGGAAGTGAAGAAAGCCGTCGGCGGCTATTTCCGCGATCCCTCCGGCAAGAGCGCACAAAACGGTACCGGCCAAAGTGGAGCGAGCGAGAACATCGGGATCGGCAAGGACGATATGGGAAAGCTCAAGGACAAGCTGGAAGCCGCCATCCGCCAGGCGCCCGACGTGGGAAAACTCAAGGACCAGGTGCAGATGAGCGTGACGGGCGAAGGCCTGCGCATCGAGCTGCTCGAAAGCAAAACGAACTCGTTCTTTGAGAGCGGCAATGCGCAACCAACTCCATCCGCGAACGAAATACTGCAACTGCTGGCCGAGCAATTGGGTAAATTGCCTAACCGGCTTTCGGTGGAAGGCCACACGGATTCGAGCCCCTACGTTTCCGCGACCGGTTATTCCAACTGGGAGCTATCGGCGGACCGGGCGAACACGGCGCGCAAGTTGATCCAAGAGTCAGGGGTTCGCGCCGACCAGGTGGACGACGTGCGCGGCTTCGCCGATCAAAGGCTGCGCAAGCCGGAGGATCCCACCAGTGCGTCAAACCGGCGGGTGTCGATCGTAGTGAAGTATCAAACAGCGCCCGCGCCAGCCCAGGCGACGGTCGCCAAAATTACCTCCGCCGCGGACGCCAAAGCAGCCCCTCAGCAGGCTCCCGCAGGGCCAGTTCCGGCCAGCAAAGAGAAGCACTAACTTCGTCCTTCTGAGCCACCCCGCGCGCCGTTTCTTGGCGGATTTCGAGAGGTCTGATAAAATCGGACTTGAGCCCGGTAACATCCTAGCGGCGGATCGATCATTAAACCCCTTGCTTCAACCATCTGCCCTGTTTATACTGGCTTTTTTCGCCGATGATGAACTTGAGCATGACACCTCGGGACGACCTGGATCCTCTGGCGCCACAGCGCGAGGCCGCCATGTTCTACGGCCTGTTCTTACGCGGCCATTCGGCGGAAACCTTGCGGCGCGACATCGACGTGCCCAAGCCGGTGCTCGATAAGTGGTTGAATCGCCAGCGCTATGAAACCGGATTCCGGGATGCGTTGCGGCGCGTCTATCATTACCGCAAGCAGGTGCTCGCCATTTTCGACGAGCTGGTTCTCAACGAAAAGAACCGGCCGCCCTTCGTGCAGTAAAACGCCGCCGTAACCTGTTTTTCATTTCCGCGCGCCTCGCTTCCCCTTACACTAGAAAGAGATGAAACACACCGATACCCCGTCTTTACCGGAAGCGCATTTGGATCATGAAGGAGTGGACCAGGAAGCGAAATCGCGCCTGCTTTCCACTCCCACGCGCCCCTTCGATCCCGTGGGAGCATCCAGCGCCACCGAAATCCTGACCCGCATGCAGGGCACGGCCTTTCAGGGCAAACAGCTCGGGATGGCGTTTGAGGTCTGGAAGCGGATGCTGGGCGACCGCTGCACCATCATGATGGGGATGTCGGGCGCCATGGTTCCGGCCGGAATGCGGCGGCTGGTGGTGCGCATGATCGAGTACCGGCTCATCGATTGCCTGGTTTCCACCGGCGCCAATTTCTTTCACGACTTCCATGAGACCCTGGGGAATTTTCATTACCAGGGGTCGCCCGCCATCGACGACGTGCTGCTGGCTGAGAATCTGGTGGACCGCATGTACGACGTGCTGGCCGACGAAGAAAAATTTCGCCAGCACGATCAGTGGATTGGCCGCTTCGCGGCTTCGCTCGATCAATCGCGGCCTTACACCACGCGCGAGTTCCTCTATCTGCTGGGCCTGGAGCTCGGCAAGCACTGTAAAGAAGACGGCATCGTATCGGCGGCGGCCAAGGCCGGCATCCCCCTCTATTGCCCAGCCATCGCCGACAGTTCCATCGGCATCGGCATTGCGGCGAACCGCTATGAAGGCGGCAATCGCTTTACGTTCGACGTCATCGGCGACGTGGTGGAGACCGCACGCATCGTTGCGGAATCGGAAGCCACGGGCGTTATTTATTTCGGCGGCGGCACGCCCAAGAACTTCGTGCAACAAACCGAAGTGACGGCGATCATCATGAACACCGGCGTCACCGGCCACAAGTATGCCATCCAGTGCGTCACCGATTCACCGCATTGGGGCGGTCTTTCCGGCTGCACGTTCGAAGAAGCGCAAAGCTGGGGTAAAATCGCAAAGGACGCTTCCATGGTGACGTGTCATTCCGATTCCACCATTGCAATGCCCATTCTGGTGTCGGCGCTGCTCGAACACAGCGAACTGCTGGCCAAGCGGCATCGTCCCAGCTTCACTCACGGCCAGGAGCTGGGAGTGAAACCATGAGCGCGCTGAAAATCCCGATGTATCAGGTGGACGCGTTCGCGGGGCAGGTCTTCACCGGGAATCCGGCAGCCATCTGCCCGCTCGAAACGTGGCTTCCCGATGCACAGATGCAGGCTATCGCCGCTGAAAATAATCTGGCGGAGACGGCTTTTTTCGTGCCGAACGGCAGCGGATACAAATTGCGCTGGTTCACGCCGGGAGTGGAAATAGATCTTTGCGGGCACGCGACGCTGGCCACCGCATCCGTCATACTGAACGATCTGACGCCGGGTGAGCGCTCCGTTTCGTTTGAGACCAAGAGCGGGACATTGACGGTGACACGCGACGGCGATCTTTATGTGATGGACTTTCCAGCACGGCCGCCCCAGCCTTGCGAGAATGCTTGTGCCGATTTGATTCCCGCGCTGGGCGGCAAGCCGGAAGCCGTGCTAGCCGCGCGCGATTACTTCGTCGTGTATGGCTCGGAGGAAGAGCTGCGCGCGCTCAAGCCGGACATGCGGGGGCTGATGACCGTGGATCGTTTCGCGGTGATTGCCACCGCGCCGGCCGCCTCGTCTGACTTTGATTTTGTGTCGCGATTTTTTGCGCCGGCCAAGGGCGTGCCGGAAGATCCGGTTACCGGCTCGTCGCATTGCAGTTTGATTCCCTACTGGTCCAAGCGCCTGGGCAAGAAGAAGCTCCACGCTTATCAGGCGTCTCCGCGCGGCGGCGAACTATGGTGCGAAGACCGGGGCGATCGGGTCAGCATGAGCGGCAAGGCCGTGCGATTCTTTGAAGGCACCATTTTTCTATAGGCTCACAAGTTGGCGGAAACCTACACAGCTCGAAAAGTCACGGTCGATTCCATCGAAACGATTCGTCTGTCGGACCCCGCGCACGGGATGGAGGTTTCGATTTGCCCCTCCGTCGGCAACATCGCTTACGACCTGCGCGTCAACGGCAAGCCAATTCTCAAATCTCCTCCCTCGCTTTCCGAGTGGAAGCAGAAACCCTCGCAGAATGGCATCCCGTTTCTTGGGCCTTGGGCCAATCGCCTGGATGGAGACGCGTACTGGGCCAATGGCAAGCGCTATCTGCTGAACCCGGACGTGGTCGAAATCCGGCGCGATCCCAATGGCCTGCCGATTCACGGCCTGCTGCTCTTCACTTCAGCCTGGCAGGTGATGGGGCTCGACGCGGACGAACACGGCGCCCAGGTAACCAGCCGCTTAGAGTACTGGAAGCATCCGGAATGGATGGCGCAGTTCCCGTTCGCGCATACCGTCACGATGACGCATCGGTTGTACGGCGGCGTTCTCGAGGTCCGCACGGCGATTGAAAATCATTCCGCCGACCCGATGCCGCTGGTTATCGGATTTCATCCCTGGTATCAGATTCCCGAAACGCCGCGCAACCGGTGGAAGGTGCATTTGCCGGTGCGCGAGCACTTTGTGCTTTCGCCCAAGCTGACTCCGACCGGAGAATCGAAGCCAATAGATTTTCCCGATCCTACTCCGCTCGCCGGCCGGCAGTTCGATGACGTATTCGGCGGCGTGGATCACAAAGCGGAATTCGCGCTCGAAGCCGAGGGCCGGAAAGTGTCGGTTCGCTTTGGCCCGAAATTCCCCATCGCGATCGTCTACGCGCCCCATACGCCGGAAGTGGTCTGCTTCGAGCCGATGACGGGCCTCACCAACGGTTTCAACCTGGCACACCAGGGAATCTTCAAAAGCTTGCAGAGTATCGCGCCTGGAGCAACCTGGACCGAGAGCTTCTGGATCCACCCAACTGGATTCTGAATTCTGTATTCCTCGTATTCCGTCCGCGCCTGTATTCCTTGTCTTCCGTCCGCGCTTGGCGCGGACATGAATTCCAGGTCGCGCTTCAGCGCGACCTAGTGCGTCAGATCGTAGACGAAATAATTCGCCGCGATGCGATACGCGAGCGACGCCCATTTCTCCAAATAGCGCGGATCGTCGGCCCACTCCCAGGCGTCGCCCAAATCCATGTTGTGACAGATGGCCACCATGATGCGTCCCTTGTCGTCGCGAATGCAGCGCCAGTGCGGCACCTTCCCCGTATCGCCGGCCTCGTACGTGATCCCGGTCTCGAAGTATTGCGCACCCGGCACCTGAAAGCGATCCTGCAAATCGAAGAGCGTGTGGAAAATTGGATCGTTATCCGGAATATCCTCGATCTGCCGATCTGGAAAAACCTTGCTCATGCTCGCGATGAAAGTGTCCCACTCCCGGTTGGGACGATAAGGCTCATTGCCGTGAAAATCATCGCACATGAAGAAACCGCCGCGTAACAGATATTCCCGCAACTGTTTGGCTTCCGACTCCCCCAACTGCCAGTGCCCTACCTCCACGCCATACAGCACCGGCCAGTTATAGACGTCGTCGGTGCCGTCCAGAGTAACCACCTGCTCGATGGAGCGCGTGTCGATGCGCGTTAACCGCCGGATGCCGGCCAGCAAATGTCGATCCGAGCGCGGATAATCCATCGTCCAGTAGCCGGCAAACGCGCTGCCATCGCGATTCACAATGCGGGGATGGTCGGGATAACCGTAAATATCGGGATAACGAAGACGAGCGCGCACCCACTCGGTCTTTTGCTCCCAGTCCGGTGGCTTGGGGAAATTCTCGTATTCGATGGCGGGATATTCTTTGAAGGGTTTCTGCGCGTGAAGCAGGCCCCAAGCGGAAAAGATCGCCACAAAACCAAAGGCGAAGGTAACGCGAACACGCATGAGCGGCACGGGGCTGATCCTCTGGGCTGATCCAAGAGGTCTGCGACTTCAGAATAACATGCCCCGCGCGCCTGCGATTCCAGGTGTACAATTGCCGAAGGCGCTCACTCAAGGAGAATCCATGCCGAAATTCTCGATTTCCCTGCTGTTTCTGCTTCCCGCTGCTACGCTCGTGGCTGCACCCACCGGTGGATCGACCTGCGACAGCGTGTCCAGGCTTAGCCTGCCCACTGTCACGATTAACTCGGCACAGAGCGTGGCCGCGGGCGCCTTCACCCCGCCTCCCGCGCCGCCCGGAGGATTCCCGGTCAACCTGGCGCCCTTCAAAAATCTGCCGGCGTTCTGCCGTGTGATGGCCACCTTGACCCCGTCCAGCGACTCCGATATCAAGGTCGAAGTCTGGCTGCCGGTCTCAGGCTGGAACAACGATTTCCAGGCGATTGGCAACGGCGGCTGGAACGGAACCATGGGTTATGGCGCGCTGGCTGAAGGCGTCAAGGGCGGATATGCCACGGCGGGCACCGACACCGGCCACGTGGGTGGCAGCGCGAGCTTCGCGATGGGGCATCCGGAAAAACTCACCGATTTCGCCTATCGCGCGGTGCATGAAATGACGGTCGCTTCCAAGGCCATCATCCAGAATTTCTATGGCAGCGCCCCGCGCTATTCCTATTGGAACGGCTGCTCCACCGGGGGCCGTCAGGGTTTGAAGGAAGCGCAGAAATTCCCGGCCGATTTCGACGGAATCGTGGCCGGCGCGCCCGCCAATTACCAGACGCATTTGCATGTTTGGTCCGTTTGGGTGGCGCAGGAAATGAACAAGACGCCCGACAGCTATCTTCCCCCCGAGAAGCTCGCGGTATTGCACAAAGCCGTGGTGGCCGCTTGCGATGCGCAAGACGGCGTGAAGGACGGTTTGCTGAACGATCCCACCAAGTGCCATTTCGATCCGAAGACCGTCGAGTGCAAGGGCGACGATTCGTCTAACTGTTTGAGGCCGGCGCAGGTTGCCGCGGTCCAGGCCATCTACGCCGGTCCCCAGAGTCCGAGCGGCAAGGAAATCTTCCCCACCTTTGAACCCGGCAGTGAATTGGGTTGGAATTTGCTGGCAGGCCAGCAAGCGGCGTCCGTGGCGTCGGACAGTTTCACCTACGTGGTGTACAAGAATCCGCAGTGGGATTGGAAGAGCATGAATCTCTCGAGCGACGTCGCTGCCGTCGAGAAAACCTACGGCAGCTTGATCGACGCCACCGATCCGAACATGAAGCCGTTCTTCGCGCACAAAGGCAAGCTGCTCATGTATCACGGCTGGAGCGACCAAGCCATCGCGCCACTCAACAGCGTCCATTATTACGAAAGCGTAGTGAAAAACCTGGGCGGCGAGGCGAAAGCGTCCGACGACGTGCGGCTCTTCATGGTTCCAGCCATGGCGCACTGCGCCGGCGGCGAAGGTCCGAATGATTTCGACAAGATGACCGCTATCCGGGATTGGGTGGAACAGGGCAAGGCGCCGGAAGTGATGATCGCCTCGCACTCCACCAAAGGCACGGTGGATCGCACGCGCCCCTTGTGTGTGTATCCCAAGATCGCGAAATATAAAGGATCGGGCAGCACTGACGACGCGGCGAATTTCACCTGCGCGCTGCCGTGAGCTTTTGAAATGATCAAGGTTTTGTACGCCACGGTGGCCGCGCTGCTTTTGATAGATATGCACGCCTCGGCGCATCACGCATTCGCCGCCGAGTATGACCAAAACAAACTTGTCACAGTTTCCGGCACCGTGACCGACTTCAAATGGACGAATCCGCACACCTGGCTGTACGTCGAAGAAAAGGATGAAAGCGGCAAAGTGACCAGCTGGGGTTTCGAAATGGGCAGCCCAGGCGGTCTTAAGCGCCGCGGCTGGAGAGAAACGGAATTGAAGAAGGGCGATCTGGTCAGCGTGGACGGCTATGCCGCGAAAGATGGCGGCAACGTGGCGAACGCCCGCACCGTTACATTGCCGGATGGCCGCAAACTATTCGGGGGCTTCCAATCCACGCCCGGTGCTCCCGCCAGGTAACAGCGATCCAGGAGGATTGCGTGGCGAAATCCAAGAAGACCTCAGTGGACGGTGGTGGCTTTTTGAAATTTGCGGCCGCCGGCGCTGCGGGGCTGGTGTCGAAGCCTCGACTTGCCGACGCGCAACAGGCCCCTGCCAAATTCGATGAAGCGATGGGCCGCTAGCTTGCTCCCAATAGCGCGTAACCCGACGGGACGAAGATCCTCGCGGCTGTTCGCGAACGAATTGCTAGTTTGTCGAATCCTTGCATTCAGTCCGATGTGCCACGACCTTCATAAAGCTGCGAGCGTTTTTTGGAGGATATGGATCAGTATCAGTCCAGTAGTAGGCTGTCCCGCTAAGCACTTGGGCAGAACCAGTTAAGTGGATTCTGTATCCTACGTACCCTGTGCCCCAACCGAGAGCAAGAGCGCCATCGGAATCTATATGCCAAGACGATGTCATCACGTAATGCGTCCTCGAATCCAGGCTCCGAGCGACGAATCCCCTCCCTTTGCTGGAAGGGTCGAGTTGCAGTGTAAGTCGGAATCGCATCGGCAAAAGGTCGTTTCTCCTTGTTTCCTCTGCGGTCCACGCCGGTACGTGTAATTCATAACAACCTGCGAATGGTCGTGCCCGAATGATTTTGCCAAAGTGCTGTCTTGGGCGCTCGCGAGACGGGCCAACGCTACGAGTAGGAGCAATCGCGAACTCCACATATACCAAGATTATCAACCTTGCCGGTCTAGCCGGCGAGGTGGCTCCATGGATGGAGCGTGCCGTCGGACACCCGTACAAGGCCAGGCCGAGCATGCTAGGCATTGGTTCTGTGAAGTCGCCGTCGCATCAATGGCCTCGAACTGCCCATATCGCCGCATTGTCATGCCGGTCCGGAGCCAGGAAACAGCGACCGGAAGCAGGCTTTCCAACAAGGAAAATGATAGGGCGTGAAATGCTTCAAGCGGCCCGTCGTTGCCCGCGAGCAGTAGCCATCCAGGAGGATCGTATGGCGAAATCCAAGAAGACTTCAGTGGACCGTCGTGGGTTCTTGAAGGGCGCGGCCGCCGGTGCGGCCGCCCTCGTCGCAAAACCGGAACTGGCTGGCGCGCAGGAAGCCGCTGCGCAAAATGCCCAAAATCGCGGCGTCAATGGCTCAGCCGCCGAGCCCTCCCAAGTGGCACTGGCGCGCGAGACCGGCGCACGTCCCGCCGAATCCACGCGTGTGATCGAGCATCCCGGCTCGGATTACATGGTGGATGTAATCAAGAGCCTGAACATCGAATACCTGGCCGCGAATCCAGGATCTACCTACGAATCGCTGCATGAGTCGCTCATCAATTATGGCGACAACAAGATG
>JBEKLB010000294.1:0-8683 GCA_050010415.1 Bryobacteraceae bacterium | reverse complement strand
TGAATCATCCCGCCAATGGCGTGGCGTGGCTAGCGAACAAATTCGCGGCCCACAATGTCAGCCTGGCGGCGGGCGAGCTGATCCTGGGCGGATCGTTCACCCGGCCCGTGCCCGCTCGTCGCGGAGATACTTTCCATATCGATTACGGACCGTTCGGCTGCATCTCGTGTCACTTCGAATAGACCCCCATGGAAATCAAGAAGAATACATTTAAAGCTGCGCTCGCGAGCGGTGAGCGCGCCCAGATCGGTTTGTGGCTCGGCCTGGCGGATCCCATCTGCGCCGAGATCTGCGCCGGCGCGGGATTCGACTGGCTGCTCATCGATGGCGAGCATGCGCCCAATGACGTCCGGTCCATGCTGGCTCAGTTGCAGGCGATAGCTCCGCATCCCGTGCACCCGATCGTGCGGCCGGTTTCGGGCGACGTGCAACTCATCAAACAACTGCTCGATATTGGCGCGCAGACCTTGCTGGTGCCAATGGTGGAGAACGCGGAGCAAGCCAAGTTATTGGTCGCCGCGATGCGCTACCCACCGGCGGGAATTCGCGGCGTCGGTGCGGCGTTGGCGCGTGCTTCGCAGTGGAACCGTGTCGACAATTATCTGCATGAGGCGAACCATCAGATGTGTCTTCTGGTCCAAGTGGAGACGCGCGCGGGTCTCGACAATCTGGATGCGATCGCCGCTGTCGAGGGTGTGGACGGCGTCTTCATCGGCCCGTCAGATCTCTCGGCCGCGCTCGGGCACCTGGGCAAGCCGGGCCATCCTGACGTCCAGCATGCCATCGAAAACGCCATCGGCCACATCCGCGCCTCGGGCCGGGCCGCGGGCATCCTCACCACCGACGACGCGCAGGCGCGCCATTATCTTTCGTTGGGCTGTACCTTTGTGGCCGTCGGACTGGACGGCAACCTGTTGATGCGCGCCACGCAAGATCTGGCAGCCAAGTTCAAGTGACGGTCCGCTTACTTCGCCGCTTTGCGCTTCCAGCCGTCCCATGCGCGCTCGAAGCCGTCCTGAGGCGCGGTCTTCTTGGCTTCTTCCGCTTCGAAATAGGTGACCTTCCCGCCGAGCAAGATTGCTTGCTCCTGCAATCTGGCGTTCGAATCGAGATAGTAAGCGCGTCCCACCGCCTCCTTCACCGTGGCACCCACCACCACCGCGCCGTGCCCGCGCAGCAGCGCCGCGGGATGATCGCCCATCACTTTCGCCAGAGCTTGTCCGCGCTTCGCGTTCGACACCAGCATATCGGTCATGCCGTCCACGTCGCGAATCTCGAACACCGGAATACCCAGTCCGATGAACGCCGCCATGTGCGACACCGCGCGCAGGAGCACGGAGCTTACGCTGAAGGGAATCACGGCCGGCGAATGATCGTGAACGATGGCCATCACGTCCGGGCGCGCTTTGTAAATCTCGCCGTGAATGAATCGCTCGCGATAACTCAGCCGAGTGTCGTTGATCGGGTTGCTGTCGAGATCGTACTCGATGATGTCGGCCGAAGTCACCAAGCCTGGCGCGAGCGAGCGCGAAAGAAAATAGTGATTGAGATTGGCGGGGTCGCGCACGCTCACGTGCCCGTAACCATCCAGGATCGCCTCCGTCGCGAGAATATGATTGGCCGTGACCAGATCGTCGATGAGCGCTGGGTCGTGCGGCGGCCTGGTTTGCGACAGCGCCGCGCCCGCGATTACGAACAGGAGCGCGAATTTCATGCCTGGGATTCTATCAATAATGGAAGTGGATGACGCGCGACACGCTGCTCGATTTCTTCCATGACTTCGCCGCGCTCGAAGACGAATTCCTCATCCATGACGATGGTTTCCACGCGCGCCACTTTCGCTATAGCGAGATCGCGGCGCGAGCCAGGGCGTTTGCGGCAGAGTTGCGGGAGCGAGGAATTGGGCGCGACGAGAAGATCATTCTCTATGGCGAGAATCGGCCCGAGTGGATTATCGCGCTGTGGGGATGCCTGCTCGCCGGCGTGATCGCGGTTCCCATCGACTATCGTTCTTCACCGGAATTTGTAGAGCGCGTCAAGAGTATTGTTGGCGCGCGCCTGGTTCTGACCGGCGAAGAAACGGGCCTGTACGATGGCCAGGCGCCGTTCGAACCGGAAAGGATTTCGAAAGATCAAACGGCGGAAATCATCTTCACTTCCGGCGCCACGGCCGATCCCAAAGGCGTGATCATCACGCACCGGAACATTCTGGCGAATATTGTTCCGGTGGAAAACGAGGTGCAGAAATACCTGCGCTACTATCGTCCGTTCGCGCCCGTCCGATTCCTCAACCTGCTGCCGTTGAGCCACATGTTCGGGCAAGCCATGGCGACGTTCATTCCGCCGATGCTTCCGGGCGTGGTGGTATTCATGCGCGGTTTCGCGCCCCACGAAATCCTGAGGCAGATTCGGACACGCCATGTTTCGGTACTGGTCTCGGTGCCGCAAATTCTCGAAATCCTGCGCACGCACCTCATCCAGATGTTTCCGGAACTTCGCCAGTTGAAGTCTCGGAAGGGCCACTGGGTGTTTCGTTGGTGGCGCTATCGCAAAGTGCATGGCCTTTTCGGCTGGAAGTTCTGGAGCTTTATCGTCGGCGCCGCGCCTTTGCCGGCCGACCTGGAAGCTTTTTTCTCCGAACTCGGGTTTCTCGTCATTCAGGGCTACGGTCTCACCGAGACCGCTCCGATCGTAACGCTGAACCATCCCTTCCACGCGCGCCAGGGAAGCGTCGGCAAGCCGATTGGCGGCGTGGAAGTGAAGATCGCTCCGGACGGCGAGATCCTGGTGCGCGGCGACAACGTCACCTCCGGCTATTTTGAGCGTCCCGAAGAGACCGCGCGGGCCTTTGCAGACGGCTGGTTTCATACCGGCGATATCGGCGAATTGAAGGGCAACGGCGAGCTTTCCATCCTGGGGCGCAAGAAGGAAATGATCGTTACGCCGGAAGGCCTCAACGTTTTTCCCGAAGATGTGGAAAGCGTGCTGAAGCAGCAGCCCGGGGTGCGCGACGCCGCCGTCATTGGGACCGGCCGGGTGCAGGCCGTGCTGATTCTCGACAATGGCGCCGAGGCGTCGGAAATCGTGCGACGCGCCAACGCGCGGCTGGCCGATTATCAACGCATTCGGGGTTTCTCCCTTTGGCCTCACAGCACCTTCCCGCGCACCGAAGGAACCGGAAAGCTGAAGCGTCACAAAATCGCCAAGGACGCATCGCCGGCCGCGCCGGCTGACGCCGAGGTCGCGCTCGAGAATCTGACATCGCTCGAACGTGTGGAGCGGATGGTCGCTCTCGGATTGGACGAAGCGGAGGTCACCAGTGCGCCCGCATCGAGCATGGATGATTTTCCGAAGTGGAATCGAAGCGCGTTGGCCCGCGCGGCCCGCCGTATCTTCCTTCCCGGATTCCTGCTGCCACTCACTCGCGTCTTCGCCCATGTCCACGCGCATGGCCTCGAAAATCTGAAGGATCTGCAGGCACCGGTTATCTTCGCTTCGAGCCACCAAAGCATCATGGACGTGCCCGCCATTCTCAGCGCGCTCCCCGCGCGATGGCGTTACCGTGTGGCGCCTGCCATGCGAAAGGAATTTTTCCAGGCGCACTTTCACGGCCGCAGCTTTACCAACAGCCTGAACTACTGTCTCTCCACGCTGTTCTTCAACTGCTTCCCCATTCCGCAGCGCGAACCCGGCGCGCTCAGCACGTTGCGCTACATCGGCGAGCTATCGAACGACAAATGGTGCCTGCTCATTTTTCCCGAAGGTATTATGACCCAGGCCGGCGAAATCGCACCGTTCCAGCCGGGCGTCGGCATGATCGCCTCGAAATTCGGAATCCCCGTGGTGCCCATCCGAATCGCCGGCATGCACCGCGTGCTACACCAAACCTGGAGGATGGCTCGTCCTGGCCGCGTCGACATCACGTTCGGGCCCGCGCTGAGTCTTACTGGAAGCGAAGATTACCTCGCGCTGGCGAGGCAGGTGGAGGACGCGGTGCGAAAGTTATGAAACGCCGTCGGCCGCTGCTTGTTGCCAGCCGTTTTGTCTCACTTGTGGTTGCTAGCATCCTCCTCTACTACGGGCTGGGAATCCTTTTCTTAGTTCCCGGCAATACAGGAGGTCCCTACTGGGCGAAGGAGCGAGTGGTTTATGGGATCGTGCCCCTTTCCTTAGGATTGCTGTCAATAGGGACTTCTGCCTGGTCAGCGACGCGCTATCGCTACCAGTCCAACTTGGGTGACGCGATCACACAAACGTTGTTGTACGCGGCGGTTGGAATCGTCGCGGTTTTCGCGACGCTGGTCGTCAACGATCGCTACATCCACTTGCCGATACACTTTCGTTGAGCCGAACACGCCCGGGCGCTTGCGCGACAAGAGCCCACACGAGTGTGGGCTCGGCACGCTGGAGAGCGTGCGCCACAAAGCCGTGTGATCAGAATAGTTCGATCTGCTCTTTGGGCACCGGCTTGGGCTTGCGCGGCGTGCGCAACGGACTTCCCACCACGCCGAGCACTTCCATACGCGACAGCGCGGCCCTGGGAACGAAGATGCGCTGGTTTTGGAACCCGGGATCGGGAGGCACCACGGAGAAACCGAACGAGTCAAGCTGCAGCAGGTTATTCGAAAGGATTCCGTCCATGGCGTCGCCATCGCGAAAATACATCCGTAGCCACAGGCCTTCCAACTTGGGCCGCGTGGTGAACAACCGCAGTTCCTTGCGTGGCTCGCCTTGCTGGAAATCGCGCACGAAGCAGACCAGCTTCACCTCGTCATAGGGCACCATGCTGACGGACCCGCCCTGCGTCATCAGCTCCAGGCCATTGGCCAAAAGATAGCCTTGTGGATTGACGAAACCTGACAAAGTGTCCCGGTCAAAGCGCGAGACCAGCACCTTCTTGGTAGTGGAACCCCCCAATACACTCCTTTAGACCGTCTTCTGACGCGCCAGGCCCAGCGCCGCGCGAAATCACTTTTCTTCCAAACAATTTTGCGAATATTGTATCATTGGCAGAATGCGATCCGTTGACGGGATCTCGGCTCATATCGCGTCCTTTCTCGACTTTTGCCGCATCGAAAAGGGGCTTTCGAGAACCACGATTGCAGCGTATCATGCTGATTTGAAAAGGTTTTCTGCTTCGCTCCGGGCCGGGGACACGCTCAGTAGTCCAGACCCCGTCCGCCGCTATATCGACGGCCTTTATAAAGCCCGGATGGCCAGCCGATCCATCGCCCGCCACATTACCACGCTTCGCAATCTTTACGCTCATCTGATCGAGAAGGGCACGCTGGATGCGGATCCAACCGCTCATCTGGCAGCGCCGCGGCAGTGGCAAAGTCTTCCTAAATACCTTAATAAGAAACAGATCGACGATTTGCTGGGGTCCTGCGACAGTTCCAAGCCGCAGGGTCTGCGCGATCGCGCCATGTTGGAGCTTCTGTACGCCACCGGACTCCGGGTATCGGAGCTGTGCGGGGTTCGCGTGTCGGCTCTCGAGATGAACATGGGCGTGGTGCGCGTGGTTGGCAAGGGCAACAAGCAGCGCATCGTACCGGTGGGCAAGTCCGCGATCCACGCGGTGGAACAATACTTGGGCAATGGCCGCCCGCTTTTGCTGAAGGGGCGCGGCAGCCCCTACCTGTTCGTTACCAATCGCGGAAGTGCAATGACGCGTCAGGCTTTTTGGCTTTTGCTGGCGCGCTACGGCAAGAAGGCGGGAATTTTTCACGATTTGACGCCGCACGTCCTGCGTCACACCTTTGCCACGCACTTGCTCGAAGGCGGAGCGGATCTCAGAAGCTTGCAAAGCATGCTGGGGCACTCCGACATCTCGACAACCCAGATTTATACCCATGTAGTGCGTTCGCGGTTGCGGAAGACCGTGGACGAGCATCATCCCAGAGCTTGAACCAAACGGGCGAGAGCTTGAGCGTATTCGACGACAGGAAATGTGAAGTGGGGCGCGCTGGATTCGCCGTGCGCGTTCGCCGTGCACTTGCGCCGTGCACTTGATGAGAAGAGGGAATCGATGAGCGATTACATGTTTATGCTCGAGAGCCACCTGAGCGCCGACCAGAGCCGGGCTGTCTCCGAGATTCAAACGGCCGCGACCAACGCCAATCTGAATGTTTTCCTGACCGGCGGGGCGATGCGCGACATGTTGGGTGGCTTTCCCATGCTCGATATCGATTTCACCATCGAGGGCAACGCCATCAAGGTAGCGCAAGCGGTGGCGAAGAAGAGCGCTGCGAAGATTTTGTTCGAGGATGACAACCGCAAGCTCGCGCACTTGCTTTTCCCGAGCGGCGTGCATGCTACTACCGGGATGGCGCGCCAGGAAAAATATGCCAAGCCCGGCGGCAAGCCCACGGTGAAACCCGCCACCATTCATGAGGACCTGCGCGGCCGCGATTTCACCATCAACTCCATCGCGCTGTCGCTCAACCCTGCGTCGCGCGGTTTGCTGCTCGATCCGAACAACGGCGTGGGCGATCTGGAGCGGAAAGAGTTGCGCGCGGTGAGCAACTATACGCTGTACGACGATCCCATCCGCCTGCTGCGGATGCTGCGCTTCAAAGTGCGCCTGGGTTTTACCATCGAAGAGCGCACCAAGATGCAGTACGATAACGCGCGCGAGGCGCAACTGGAAACGCGCATCACGCCGGCGGATCTTCTTGACGAGCTGCGCCACATCGCCAACGAACCGAACTGCGCCGACATCGTCAAGGTGCTCGAGGAAGAGAAGCTGCTGCATTTGTTCTCGCCGGATTTAGCGGGTGCGAAGCTGAATCACCCGGGGCTGCAGAAATTGCAAAAGGCCAGGCAATTAGTCCCGTTCGGGATCGACATTCATCTCGAAAGCATGGGCCTGTTCCTGTACTTCCTCACCGAGAAAATGCCCGCCAAGGACCGGGTTTCGTTCACCAAGAAAATTGGGTTGAGCAGGCGCGAAATTGAACATTGGCAAAAGCTGGAAGCCAAATCGAAGAAGCTGGAGAAGGACCTGAAGTCGGCCAAGCTGCAGAAGCCGTCGAAAGTTTACCAGGTGCTCGCGGCGGCTCCGGGCGAGCAGATTTTGTTCCTGCTGGCGCACTCTTCTGAGCGCCTGGTGCACGATCGCATCAAGAATTACCTCGGTAAGTATTTGCCAACCGCGCAGGAAGTCACCGAGCGGGATGTGCTGGCGACAGGAGTCAAGGCCGGCACGCCCAAGTTCCAGAAGGCGCGCGAGGATCTGATCCTGACGCGCCTGGACGCCCGACCCAAGAAGATTCCGCCGCCTGAGGAGACTGCTGCTCCGGGCGCTCCCGGTCACGCCCCCGGGCCCGCGATGGCGCGAAAGTCCATGTAAGCTGCACGTGCTGGTTCTTGCCTCCAAGTCGCCACGCCGCCAGCAAATCCTGCGCGACGCGGGGATTCCCTTCGTGGTGCGAGCCGCGAATGTTCCCGAAGACCGCCTTGCCGGTGAATCGCCCGCCGACTACGTGCGGCGTCTGGCGGAAGCCAAGGCGTTCGCCGTCTCGCTACATTCGGGCGAAACGATATTAGGCGCCGACACCGCGGTGGTGGTTGACCATCACGTGCTCGAAAAGCCGCGCGACCCCTCCGATGTCATGCGGATGCTCAGGCTGCTCGAAGGGCGTGAGCACGAAGTAATCACCGGCATCTGTCTGCGGACCGAATCGCGAAAAATTGTCGATACCGCCGTCACACGCGTGCGCTTCGTGCCGCTGTCGTCCGACGAGCTCGAAGCGTATGCCGCTAGCGGCGAGCCAATGGACAAGGCGGGCGGATACGCGATCCAGGGTTTGGCTTCGAAGTTCATCGACCGCATCGAGGGAGACTATTTCAACGTCGTCGGGCTGCCCGTTGCATTGCTGTATCGGCACTGGAAAGAAGTGTCGCGAGTGTTAGACTAATCAGGCGTGGACGACAGGCAAGCAGATCCGGCCAAGGAAGCCTCCAGCGCCGAGCGTGAGTTTCGCGATTCCGACGCTCGCCTGGCGGCACGTCTGAAGCAGATCCTGGAAACGCCCGGCATCAGCGACAAAGACCGTAAACTGGTAGAACATAATTTGAAGAGACTTCTCGCGGCCACGCTCGCCGGGTGATCCCTAAAGGAGACAACATAACGAGCGATGCGGCACATTCTGTGTCTGTTTCTCTTTCTGCTTCTCGTTGCGACCCCTGCGCTCCCGCAACTGACCGACGCGCAGAAATCCGCAATCGACGATCTGGCCCGCAAGACACTCGCCGAGACCGGCGTTCCCGCGGCGTCCATCGCGGTGGTGAAAGACGGCAAAATCGCGATGGTGGCGGCTTATGGCGATGCCAAGCTAGATCCGAAAGTCCCCGCCACTCCGGCCATGCGTTTCAAGATTGCCTCCAACAGCAAGCAGTTCGCGGCCAGCGCGGTGTTGCTGCTTGAGGAACGGCACAAACTTTCGCTCGACGACCCGGTTTCCCGGTACCTGCCGGAGCTCACGCGCGCCCGCGAAGTGACCTTGCGGCAGTTGCTCTCGCATACTTCGGGCTACGAGGATTATTATCCTCTGGACTATGAAACTCCATGAACGGTTTGTGCGTGACCTTTTCGACGATCTGGCCGATGATCACGTACCCGGTATTGCTATATTGCCAGCGCGTGCCAGGATCGAAATTAAGTGGCTTCTTGGCCCATCCA
>JBEKLB010000293.1:0-12236 GCA_050010415.1 Bryobacteraceae bacterium | reverse complement strand
CCCTACATAACTCGTCGATGGCACTACTCGTTGTTTCAATCGACCAGATGGTTGTGCAATGCATAACGGATGATATCGGCGTTGGTTGCGATATTCATCTTTTCCAAAATGCGCGCGCGGTATAGACGGGCCCAGGCACAGTACGAGCTCATTTGGTTGGGATGTTTGTATGACGGATGCCGAAGCCGGCGCCTGATGGCGCGGGCGCGGTAAGGGCGCCGGCTCCAGGCATTTGCTTGTATTGACTAAGGTCTTTCGTGGCTGGCGCGGGTCATGTTTTCCACTTAGCATGAGGATAAAGGGGGGAATGCGATGCGACTCGACACACTTGTAACACGGCTTTGGGTTGTAGCTCTGCTCGGAACCACTTTGTCCATGGATCCGGCGGAGGCCAATCCCGTTGGGGGCAATCCCGCAGTGGGCCAGAGTTCCCAGGCGCAGTCAGTCTCCGGCACGGCGGAATCGAATGAGAAGCACTCCGACACCAGCGCAACCGATGCACTAACCGAGAACGCGCCGGAACGGCCGAACTCGCTCGAGGCAGCTCGCCGCGCAGCGTTCCAACGCGCATCGCAAGAGGCTGCAGACGGGGGACCCGTACCGTCGGCAAAGGCCGCGCCAGAGCCGATCGTGACGCCCGTCCGCCCCATGGTACAAGCGGTGCCGCCGGGCGCTCCGCAGAAGAATCTAACTGGCGATGAGTTTGGATTCATCTACGTCGGCTCCACTGAGAAGGAGATGCTTAAGGTGCTTGGCCCGCCGTCGTCCCGCGTTGTAGTTCCAGATGACGATGGTCATTTGCGCGAAAGCCTTCAATATTGGGTGAAAGGCAGCCCGATGGGAACTATTCGCCTGGACAACGGCCGTGTCGTTCAGATCGAGACCAAGGGGAAGTGATCTGCTTGGTCCCAGTCCGAGGGCAGCGTCCCCGTTAGTGGCTCAAGCGCAGGATCTGCGATGAAATTGCCAAGAATGCCTGGCCAAGCTCCGCGGAAGTAGGCGCATAGATGAACGTGCCCTGCGGCTGGTTGGGGTAGCTGATGCAAGCAGCTTCAGCAGAGCAAGCAGGAAACACCGGGGGGTTGTTAAACTGATCCCCTTTTGGATCGTTTGCCATCCGCTGCAGCAAGATAGGATCCGGGGGGTTTCCGTCATTGCCGCCCAACCCGATCGTAAAAACGTAAGCCGGGAGGGTGGCATTCGCACGAACGTTGTAGGCCGAGTTATCGGCGGCGTTCAAAGCGGCCTTGTGGGCGTTTGGCCAATCCGTGGAAGCGGTTCCGATTAGGTTGTTGTAACCGCTCGTGAGAGCAAGCGGTTGATATTCGTTGGACGGCGCAACTTGATTTCCGAAAACGTCTTGACCCGGAAGCCAGTTGAAATCGGAATAAGTGGTGGTAGTGCTACCGTTGAAAGTGCACCCAGGGGCATTGGATATCGCAATACTGTTGTTGCTGCCGCTGTCGCCGGTTTGCCGGGGATCGAACAGCACGATCATATAAGGGCCATTTTGTGCGACCTGCGCGGGATCAGCCGCATAAAACGCACCGACGGCGCCGGCCGGGACATTGGACATGAATCCCGTGCCGCCAGTAGTCATGCTGATTCCCGAGATCCATTGCCGCGCCGTAGCCACCGTCTTCCATCCACCGTTCTTGTACGTCAGGTTGTTGGTGTCCTGACAGTTGCTGGTGGTGTTCAATGCGCCGGGCGCAGACGTGCCTGTATAGAAGTTGTAGATCAGGGTGTTGGGCAAACCGTCCGTCTCCAGCATGATGATGTTCATCGCGCCAGGCTCGGCAATTTGGTACAGCTGGTTGTAGGCCATGGAAACCGCCGCGGCCGTGCCCGTACCTCCGTTGCAGTCGATGTTGTCGATGGTCCCGTTGCTGGCCCCGGAAGAATTGGAATAACCCAGCACGGCCTGGAAATTGATGGTTGGTTTCGATTCCAAATAGTAACCGTCACTAAAGGTAAGCAGGCCGATTTGATCGCGCCCCTCAGCGAAGGCCCCAGTAAAGTTCTTGGCGTCGAAGATCATGGCCGAGCAAGGAGTACTCGTACTGCCCTTGTTGCAGGGAGGATTCGCAGTCGCGCCATTGACGGAGCACATCGATCCGGAGCGGTCGAGCACGAGCATGGCGACAATGTCCCTGCGGGAGGCTTGACCACTCACGGTGAGTTTGGTGGCACTGAAGCCGACGTACCTCATGAACCAAGCGGGAACGCTGGTGCTGGCAGTGACGGTGACTTGGCGGAGGTTTGCGTTGCTGGGAGAATCGACCACGGTCACATTGGCTGTAGTCATTACGGTATTGAAGGTGCCCCAGTTTCCGTTCGGAAAGTTGACATAGAACCAATTGACCGCATTCTGCTGGGCCGAGACGGCCTGAGCGGCGGTGGTTTGGCCCAGGTTCAGGGCACGCGCCGCGGCCAGAGACGCGCCATCGACTGCCGCTTGCAGGCGAGCTTTCACCGAGTAAAGAATGCCGACATCGACAATCAACCCAAGCATCGGGATAACGACCCACACCAATGCGGCGATTGCCACGAACAGAACGACGCCCTTCTTACGATTCCTATGTTTGCGGATTTGCACGATCATATCCTCCTAAGAAAAATAGCGCGCTAGAAGAAATAGCGCGCGAAGACGCAGTTGCCCGACAGGCTTCCGACGCTCAAGTCCGGCGATTGAAAATACGTTTCCACAACGTAGACTGCTTGCCCGTCGGTGAGCGGAGTGGTTGTCGCGTTACCCACTTGCCAGAGGGCTTGCAGGTTGGTTTGAGCGCTGCCGGCGATTTCGGCGAGCGAGTCGGTGACGTAATTCCGCACAATTCCGGGGCTGTTCATGACGTCGGCGGGGCACTGCCCCAAAGTCACGGTGTTCGAGTGGGCCAGCGTGCCATTGCCAAATTGAATCTGCTGCGCGTAGACGAAGCTGCTTTGATTGGCGCAATTGGCGGCTCCCACGGCGATGCAGTTGGCGGACGTAGTCCCTCGGATCCACATCACCTGCGTGACCGTTACCAATCCATTCCCGTGTTTCCTATATTGGATTGCTGGTTGCCGGCAGGGGAAGCTCCGATTTTCAGATTCAATCCCTGCGCCAGCCGCTCCGCCTCTTGCTGCAGCGGGTAAGTGGAAAAGTCACCGTCATGAATGTACATGTTGTCCAAATCCCGGCACACCTGGTTACATTGAATACTCCGGATCAGATTCATGCCTGCCATGAAGGCGCCAATCAGCATGGGCACGAGCAATACCGCCACCAGAGCGAACTCCACTATCTCCTGGCCGCTCTGCATCCTTCTTCGCCGCGCTGATGCGCCTGACACTGTCGCACGCCTCACATTCAGCAGGTTCATTCCTGCACCGAATTGACTCCGGCCGGGTAGCCACCCAGGATGTCCCATGAGTGCACGCCGAGAGTGATCGGCGTCTGATCGTGGTAAGCGTCGGCTCCAAAGCTGCCGCTGAGCGGAGCGAGCCAAGCCCAGGAAATATTTTGGGGACGATATTGCCCGGCACATTGCCGCCCGAGGCAATGGGAGTATTCAGATTCGTGACCGTGCAGTAATTCACGAAACTGTGCTGGGGACTATCGGTGGTTGTCACCAGTCCCATCCCGTATTGCTGCACGACTGCCTCGATGGATGCATTCCGGCCCTCGCCGGTGACGGTCTGAAACGTGATCGCGTATCGGCAGCCCTCGCGGAGCGCCTCCTGTAGTGTGGCCCAGCGAGACAGCAGCAAGCCGAAATCGACGAAGGCGAAGATCAGCGCAAGCGTCGGCAACAGGGTAAAGACGCTCTCGAGAAGCGGGTTGCGTTTTCTCCGGCTCAGAGGTTTTCTTTGGATCTGTTTTGCGGAATCAAGCATTTGTATTCTCGGCGCGACTAAGCTCATATTGCTTAGTTGGAGCGCCCCCATATTCCTTCGCTAGAGTGTCTTCTCGTAGCCACACTCGCTCATTGGTATCGATCTCGCGCACTATGTGGCTGACGCGTTGTAGAAGCGCGTCGGGACCATATTTTCCCGTAAGTGTTAGGCTCATTTCGGTAATTATGGGAAAAGACTTCCGTCCTTCTAAGTCCAAGGTGCTCACTGAGGGAATCATTCGTCCGACATCCGCTTCATAAATAGGGCTCATCGACACATTTCTAATCAGTTGGTTTAGTGATAGAGCAAATGACGATATATGGTTAATGACCAGGCTATAATGACCGTATATGGTTACTTTCTGGTTAAGCGCGGCAATCCTAACAGCGCGTGCTGAAAGGGAGTGTTTTCACGCGACGACGAAAAGTATTTGAGCCATCTTGGCCTGAACCATCTGGTGGCCAAACTTTCTTACGAGCGTCGCTGGCACAGACCAGGGACGGATAGGAGCGCAGGCAGCCGAAATGATGGCTTGTAGTGTTCCTGCCAAGCCGCGCGGCGTGCCCTTTCCGAACAGCTTGCGCATCAACAACCCGAGATTGGCCGCACCCGAGTGCACCACCAACCGCTTGAGAATGTTTTCGCGTCCTCGCAAATGGAGGCGACGCATCCCGCCCCGGTTATACAGATGTTGATTCCATCGCTCCAACTTCTCTCCGCGCTGTCGTAATAGCCTGAGGCCTCGCGCCGAGCGAATGCGCCTTCGATTGGCATACACCGCTTGTTGTTCCCGCTGTTGCCCTCGCCACCGTTGCCGTCCGCGATTCGGTTCCGAGCAGTACATGCGCAAGCCCCATTCGGTGAGTTCGCTCACCAGCGTGCGGCTGTGACAGCCCTTGTCGGTGAGCACTTCGCGCGGCCCGTCCGTGCTGACCTGCTTCACAACTTCATCGCCGTTCGTAGACGCCACCACACTCGTAATACGTACGCCTGTTTCCGCTGCCGCGTGCACCGTGACGGCCACGATCGCTCCGGTCTCCATATCCACCGCATGCTCAGCCTTGTGAGCCAAATGCGTGCGCCCATCTTTTATCTTGGTGATGCGCTCATCCGGATGGTGCGGATGCGTCCAGTCGTCGTTGGAACCTTTCTTGGAACGCTTGCAGGGCCGCGTTGGCTTCCAGCGTCGTCGCGTCCACGCCAATCGTCGTTCCTTTGAGCAGCTTCTTTCAGCTGGCACCTGCAGCACACGAGCCACCGCTTTTCACCACACGCTGCTAGCGGATCGCCTTCCCAGCCAACCAGATCCACCTCACCGGCGCCGGATGCCATCCGGTAAGTGCGATCCGCGATGATAGTTTCGACGCGTTGCAAAAACGCCTGGGCAATGTCCTCGCCGCGCCGGCCGAGAGCGTGGTCTTCCGTCGTGTGCCTCCTGCGCGCATGCTGCCGGAGGAGTTCTGCGAATTCGAAAGGCTTGTCGGCCATAACGCGACTCTGTTGGCAGCGAGATTGCCTATCAAGATTACCGCTGCGGGAAAGCACTGGTCTTTCCAAATGAAGGTTTTCGGCGACTTGTTTGAGAGAAATCTTCAAACAGGATCGGCATAGTAAGGGCCCCACCCTGGTATTACGCCGGACTACTGCTCGGAAGCAGTTCGCTCTCCGCAAGATGCTTCGCGAGCTCGTGGAGCGGACGCTTTGCTCGCAACAGTTCTTCGAGCGCCTCAGCGGACATGGGCCGATGCAGAAAGAAGCCCTGGTTGATGTCGCAACCCAGGGTGTTGAGCAACGCCAGTTGCTGCGCGGTTTCGACGCCTTCCGCTACCACCCGGAGGCCCAGATTGTGGGCCAGCGCGATAATCCCTCGCACCAGCGTGGTGCTTCCAACGGCTCCCGGCTCGAGGTCCTTGATGAAGGAACGATCGATCTTGACGCAATCCACCGGAAGATTCTGGAGATGGCTGAGCGACGAGTAGCCTGTGCCGAAATCGTCGATCGCAAAACGCACGCCCAGCCGGCGCAGCAGCTCGATCTGCTTGACTACTCCCTCCAGGTTGTCCATGAGCGCCGTTTCCGTGATCTCCAGCTCCAACCGCGAGGGAGGCAGCCCGCACTCCCGCAATATGCGTTCCACCAGGGAGGTGAATTTGCCGTCCGCGAATTGCAAGGCAGACACGTTCACGGCGATGAGAGGCACGTCATATCCCAGTTGCCGCCAGCGGGCGGCGTTGCGGCAGGCAGTTTGAGTTACCCACTCGCCGATCGACGTTATCAGTCCGGTTTCTTCCGCGATCGGAATAAACTCCGCCGGCGATACCGGGCCCGCCTCGGGATTGTTCCAGCGTAACAGGGCTTCCACGCCATCCAAGTTCCCGTTCCGATCCAGCAGCGGCTGATATTCGAGACGCAGCTCATTGTGTTCGAGCGCGCCCTTGAGCTCCCGCTCGAGCAACACCCGGCGCTGCATGGAGTCGCTCAGAGCCGAGCGGAACATCCGAAATGTGCCGCCGCCCGCGCGCTTGGCGCTGTACATGGCGAGATCGGCGTTGCGGAGCAGCGTGAGCGGATCTTCGCCATGCTCGGGGAACATACTAATACCCAGGCTGGCCGTGAGAGTGGCTTGGTGTGCGGCCAGTTGGAACGGAGGCGTAAACGCGGAGAGGATGGTCGCCGCCACGCGCTCGGCATCCTCCGGCTGCGCCAGCTCCGGCGCCAGGACGGTGAATTCGTCTCCGCCCACGCGCGCCACTGAATCGCTTTGCCGTAAACAGCTTTGCAGGCGCCGCGCCACTTCGCACAGCACCTCGTCGCCCACCCGGTGCCCTAGCGTATCGTTGATCTGTTTATATTTGTCCAGATCGATCCAGATCACAGCCGCCTTCTTGCCGTGACGCAGGGCCACCCGGGAGGCCTGCTGTACCCGATCTTGGAAGAGCAGCCGGTTGGGCAATCCGGTGAGCGTGTCGTGCTGCGCCTGAAACGCCAGCCGCTCATAAAGCAGGGAATTCTCGATCGCCACCGCAGCCAGTTGCGCCATTTGATCCAGCATGGGTTGCCACTCGATCGTGCGCCCGATCGGCCCGAACATCTGCAGCATTCCGGTCCGCTCGCCCGAAGCTTCCCGTAGCTCTTTCGGAGGACTGGCCACAAATCCAAACGCCGCCGCCAGTTTGCCGCCGTAGCGGCTGAATTCCTCCAGATTGGCGAGAGCCGGACCGAAGGAGGGAGGCGGGTGCAGCTTCAATGCTTCCGACAGTTCTTGGGACAAATTGGCCGCCATCTGAAGCTGTGCTTCACCTACGCTCACCGTCCATACCGCCGCTCCAGCCTCGGCGTCCCACCGCGAGGCCAGCGCAACGATTTTTTCGAGCGTACGCGACAGCGCCGCGCGCGTGCTCACCATCTCGAGAATTGACGCACGTTCGCGCTCGATCTCCCGGGCCGCGTCCAAAGCTGCATTGGTCGCATGCAGGCATTCCAGCGCCTGCCGCCGCGACCGGTTCGCTTTGATCAGCAGCCCGAGAATCAGGAGCGTGGAGAGAACAAAGGCGGCCAATCCCCCGATGCTGCGCCGTAGCGTGGCGTTTACCTGCAGAGAGTCGGCACGCGCGCGAACCTCCAGCCCGGCCTTGAGTGCATGCAAGCTCGCGAGCGACGCGCCGAACGCGGTCTGTCCGCGCCCGGACTCCGCCCGCAAAGCCGCCGCCGAGTTTCCCTCCAGGATCAGCGCCATGATCTCGTCACGCGCCTGGTCGTACTTTTTCCAGGTGCGCTCGAAGCTTTCCACGTCGGCCGAAATCTCCGGAACGCCCAGCGCTCGCAGCCGGTCCACTGCCTGGTCCACGCGCTGGCTCGCTTGGCGCGCCGCAGACACGTACGGCAACTGGTCGTTGGGATCCGTTACCGCCAGTGCGTAAAGAAAGGCCCGCCGGCTTTCCTCGGTCTCATACTCCAGGTCGCTTTCCATTTGCGAGCCGGCCGTATCTACTCGATACAAATCCCGCGCGCGGATCACCGCCTGGTTCAGCCCGCGAATTCCGAGAATGGAGCCCAGGAACGCGCCCAGAACTATCGCTGCTACGAAGACTCTCCGGAACCAGACGCTCATTTCGGCCGGTATCATTTGAGCCTGTATCCCTCCTCGCTCGGCAACTTACCGTCGATGCGCAACACCTGGATTCCGCCGCATGCCGGTAACGCCAGCGACCTGGTCTCCACAATCGCGATGGCCGATGGCACGTTGAACACATACTGGCAGGCCGCCGCGTCGCTGTTCAGGATCTTGATGGAGACCGGCGTTTCACCGCGGTACTCGATGTTTTGCAAGCTTCGCTTGTATTCCCCGGGAGTCGTGTTCAGCAGCTGCCCCATCAAGTATCGAAACGGCGCCGACCCCGCGTCCCGCTCCACCAACACCACTCCGGACCGATTGGGCCATTGACGGTTCGCGCCTTCAAATAGTGACGTTAGATCGTGCAAGCGCAGATCGCGCGTCGCATTGGATGGGTGCACCACGGCTGCGAAGGCCGCCGCCGGCTCGACCGCGTAGTGTAGCGTGGGAGCCACCAGCAGCGCCGCCATCAATCGTAGTAGGCGCCCCATAGGTCAAAAGGTGAACGCCAACTGCACCGCCGCGGAGATGTAGCTCGGACGCATGTTGTCGGTCTCGCGGCCCAACTCGAACTTCAGCGCTACGCTATCGGTGAGATCATCCCGGACGCCCGCGGTATACACGGTTTTCCATGGCACGTAGATGCGGGTCTCCGCATCTACCGCTCCGGTTCCAAACACGTTGAGATATTCCGCGCGGGCGTATGGCTTCCAGGACGCCGCGATGCGGTACGCGATTTGGCTATAAAATCCCAGAGCCGTCGCCGACCCAGCCGGCGAATTTCCGAGTCCGAGCCGCAGGCCTTCGTTCAGGAATTCCACCCGCCCGGCCACATAGACCACGTGAACCATCCATACCGAACGGTCCAGCGCGAATCCGGCAACGGGCGAGAACAGGTCGTGGTAGCTCGAAAATCCGATCTCCAACCCCGGTATGCCGCGCGGTTGGGAATAGATGGCCAGGTTCGTGGCGCGATTGAACGATATGTCCGAAGGAAACCCCGCCGTATTGCCGTAGTTCCTGGAGCTTCCCGCTTCCGCCACGTAGTGCAGATTCAGGTCTCCCGAGGGTATTCTTCCGTTGACGCTGACACCCACGGCGTGCAGCGGAAGAAACCCTCCCTGGTCCTCGAAAGTGAACATTTTGGGACGGCTGATGGCGGTTTGCAGCCAGGCGCCACGCAGGTAGGCAGTGCCGTAGTATCCAATGGCGGTCCGGTAGGATCCAATATCCACGTTGAAGAAATTGTTTCCGCGGTACTGCAGCAGCATGCGTTCCACATTGACTGCAACGTCGTCGGAAAGCTGCTCGCTGTCGGTTTCGAACGCGAGCTCCAGCAGCGCCGTCAAATGAGACGACAGCCGCTCAGTGGCGAACAGATCGACTTCGCCCAGTTCGAACTTCTTGGTGAATCCATCCACGTCTCTTTGGAAATCCGCATCGGCGTAGCCATGGAAATTAAACCGGCTGGTGTTGTCCGGCTGCGTCGCATCCGCCGTGTCGGTGGCATCGTTAGTGGGCTGTTGCTGGGCTGGATGCTCCGCCGCGGCAATGGGTGCTTGCGCCGGGGGCGGTTGCGCTGGCTGTGCCTGTCCCGCCTGCGGAGCGCGCGTTAGTTGGAGCGCCGTGACCTGCCGCTCCAAAGCTTCCACCCGCTCCAGCAGCTTTTGGATCACCTGATCTTTCTCGTCCGGAGGCTCCGCGGCAAAGGCAACTTCGCCGCCCGCCGCCGCAATTACCCCAAACAGCAGCGCGAATGCGGAAGCCAGCCGGAGGCTCATAATGGCCTCAACGGAGAAGTCATGCCTCCGCGTCCGCTGGTTGGTCCGCATTGACGCGAACAACAAGAGAGGAAGGTCGAACCCTGCGGTCGTGCCGACTGCTGAAGAGCCGCCACATATGCGTTGCTTGGTATATTCCGAATGAAATCAGCGGAGGCGGATCTGGTCTTCTTCCGGAGTTTACTGATATGGAGGCGCAAACTTTGGTTGTGGTGAACCAAGCCGGGTCCCCATACCTGCGAGGCTAAGGCTTCGGCAGAAACGACCACGCCTGGGTTTTGGGCGAGACGGACCAGGACGTCAAATTCTTTACTCGTCAGCTCCAGCTCCTTCCCATTGAGCAAGGTCGAGCCTGCCGCTTGATCGATTTGCAAGCCGCCAACCCTCAAATAACGCGTGATTAACGGCTTGTAGAAGCATGTCGGGACCACGCCCTCCCGCAAGTTCAGGCCCATTGCGATAGTTACTGCCAAACCTTTCTACGCACTGAGTTGCTCACTTGAGGAATGATTCGTCGGATTGCTACTTCATAAATAGAGTTTTTCGATACATTTCTAAACGTTGCCTTTAGTGATAGGAGAAATGACGATATATGGTTACTGAACAGGCACAATGGCCGTACATGGTTACTGCTTCTGGTTAGGCGTAGCACCAGAGACATCCGTTCACGCGAAGCTTGGCATTTTTCAGTCGTCGCCCGGAGCGCCTGATTCTCTCGCCAGTTCCACTGTTGATCCACCAACAGGCCGAACCGCTCCGAGAAACTCAGCTCGCGAGCTGCTGGATCTTGCTCCTGGGTTTTCAAGGC
The DNA here is from genome assembly GCA_050010415.1 of Bryobacteraceae bacterium. Taxonomy (GTDB): domain Bacteria; phylum Acidobacteriota; class Terriglobia; order Bryobacterales; family Bryobacteraceae; genus Palsa-89. The sequence continues at coordinate 1,651 of JBEKLB010000293.1, read as the reverse complement.
CTCGATCATGCCCAGGAGGCGCATCGCCGCCAGCCTTTTGATCATCGGTTGTTTGAGCACTGCCATGGTCCTCAGTCGAAGTATTCCGCGCCACGAATGTTATCGTGTGGCGGCGGTGGCGACGAAGGCGGAGGCTCGACGACTGGCAACGCATCGAGCGGGTTTTTCAGAATCGACTTCACGCTCTGATAGCGGGGGTACCCCACCGGGTCCGCAGAGCGCGCGGTGGTCCCGTGGACCCGTCCAAGAAATCTCTAACCCTGTATGCTCATAAATGGTGGCCAGGGACGGAATTAGAGGCCTGAAACAGGTTTAGCGAAGATCTTTCGGAGGGTGTGCTTTTGCAACGAGCCCCTTAACGGAGACATTTCATCCTACCCACTCCAAAACAGGTCATGTCACATGCACCTCAAAAGCGCGTTTTGTAATTCGAAAATCTCGCTGGCCAGCCAGATACTGTCGTTCTTCTTCGTCTGTCAACCAGACGAATCCGCGATGGGCACAAGACCGCGCGCCACAGAGAATCTTGATGCTCACAGAATAGGGCAAAGTATGGAAATGGGGATACTTGTTTTTCAATCTTTCCGGAGTCCCACAGGTTTCGCAACGCGCTAAAGCCCATGCTGCACGCGCCTTTCTGCTGTGGAGAAGAGGCTAGGAGGTCGCTTCTGGATAGCTGTTTCGAGAGTATCACATACTTGGTGTTCAGTGCCGTGTTATTGTACCCTAACCTAAATTACTGATTTGCAGGCCGAAACGCCATCCAAACTAGATTCAAAATGGCTTGGAACTCAACATAAATACTGATTCAAAGCGACTTAATCGCTTCGCTTCGCGGGATGGAAAAAACGGCCGTCTTCTCTCTTTGGCCAACGATATTCTCGATTTGTCCAAGATCTTGGATCCGCACTCATCATTGGAGGCTTGGCCGGTAGCTCGCGCTGGAGGTAACAACGCCCCAAGGGGCAAGCGGGAGGCGCCGCAATCCGCCCTGGAACTCCCAAGTCGGCAAACTTTTGAGCCCGACAGAAGGAGCGGCATGAGCCGTCAAACTAAGCGGGCAGGGGTTGAGTTTCTCAAGGTGCGGAACTGGTATCGCTCAAACGTCGCAGCGAAATGGGATGTTCTGCGACGCACGACTAGGCCCACCGCGAAGAGCTGAAGAGGAATCCTTCCATCGAGCAGTGCAGGCCACTCAAAACTCATTTCCACCTTTGCACCAGAGCGGAAGTCGTGTTGGGAGACGTGGTCGGTGACCACCAAGACGCCACCGCTGCTCAAGTTTATCGCGCGGCCAGCTCCTGAGTAAAGAGAACTGCCGGAAAGAAGGCGGAAGCGAACGCTCAGGTCCAGTGGATAGCGAGAGTTCAGCCGGCGTTCCGCTCGTATGGGCCAGTTGGCGGCGATCGCGCCGTGATGTCCTTCTGGGAACGAGTCGGCTGTGGTAGTTACGTCAATGGCCTGCGCCTTCATGAGCCCGATGACCTCCGAAAGAGTGAAGTCTGGCCTTGCAGGCGCTAAGGTCCACAAATCACAAACGCCGAAGATTCCACCGTCCGGAATCGGCGTGCTCCAACTTAAATCCTGCGAGAGCGTGACTAAGTATGTGAGTCTAAGGCGAGTAGCGCTATAGAGCGGAATGGGAAATTTG
>JBEKLB010000292.1:0-8733 GCA_050010415.1 Bryobacteraceae bacterium | reverse complement strand
TGAATCCCAAACCGGGCGATCGGTTCCTCTACTTCAGCGGAGCAAATTTCGCTTCCTGCCGGATTGTTCCAGCCACATCCTCAGCGGAATCCGCGGTGCGAATGGCTGTCCCAGGTCCTAAGCGGACGGAAGACGACATTAGATGGATGTTCGAGCACCTGTAGGCGTTAGAACGGCAACAGAAGGAGCGCATGGACAAGACGATCCGCAAAAACAATAGGCTCACGGACCTCGACGAGGTCAAGGCGGACGAATATCGGTACTGGCAAAGCCGGCCGTTGCATGAGCGCATGGCAGCGGTTTCTGAAATTACTCAAGAACAGTACGCGATGAAGGGCGAGGTACAGGATGTACCCAGACTTCAGAGAACTCTTGTCCGTTTTGAACGCACACAACGCTAAATACCTTGTTGTGGGAGCGTATGCCGTATCCGCCCACGCACAGCCCCGCGCCACGAAAGATCTGGATATTTGGATTAAGCCGGATGCTGAGAATGCGAAGGCGGTCTACGCGGCGTTGGCGAAGTTCTGCGCCACTTGGCGGCCTGACCTTTGCTGACTTCGCCGGGCCGGGGCCTTTTTTCCACGTGGGACAGGAGCCCCTTGCGGTGGATATTCTGACAGAGATCCCCGGCGTTGATTTTGACGTTGCGTGGGAACGAAGGGTTCAAGGTGTGGTCGATGCGGCTAGTGGGCTGAACGCTAGCATTATTTCGCGCGCCGACCTGATAACAGCAAAACTGGCTGCCGGGCGGCCCCAGGATTTGGCAGACGTCGATGCGATCCGCAAAGCTGAAGAGGCCCAGACCAAACGCCCGGGCTAGCCCGCGGCCCCCGGCTCCCCCGGTACTGGGGGAACCTCCCCTAGTCCGGCTTCTTTTTTCCCAGGGGCGGATTCGGCGGGGTTCTGTTATAATTGTATTTCAGAGAGCAGGTCCGAACGCTGGTAGTGTACAGTCTTAGTCGACGGGAGATTCCCTGTGAAACGTGCTGGTGCTGATGACGCGCTGCGTTGTTCGTTTTGCCATAAAAGTCAGGACGTAGTCGGCAAGCTAATCTCCTCCCCCAACGATTACCCCCGAGCTTACATCTGCGACGAGTGCATCGCTGTATGCAATTCGATTCTAGAGGACGATCGTCACGATCAGCCTTATGGGGCGCCGCACAAGCTCCCCAAACCATTGGAATTAAAAGAGTATCTTGATCAGTATGTAATCGGTCAGGACGGCACCAAGAAGAAGTTGGCGGTCGCCGTCTACAACCACTACAAGCGCATCCAGATGAACAAGCAGCGCGGCGCCGAAGTGGAACTGTCGAAATCGAACATTCTGCTGATCGGGCCCACCGGTACCGGCAAGACGCTCCTGGCCCAGACCCTGGCTCGCATCCTGGATGTCCCGTTCGCCATCGTCGACGCCACCACGCTGACCGAAGCCGGCTACGTGGGCGAAGACGTGGAGAACATCATCCTGCGGCTGTTGCAAAACTCCGATTGGGATGTACAACGCTGCCAGACCGGCATCATCTACATCGACGAAATCGACAAGATCGGCCGCAAGGACGAGAACCCCTCCATTACGCGCGATGTCTCGGGTGAGGGCGTGCAGCAGGCTTTGCTCAAGATCCTGGAAGGTACGGTGGCCAATGTTCCTCCACAGGGCGGCCGCAAGCATCCGCACCAGGAATTCACGCCGGTGGACACCACCAACATCCTGTTTATCCTGGGCGGCGCTTTCGTCGGCCTGGAAAAGGTGATTTCCAAGCGCGTCGGCACCAAATCGATGGGTTTTGTACAACAGGAAGAGCACCGGGCCGAAGGCTTGCCGGCGCGGACGGCTTCCAACCGTCGCGACGTGGACCTGCTCGAAAACGTTCAGCCGGTTGATCTTATCAAGTTTGGCTTTATACCGGAATTCATCGGCCGCATGCCGGTGGTGGCGGTTCTCGAAGATCTGAGCAAGGAAGCATTGGTTCAGATCCTGACCAAGCCCAAGAACGCCATCGTACGTCAGTACCAGAAGCTTTTTGAATTCGAAAATGTTAGACTGAAGTTTAGCGACGACGCCCTCGAAGCCATCGCTGCCCTGGCAATGGAGCGAAAGGTTGGCGCGCGCGGCCTGAGGATGATCCTTGAGGATTTGATGTTGGACCTCATGTATTATCTCCCATCCTATAAAAAGGTCCGTGAGTTCCTGGTGACCAAGGAGATGGTCATGACGCAGAAGATCAACATGGCCTTGTTGGAAAAGGCCGGATAGTCGCCGAGTTCGCCCGCTGAAGTTTGACCGACCGCTGAAGTTTGACCGACCGATTGATTCTTAAGTGATTGGTTCGAAGTGCAAGGAGCGTAGGAACCAACTCCCCTCACAACCCATCCCCATGCTTACCGATCCCCGGATGCTAATCTCTGATGCTAACCTCTAAAGAAAAATCCGATACACGACGCTTGCCCATGATGCCCATTCGGGACGTCGTCATTTTTCCGTACATGATGACCCCCTTTGTGGTGGGGCGCGATTCCAGTGTCAGGGCCCTGGAAGAAGCTTTGGCGTCCGACAAGAAGATTTTTTTGGCAACGCAGCATGATGCCTCCGTTGATGAGCCTCGTCCCGACGAAATCTATAGCGTGGGAACGGTGGCGAACATCGTCCAAAGTTTGAAGCTGCCGGACGGCAACATCAAGGTGCTGGTGGAAGGCGTGGAGCGCGGCAAAATCATCTCGGTGAGCGAAGATGAGGGCTATTTCCGGTCGGTAGTGAAAACCTTCAACTTCAAGGTGGATGCGGGACCGCAGCTCGAAGCGCTGGTCGCCCGCGTGACCGGCCTGTTTGAACAGTACGTCAAGCTGAGCCAGAACCTGAACTATGAAACCATGATCGCCGCCATCCGCGTGGACGAGCCGGGCAAGCTGGCCGACACGGTGGGCGCGAATCTGCAGTTGACCATCGAAGAGAAGCAGGAATTGCTCGAAATCTTCGATCCCGTGGACCGGCTGACGCGCGTGGCGGAAATGCTCGACATCGAGATCGAAAAGCTCAATGTCGACCGCACCATCCAGGGCCGCGTGAAGCGCCAGATGGAAAAGGCGCAAAAAGAGTATTACCTCAACGAGAAGATCAAAGCGATCCAGAAGGAACTGGGCCGTGGTGAAAAGAGCGAGTTCGACGAACTGAAGCGCAAGATCGACACCGCGGGCATGACCAAGGACGCCCACGAGAAGGCCATCGCGGAATTGCGGCGTCTGGAAAACATGCCGCCTATGTCGGCTGAATCCACGGTGTCGCGCAATTATCTGGATTGGTTGCTGGCGGTGCCGTGGAAGAAGAAGTCCAAGGAGATCCGCGACCTCAATCACGCGCAGACGGTGCTGGAATCGGATCACTACGGTCTCGAGAAGATCAAAGAACGCATCCTCGAATTTCTAGCCGTGCGCCGTCTGGTGCAGAACCCCAAAGGTTCCATCCTGTGCTTTGTCGGACCTCCCGGAGTCGGCAAAACGTCGCTCGGAATGTCGATCGCCAAGGCCACCGGCCGCAAATTTATTCGTCTCTCGCTGGGCGGCGTGCGCGACGAAGCCGAGATCCGCGGCCATCGCAGAACGTACATCGGTGCGCTGCCCGGCCAGGTGCTGCAGATGATGAAGAAGGCCGGCACCAAGAACCCGGTGTTCATGCTGGATGAGATCGACAAGATGTCGATGGACTTCCGCGGCGATCCATCGGCGGCGCTGCTCGAAGTGCTCGATCCGGAACAGAATTACATGTTCATGGATCATTATCTGGACGTGGAGTACGATCTGAGCCAGGTGTTTTTCATCGCCACGGCCAACGTGCTGCACACCGTTCCGCCGGCGCTGCAGGATCGCATGGAGGTGATCCGGCTCTCCGGTTATACCGAGCTCGAAAAGCTGGAGATCGCCAAGAAGTTTCTGGTTCCCAAGCAAATGAAGCAGACCGGTCTGAAAACGGGCGACCTGGAATTCACCGACCAAGGCCTGCAAAGTTTGATCCAGTACTATACACGCGAAGCCGGTGTGCGCAATCTGGAGCGGGAGATCGGTAACGTCAGCCGCAAGGTGGCGCGCAAAGTAGTCAATGCACAGAACGGCGGCAAGCGCGTCGAATCCAAGAAGAGTGAAAAGGGAATTCTCAACGCCGACACCGTGTCGGAATACCTGGGCCCGCACAAATTCCGCGACCTGCAAGCCGACAAGAAGAACGAAGTGGGCGCCACCGTGGGCTTGGCTTGGACCGAAGTAGGTGGCTCCATTCTCACCACCGAAGCAGCGGTGATGGAAGGCAAGGGCAAGCTCCAAACCACCGGCAAGCTGGGCGACGTGATGCAGGAATCGGCCCACGCGGCCATGAGCTACGTGCGGTCTAGAGCGCACCTGCTGGGCCTGCCGCGCGATTTTTACCGCAACGTCGATATCCACGTGCACGTGCCCGAAGGCGCTATTCCCAAGGACGGTCCTTCGGCCGGCATCACCATCGCTACCAGCATCTGCAGCGCGCTCACCAATATTCCCGTGCGTTGCGATCTTGCGATGACGGGCGAAATCACGGTGCGCGGACGCGTGCTGCCTATCGGCGGTTTGAAAGAGAAAGTTCTGGCGGCGCACCGGCAAGGGATTTACGAGTTAGTGCTTCCGAAGGACAACGAAAAGGATCTTCCCGATATTCCAGAAGTCATCCGCAAGGAGATGAAGCTGCAGTTCGTAACCTCCATGGATGAAGTGCTGAAGATCGCGCTGGAACGGGAACTGGTGGCATTGCCGCTCGCGGCCACTACGCCGCCGGTGGAGTTAGTGCGGGGCGGGTCGGCGGAAGAGCGGATTTCGATTTAAGGTTCCGCCGCTGGCCGGATGGACGCTCAATTTGTAAAAAGTGCAGCTCGGCCGGAACAGTTTCCAGCCGAAACGCTCCCGGAGATTGCGTTTCTGGGGCGTAGCAACGTCGGCAAGTCAAGTTTGTTGAATTGCCTTACGGGCGAAAAGAAGCTGGCGTTTACAAGCGCCAAACCCGGATGTACGCAGCTGGTTAATTTTTATCGGGTCGATGGCCAATTCCACTTCGTCGATCTGCCGGGATATGGTTATGCTCGTGTCCCGAAGGAAATAGTATTCCAGTGGAAAGAACTCATCGAACAATACCTGTTACAGCGGCAATCTTTAGAGCTCTGCTTTTTGATCCTCGACGCGCGTCGGGGTTGGATGGATAAGGATCTGGAACTGAAACAGTGGTTGGAGTTCCATAACCGGCGATACCTGGTGATCGCCACTAAGACGGATAAGTTGAAAAGTCAAAGCAATCAGCGGCAAGGCTTAGCGGCCATCCGAAGCCAGTCTCCGGAGAGCGAGCCTCTGCCGTTCTCGGCCGAAGATTGCCGAGGAGCGAGGGAAATTTGGCAAGCGATCAAGACAATCAAGACCCAGCGGCAGTAGCCGCTCCCACCCCCGAAGAATCCGAAACAAAAACGGACGGCAAAGCCAGCTCCAAGAGCGACGGCAAAGCAGCGGACTCCAAGGCCGCTGAGCCACAATCTTCGGCCGACAAAGCGCCCGACCCCAATGGTAAGGCGGACAAGCCCACCGGCCAGCCGGGCGGACGTAAGCGCCACGGCGCGGGCGCGGCTCAGGCCAATCCAAAGAACGGCACGCTCGATCTGGTGGAGCTCAAGGACATGAGCATCCAGAACCTCAACCAGATCGCCAAGGATCTGAATGTCACCGGCATCGCCGGGCTGCGCAAACAGGAGCTGATCTTCAAGATCCTGCAAACGCAGGCCGAGAAGAGCGGACTGATCTTCTCCGAAGGCGTGCTGGAATGCCTGCCCGATGGCTTCGGTTTCCTGCGTGCGCCCGAGTACAATTATTTGCCCGGACCCGACGACGTGTATGTTTCGCCGTCGCAAATCCGCCGTTTCGATCTGCGCACCGGCGACACCATCTCCGGCCAGATCCGTCCGCCCAAGGAAGGCGAACGATACTTCGCGCTTATCAAGGTTGACGCCATCAACTTCGAACCGCCGGAGGAAGCTCGCAACAAAATCTTCTTCGACAACCTGACGCCGCTCTATCCCGACGAGCGGCTGAAACTGGAAACCACGCGCGACAGTTACTCGGGCCGCGTGATGGATCTGCTCACGCCCATCGGCAAAGGGCAGCGCGGTTTAATTGTCGCGGCGCCCCGCACCGGCAAGACCATGCTGTTGCAATCCATCGCCAATTCCATCACGGCCAATCACCCGGAAGTTTCCCTCATTGTGCTGCTGATCGACGAGCGTCCTGAAGAAGTCACCGACATGCAGCGCTCGGTGAAGGGCGAAGTGATCAGCTCGACGTTCGATGAGCCGGCCTCGCGCCACGTGCAAGTGGCCGAAATGGTGATCGAAAAAGCCAAGCGGTTAGTGGAGCACAAACGCGACGTCGTCATCCTGCTCGATTCCATTACGCGTCTGGCGCGTGCCTACAACACCGTGGTCCCGCCATCCGGCAAAGTGCTCTCGGGCGGCGTGGATTCCAATGCCCTGCAGCGCCCCAAGCGCTTCTTCGGCGCGGCGCGCAACATCGAAGAAGGCGGCTCGCTCACCATTGTCGCCTCCGCCCTGATCGACACCGGAAGCCGCATGGACGACGTGATCTTTGAGGAATTCAAAGGCACCGGCAACATGGAAATCCATCTGGATCGGAAACTGATGGACAAGCGTGTCTTCCCCGCCATCGATATCACCAAGAGCGGCACGCGCAAAGAGGAGCTGCTGGTGCCGCGCGAAGAGCTCAACCGGATCTTCGTGCTGCGCCGCGTGTTGAATCCGCTTTCGCCCGTGGAAAGCATGGAATTGCTCCTGGATCGTCTGGGCAAGAGCAAGAGCAACGGCGAATTCCTCTCGTCCATGAGCACCTAGACTTCTTTCTCCATGGGAAGAATCCGCGTCCTCTCCGATAACGTCGCCAACAAAATTGCGGCCGGAGAGGTGGTTGAGCGGCCTGCGTCGGTGGTCAAAGAGCTGCTCGAAAACTCTCTCGACGCAGGAGCCACCGATCTCCGGATTGATGTCGAGAGCGGCGGCCGCCGATTGATCCGTGTCGCCGATAACGGCAGCGGGATGTTGCGCGACGATGCCCTGCTGGCTTTCGAGCGTCACGCTACCAGCAAACTCAGCGACGTCAAAGATCTGCTTTCGATCGCTACGCTCGGATTCCGCGGCGAAGCGCTGCCTTCCATCGCGTCGGTGTCCCGGCTGGTGCTTGAGACGCGCGCGGCCGAAGAGAGTACCGGCGCCGCGGTCGAAATTGCAGGCGGCAAGATCATCCGATGCGATGAGTTTTCGCGGCCTCCAGGGACTACCATCTCGGTAAGGGATTTGTTCTACAACGTCCCGGCGCGCAAGAAGTTTCTGCGGTCCGATCAAACCGAGCTGGCGCACATCGCTTCGCTCGCGACGCATTACAGCCTGGCGCATCCCAAGAAATCGTTTCAGTTGAGCCACGGCTCATCGCAACTGCTGGACGTAACGCCGGTAGAGACGTTGCAGGAGCGCGTCTATCAGGTATTCGGGAATCAGACGCTCGAAGACCTGATCGACCTGGACTATGTCGAACGTGACCTCGAAGTGGTGGAGGCTGACGACCGTTCCACGCGCGTCTTCGCACTCAGAGGCTTCGTCTCCGGGCCTCAGGTGCAGAAGACCAATCGGAATTCGATTTATCTGTTTGTGAATGGCCGCTTGATTCGCGACCGGCTGCTCTTGCACGCGCTCTCTTCCGCGTATCACAACCTGATGCCTGCAGCGTGTTATCCCTTCGCGCTGCTTTTCGTGGATTGCGATTGCGAGGAAGTGGATGTCAACGTCCATCCCTCGAAAACCGAGGTTCGCTTCCGGCATGGAACATTTGTCCACGATTTCGTCCGCGACTCGATTCGCGAACGGCTAATCGCCTCACGTCCGGCATCCAGCATTCCGCTTTCCCAGCAGCCCCAGCCTGCCGCGGATCTGCCGTTCTCCGACTTCACGCAGCGCATCGAGAATCAGCGCTTTGAGCCGCTGCCCGGCAGCGAAATGGAGACCGAACGGTTAGAAGACCTGCCGGTATTTACGTTGAACGCTGCCCCACCCACGCCGCGAGTGTCCACCATTCCCGACACGCACGGCTCTCTCGCGCTCCAGATAACGGAAGCGCCGCAGAGCCTGGCTTCTCTTTCCGATCTCCGTCCGCTGGGCCAGATTCACGAGAGCTTCATCATCGCGGCCGGCCGCGACGGCCTGTGGATCATCGATCAGCATGTGGCGCATGAGCGCATTCTGTTCGAGAAAGTGCTGCGCCAGCAGGCGCGCGGGGGCGTGGAACGCCAGCAGCTCCTGATGCCGATCCTGCTGGACTTAACGGCTGCGCAGCAGATCGAATATGCACGCATCGCGGGGGAACTGGAGCGTTCCGGTTTCGACTCGGAACCCTTTGGAAATCGAATCATCGCGGTGAAGGGCGCTCCGGCGGGAGTGGGGCCGGCTGAAATCGAAAAGCTGGTGTTTGAGATTCTCGAAATGGCAGAGGGCGAGCCGGGCAAAGTTTCATTGGACCATCTGCGCCGCGCGATGGCCGCAAGCATCGCCTGCCGCGCGGCAATAAAAATCAACATGCGGCTGGATCAGACGAAAATGGAGTGGCTGTTGAAAGAGCTGGCTGCGACAGATTGTCCGATGAGCTGCCCCCACGGCCGTCCCATCGCGCTGC
>JBEKLB010000291.1:0-8736 GCA_050010415.1 Bryobacteraceae bacterium | reverse complement strand
GGATTTTCTCCCTCAGCTAACGGCAGGCTCTACCAGCTCGCACGCTGCCGCGGCGGCCTCCAGGGGACGAACAGGTTCAATTCGCATTGACCTTCTCCGTTTCCGCTTCGCTCGAACGGGAGGCGCTGGCGAGTTCGATGGCAGTTGCCTTCGCGCCGCGCAGGTCAAGCTTGCCGGTGCCGAGCGTGGGGATGGAGTCGACAGAGTAAATGTTTTCGCGCTTCGGAATCCAGAGTTTCGGTAGATCCGATTCCGAGAGGCGTTGCCAGACTTCCTTGGACGTGGTCTCGGTTTGGGTGTAGAGGAGGACCAGGCGTTCGCCGCGCTGGTCGTCGGGGATGCCGAGCACAATGCACGGCTGATCGCCGAGGATGTCATGCACCGTTTCTTCGATCTTCAGATGCGGCACCATCTCGCCCGCGATTTTGCTGAAGCGCGCCAGGCGATCGACGATTTGGAGGAAGCCGTCGGAATCGACGAAGGCGAGATCGCCCGTGGAATAGTAGCCATCGATGAGTGCCTGCGCGGAGCGCTCGGGCTCGCCCAGGTATCCGAGCATGCGGCTGGGACCGTTCACCAACAGGAGTCCGGTTTCTGCGGGCGCGAGCGGGGCCATGGTTTCCGGATCGACGATACGCAGTGAGACATAGGGCAGCGGCCGTCCCGCTGTGCCCGGCTTGTAAGCCGAGCGCTCGTGATGAGTGACGTTGACGGAGACCACCGGGCCCATTTCGGTGCAGCCGTAGCCTTCGAGCGGCGTGACGCCGAATTTCTCTTCGAACGATTTCGCGAGCGCCGGCCGCAGTTTCTCCGCGCCCACCAGCAGGTATCGAATGCTCCCGAGCTGTTCGCGCGTGCATTTGCGTAAATAGCCGAGGCAAAAGGTGGGAGTGGAGAGAAAGAGCGTAGGATGATGCTCGCCCGCGAGTTCGCCGATGGCTTTGGCGTCGGTGGGATTAGGATGAAATACCGCTTTGAAGCCGTTGAGCAACGGAAACCAGAGCGTGTAGGTGAAACCAAAGGAGTGAAAGAACGGCAGGACGCCGAGCATGCAATCGGTGTGATCCACGGAGTAAACTTGCGCGGTGGCGTCGGCGTTCGCGAGCAGGTTCCAATGCGAGAGCATCACGCCTTTGGGAGTGCCGGTGCTGCCGCTGGAGAAGATTACGGCGGCGACATCGTCGGGCTTGGTTGCGCCGGCGAGATAGCGAGCGGGAACGAGTCGCGCAGCCAGCATCGTGACGGCTTTCGACGCGGGGCTGAAGGTGGCCAGCAGGTCTTCCAGATAGATGGTGCCGGGCAGTTCGGCGAGCTTGGCCTTTTCGAGAAAAGCGCGCGAGGAAAGGATGGTCGAGATTTCACATTTCGCGATCGCGTGCCGCAGGCCTTCTTCGCCCGCGGTGAAGTTCAGATTGACGGCGGTCTTGCCGGCCAGCGTAACGCCCAGGTTCGCCAGCGCTCCGCCCACCGAAGAGGGCAGCAACAGTCCGACGGAGCGCGAGGTGGAGCAATGGCCGAGGATCCATTTCTTAAGGAGCAGCGCGGCGGTCAGGGTCTGGCCGAAGGTGAGCTGCGCGCCCGTGGAATCGGCCAGCGCGATCGACGACCAACGGCGCTTGGCAGCCGCGATGAATCGATGAGACAAGGTGCTGGTCGCACTCTTGCGGCATTCGGCGGCCTTGGTTCCAAGCTCCAGTACGCGGCGATGCAAACTGCCGGAGTCGACATTGCCGGTAACGGGTTCGCCGACGTAGACGGTCACTTCGTGGCGCAGCTTCAAGCGCGATGAGAATGGACGGCCGCCCTTCAAGCTCAGTGCGTGGCCCCACAGGCCGTCCAGGTAAACCGGAATGACGGGCGTGGAATCGATGCCGCGGGTGATCACATCCACGCCGCGCTCGAAGGGCTTGACGTGCGAGGTGCGCGTGATTTCGCCTTCCGGGAAAATGCAGACCAACTGACCCGCTTCCAGCTCCGTGCGAGCGTTGCGCAGCGCGCGCAGGGACTCTTTAGGCGAATTGGTCGGGATGGGAATCGCGTATAGCAGGCGGCAGAACGGGTTCAGCCATTTGTTGTCGTACAGGGGCTGCCACATCAGGAAACGAATAAAGCGCGGAGTGGCGCAGCCGACCAGAATGGCGTCGGCATAGGAGGCGTGATTGGAAACGATGAGCGCGGCGCCCTGCTTGGGAATGTTGTCTGACCCGACGATGCGGATTTTGAAGAGGACATTCGCCAAGATCCACAAGATCAGACGGACCAGCGGCGCCGGAACCAGCCATGCGATGTAGACGGTGGCGGCCAGGGTCAAAAGGCCCAGGGCGGCCAGGATATTGGACGGCGTCCAACGCAGAAGATCGTGGAATAGAAAGAGCGCGCCGGATGCAAGCACCACTCCGATCATATTCAAGAAATTGTTGGTGGCGAGCAAGCGGCCCTTTTCTTCGGGCTCGGCGTGTTCTTGCAGGAAGGCGTTGAGCGGGACGATGAAGAGACCGCCGGCGAAGCCCGCGAGCGAAAGCCAACCCACGCTGGATGCGAAGGAATGCGCGAAACCCAAGAGGACGGCGGCGATGCCGAGCAGAGCCGCGCCCAAGGGAACCAAGCCTATCTCGACCGTGTCGCCCGAAAGCCATCCAGCGGCGATGCTGCCGATGCCGATGCCAACGGCCAAAGCCGTCACCAGCAGCCCCGTTCGCGTGTCCGACAGATGCAGCGATTCGCTGCCGACCAGGATCACGGCCATCTGAAAGAGCGCGCCCAGAAACCAGAAATAGGAGATGCCGGCGACGGTGAGCCACAGCGGACGGTCGCGATAGATGCGGCGGATTCCAGTGATGACTTCTCCAAAAGGATTCCACTGCATCGGCAGGCGCGAGCCCGAAGCGGGAACTTTGCGGATGAAGAGACTGGTGAACGATCCGACCATGGCAATCGCCAGCAACATCCCGCCCATCATCAGTGGCTCGCCTTTCCAGCGTGCGAAGAGGAACGATCCGACGCTGGTTCCGAGCACGATGGCGGCGAAGGTAGAGAGTTCGAGCAAACCGTTGGCGCGCGTCAGTTGCGCTTCGCTCAGCATCTCGGGGAGGATGCCGTATTTTGCCGGGCTGAAGAAATTGGCCTGCAGCGCGAGAAGGAAGAGAACCACCAGCAGCATTTCGATGCTGCGGGCGTAGAGCGCAACGATGCCGACGCCCATGATCACGATTTCGAAAGCCTTGGTGATCTGGAGAACGCGCGTTTTGCTGCAGCGATCGGCGAGTTGGCCCGCGTATCCGGCGAACAGCAAGAAGGGCAGCACGAAGACGGCGCCCGCGATGGCCAAATAGCGCGAGCCGAGCAGCTGATTCGCTGCTAGTTCGACGGCCCCCACGGACACGATCATTTTGTAAATGTTGTCGTTAAACGCCGCCAGGAATTGCGTCCAGAGAAAGGATTGGAAGCCCGCGTCGCCCAAAAGAGCGGCATATCCGCTGGATTCCGGCCGTACTGGATTTGTTGTCGCCATGTCATGTAATCGGCACTTTCAAGGCCAAAGAGGCCGTTCATTAGTCCCTTTCTTTTGCAATAGCGAATAGTCAATTTGCAGGAGGTCGGTGTTCACTAAATGTATGCCTGTATACAATAGATGCATGGGTGTGTTTTCCAGGCAGGATCAGCACTTCCTTTCGTCGGTGGCTCAACTGGGCTACGGGAATCCTTTTCTTACCGAGCGAATCAAGTTCGAGAAGGCCGCGCTCGGCCGTGAATTTGTGCCGGGCGGCGTGGTGTGGAGCGCATCGGTGAGCGATCCGGACGCGGAGTCGCCGAACGTTACCGCGATTTACAAAAAGCTCGGTGCATTGATGGAGGTGCTGCCCGCACATCTGGCTACGGCCTCCGGGGTTCGCGAGGAAGAGCTCACCGCCTACGAAGAGAGCGTCCACTATCTGCTCTATGAGCGCTATCGCCCTCGGTTTGTGGCGTCGCAGTTTGACGCCTCGCGCAGCAAGTGGCGCTTCTATCGTGAATTCCTGGCGGATTGGAACCGGCTATGCTGCGTTCGCTTCGACAGCGGCCTGGAGCCGGCGCATGTTTTCGCGTGTTTCCGGCAGATCCAGCGCGCGTTTCATCACATCTACGACAACATCATCGGGAACTCGATGCCGGCTGCGCGATTGCGTGCCAGTATCTGGCAATCCATCTTCACGCACGACATGCGGCGCTACCGGCGCGTGCTGTATGGGAAGATGGGCGATTTCCCCACCTTGATCACAGGGCCGTCGGGAACGGGCAAGGAGCTGATCGCGCGCGCCATTGCGGGTGCGCGCTACGTGCCATTCGACGCGGAGCGGATGGAATTTGCCGACGCGCCTGGCGAGAGCTTTCTCGCCATCAACATCGCGGCGCTCTCACCGACGCTGATCGAGAGCGAGTTGTTTGGGCACAGGCGCGGATCGTTCACCGGGGCCATCGGCGATCGCAAAGGATGGCTCGAAGCATGTCCGCTCTCAGGTTCCGTGTTCCTGGACGAACTGGGCGAAATGGATCTGGCGATTCAAGTGAAGCTGCTGCGAGTGATGGAGACTCGCCGATTCTCGGCGGTGGGCGATACGGTGCTGCGCGACTTTCATGGGAAGCTGATCGCGGCGACCAATCGCGACTTGCCCGCCGAGATCCGCGCCGGGCGGTTCCGCGAAGATCTCTACTATCGTCTCTGCGCGGATTTAATTCAAACGCCGTCGTTGGCGGATCAGATTCGGGACTCTCCCCAGGTGCTAAGCGAGTTGGTTCACTATATGGCGCTCAGAACGGTGGGGGACGAGGCGGAGCGATGCCTGCCCGAGATAGAAGAATGGATCGCCAAGCAACTGCCCGCCGATTATGCGTGGCCGGGTAATTATCGGGAGCTGGAGCAGTGCGTGCGGAACGTGATTATCCGGCGCTCGTATCAGCCTTTGGCGCAAGCGGGTTCGGCCAGCGCCGATGACGATGAGTTCTTCGCACGCTTCCGCGCGGGTCAGTTGAGGGCGGACGAGTTATTGGCGCGTTACGCCGCGCGGGTATATCGATTGACCGGGAGTTACGAAGAAGCGGCGCGCAGGATGGGCCTGGACCGCCGGACCGTGAAGGCCAACGTGGAGCGGTTTCTCAACGCCGAGAGCGGTTAGAATGCGTTCAATTCCGGTTTGAATTCGAAGGTCAGCACCATCTTGCTGTCTACGGTCTTCTCGCCTTCGCGAGCGGGCCGAAACCGGGCCTGCTTAGCGGCGCGAAGCGCCTCCGTCACCAACAAATGGGCGCGATCGCCCTTGGTGGACGCAACATGTGCGCCGGTTACGTTGCCAGCCTGGTCGATGGCCACTAACACGTCCACTTGCACATCGGCCTGGATCTTCGATTTCAGGTGGGCTGGGATGTCGAGCGGAATGTGCGGGCCGACGAAGGGCTCCGATGTTCGCGCCGCTACCGTTTTGACCACGGCTTCCCGGGCCGGCCGGGCTTCCGCCTTTTGCGCCTTTGAGATCGAAGCCGTCGAGATCGATGGCAGGGACGGCGCCGGCGGCGGTTTCAGCTTGGCCGTCGGCAAGGTTTCCACGTGGACGTATCGCACCCACTGGTGTTGCAGCTCGGGAAAAGCGACACCGAGCAGGATGGCGGCCGTGGCCGCGGCTGCAATGCCGAGCATGGACCAAGGTCGTGATTTTTGGGGTGTTGAGATCGCCGGACGGATGGGCGCTGGAGTGGGTTCGGCATCGGGCGCCTTGGTCTCAGCTTTGGCCTCGGCTGGCGCGGCTGCGCTGATCGCCGCCGGTGCGGGCGCGGGCTCAGCGATTCTAACTTCGGCTGGCGCCGGTGCGCTCAAGAGTAACTGCACGGGAGCGGGCGTCGGAACAGGCTGTGGGAGTTTGACCTCCGTTGGCCTGGGAGTACTGATCAGAGCGAGTGCCGAAGCCTGTTCCAGGATCTTAGACTCGGCTTGCGCGGAAGCCATTTGTGGAGCTGGCTCTGGAACTGGCGCGGGAGCAGCCGCTGGGGCCGGTAATTGCAGGAACTGGCGGGGAGCTTGCGCCCAAAAGGTTTCCATCGCCGACAACAGCTTCTGAAATCTTTCTTCGGCCACGTCCGGATTGCCGCAGAATTGTTGTATTTTGCGCGTCTGCTCGGCCACTTCCCCTTCGAGCAGGCCGATGCGCGTCGCGAGATTGGATTCCATGTCGCGAATCAGCTTGGAAGGATCGGCCGCCAGCGCCTCCCGGTCGCGCCGGTCACTCTCACGGCGGTCTTTGAAGAGACGTCGTCCGGCGACGCTCCCGTTCATCACCTGGGGCAAGACCGCGGGCAACTGCGTGTCCGGCAAATGCTCCCCGGCGGCCTGCGCCAGCAGCTTGATCTCGTCGCCGAAGCGCATGGCGTCGCGCTTGGAAAGGCAGCGCCATTCCGTGGGTTCGGTTTCCTGGTCGGATTGATAGAGTCCGAATCCGACCAATTCGTCTTCGCCCAGAAAATCGGCGATGCGCGTGAACTGGGCGATGGTGTCGCGGCGTAGGGATGTAGCGCCGGAAAAAGCGGCTCCGAATGCATGCACTTGGTCGTCGGATACCGGCCCGGCGTATTCGGCGGTGAAGTTGAGCGACTCGGCGTCGAAATCGGAAGCCAGCCACTCGCCACGATCCGCTTCAATGTGCACATCCTCGGACAGCAGATAGAAGAATTTGCGGGTTTCTTCGACCACGCTGGCCATTTTGTCGAGCGGTACTCCGGACAATCTCCGGTTCAATTCGATACGAACGCGCAAACGAGACATTTAGGTCACCCCCATGCCGGCTAACGCCGGGCCAACTACTGCAGGTTTTGGAGCGTCGAAGGCGGTCAGAATGCGGTCTAGCGCGACACCCAGGTTGTGCCACCCCTCCAAACAATCGGGCGCCAGTTGCACCACGCTGTCGCAATAGCGCGCCGCCGCATGATGATTTTGCCGTTCCAGCGCGACCGTCGCCAAACCTTGAAACGCCACCGGCGATTGCGGCGACACCCGGAGCAGGCGCTGCGAATATTCGCGTACCCGGTCCAGGTCGTTGGTTTCGATGCCGAGCGCGACCAGATTGGATAAAGTTTCTTCCGAGTTCGGATCGGCCGCGAGCAGCACTTCATAGGCGTTCTCGGCTTCACCGTACCGATGCAGCAGTTGCAAAGTCACTGCCTTTCCGAACGTAGCCGCGCTCTGGATGGCAGGCGAACACTGATGGAAATTCGCGAGCGCTTCATCCAGGCGATTCAGATAAAGCAAGCTGGCGCCCAACCCCAGGCGGGCAGCGTCGCGCCCCGCATCGATCGACAGCACGCGTTCGAAGGCCTGGCAAGAGGCATCCCAGCGGTCCGAGCGTTGCAGGCACAGAGCCAGATTGTAATGCGCATCGGCGTTGTCCGGTTCCGACTGAACCACTGCGAAGTAGCTCAACGCCGCGTCTTGAAAATGGCCCAGTCGAAACTCGATCTCGCCGCGAACGGTGTAAAGGTAGGGATTGTATTCGGTGGGATTGGCGAGCGCTCGAAGCGCCTCTTCCAGGCGGCCGGAGGAGCGCAGCGCCAGGGCTGCGTCGATCTGCGGCTGAACGCCGGGCTTGACGGAGATCTCAATGATGTTCGAGTGCTGGGCGATCATACCAGCTCCGGCTTCTTGCTATTGCGCTCCGGACTTTCTGCGGGGAGGAAGGTTCGCGCGCCGGTCCGCTTCATCTTGGGGACCACCATTTCCCATGACGCGCTGAATTGCTCGGTGGTGCGTTGCTCCATTAAAGGCGCGGAAGCTACGACCGGAACCAGGGCCAGTGAGGGTGCGGGATGTTCGATGCGGGTGCGCGGGCTGACAGAGGTACTTGGAACAGTTGCCGCACTTGGGCCAGTTGCCACAGTGGGATCCAGGTGCGCAAAGAGCGTGACCCAAGTGACGGCGAAGTGGAAAGATCTGACTTGTTGGGAGGGCTCAGGGCCGAGATCCGTGCCAGGGGTCTCCACCGCGGTTAGCGGAGCAACCGAACTGGCCATTGAATTCCCCATATCTCGCTGTCGTTATGTATGTCGCTGGCCGACAGTACTCCGGCCGTGGCTACGAGCAACTTAAGTATCGTCGCTTAGCTCCGGGGAAATTAGGGTACTAAGTACGGAAAGTTGCTGAGTCCTAGCGGCACAAGGGGTTGTGGCTTCGAATTGAATAGTACGCTTGGAATTGTGGGAAGCGCAGAACTCCATAGACGTACTTCGGGCGTGGTGTGTATACTAGGCCACTAGCCGCACGGCAAAGTCGTTGTTCCGCCTGCAGCTACCAGCTGCAAAAGGGAGGAGTACCAACGGCAAGACTGCCAAAGACTGGATATTTGATTTTCACCTTCGGGCTGCTCAGTTTGGCTGCCCGCGTTTATGCCGAGCCTACCGGCCGGCCCACCCGCATGATCCACGGAGCGGTGGATGAAGCGAAGCTCGCGGTCCTCACGGGCAATACCCGCCCGGAAGCGACTGCATTGAACGATCGCGGAATGGTCTCCGATGAATTTGCGCTCAACCACATGCTGCTCCAACTGAAACGTTCCCCGGAGCGCGAGGCGGCGATGCAGCAATTTATCGAAGAGCTGCATGATGCCAAATCTCCTAATTTTCACCAATGGCTCAGCTCGGATCAGTTTCTGGAACATTACGGCGTGGCGCAGGAAGACGCGGACGCAGTCACGTCCTGGCTTCATCAGCGCGGATTTA
>JBEKLB010000290.1:0-8745 GCA_050010415.1 Bryobacteraceae bacterium | reverse complement strand
CCGGAAGCAAGTCGGCCTGGGAAGAGTAGCGTATCTTTCCGTGGTTGAATTTGACGGTGTCCTGCCGCCCTCGAAGCCGAACTTTGCCATCACCAGCGCATTCTGGAAACGTCCGAAAAACTCGAAGGAACTCATCGAGCTTATTCGGTGGGCGGCAGACGAGCAGATTCCAATCTCGGTTGAGGGGCCTCCCGGTCTTGTGGCGCACGCAACTGTGCAACTTTCCCACCGGCGGATGTTCGTTCACCTTTTGAATTACGACTCTGCGAAGATTGCGACGCTTCACAATATCCCGGTCCGGGTCTCATTGCCAGACGGGGCGACGGCGCAAAGCGTTATTCTGCACGCGCCGGGGACCGATGGCCCACAAAGGATTGAATCCCGGCAAGAGGCCGGTACCTTATTTACGGTGCCCGACCTGCACGCTTATGCGCTGATCACCATCGAGTGGTGAATTCGGGCGACGTTGCTTGTGTATGCGATCGTGCTCTTCGTCGCGCACGGTGGTGGGCGATCATTCCGGTAGGCTCGCTAATCGGTACCAAATACCTTCGTACGGATTTCGCCGTGATTCTTCGAGCCCAGGGACCCTGCTCCGAATCCCGAGGAGCTGTGCGTTCTCCATCAGCGTCAACTGCTTACTTTGCTCGCGCTCCGTCGACTTCGTCTGCGGGCGCCAATTCGGATGCAAATAGTGCACGGATGGTCGATCAGGGAGATTAGCCGGGCGCTAAATATCTCTGAGGCGGCCGTGCCGAGGAACGGCAAGGAAACCTCAGGCTGTTTGTTTGCGTGAAAGTTCCTGCAGCTCATAAAGAGAGGCGACAGGTTGCTTGCGGCGCGGGATAGGGAAATGATCGAATGAGAAGCGCGCACTGTCGGCAGGCTTGCCCCGTACAAGTCGCGTCGCCTTTTCCAACTCTGGAGTCACATCACCGGAATAAATTGGGAAGGCGTCGGCGGCGCGATAGCTGAGGATCAGCGTCCTGCGCGGCCGATCGGATTGATTCGTGACCGAGGCGTGGGGCGTCATGCAATGCATGAAAATAGCCGTACCCGCCTTTCCTTCAACCGGAACTGCCTGCGATTCATCCAGCGGCTCCACAACCTTTCCCACGAAATACCCGTCCCTCACGTGATCAAGAAGTCTGCCGTTATGACGGCCCGGAATCACCTGCAGGCAACCGTTCTCGACGTCCGCGTCGTCCAGATAGATCAGAACCGCCAGGGAAGAGGAGTTGGTCAGCGGGTAGTAAGAGAGATCCTGGTGCCACTCGACCACGGAACCGATGGATGGCGGCTTCATGTTGATCTTGCTGTAGTGAAACAAGATGTCGGGTCCCAAGAAACTCTCCACCGCATCCAGGAGCCTGGGTGCTTCTGATAAGTCGCGGAAAGGCGCATAGTGGCTGCAGGGCTCGTAGATTCTCCGCACCAGGCGCCCCTCAGGCTTTTGCTGAGGCTCCATTTCAAGGCGGGTCTTGTCGTGTGAGGCAAGCGTATTGCCGTCACTGATACGGCTGATCTCAGTGAGCAAAGTCTTTAGTTCGCCGGCATCAAGCAGGCCAGGATAAGAAACGTAGCCGTTCTTCGTGTACTCATCGCCTCGCGACTCTGTCATTTTCTACCCCTGTCCGGGTCTCAGGTACTTGACCCAACGCAGCATATCATCAGACCAGCCTCAAGAAGGTTCATCCGCAAAATAACCTTCAGCTTCCGGGCGCGTATCCTCCTGCCACCATTGCTTCACCACCCAGGCTTTCGTGGTCGCTTCCACACCATCCGGAAGATAGGAATGGACCGCAAACTCGATAAGTTGGTTTGAGAGACTTTGCCCCAGCGCTATCTTATGTACGATCCGGGAGCACCCGGCGTGCTGGGTGTTTCCGTTATTGCCGTGGACTCGGGACCGCGGTGAGTTGGATGTCATGATCGCCGATGCGCGCTCGCAGGGACGCCTGAACATTCTCACCAGCCGCGGCCATCCAATCAGACCTGCAAGACGTCGCCATCGCGGGCGACCATCTCGTACAGGACAGGGTTGACGAAAAAACCGAGGAAGAGCCGCGATACCAGCCCGGCGACAATTACGATGGCGAAAGGCTTTTGCGTGTCAGAACCGATGCCCGTGGAAAGCGCTGCAGGCAGCAGTCCCAGGCAAGCGACCATGGCAGTCATCACGATAGGCCGCAACCGCAAAAGGGAAGCCTCGCGGGTTGCGGTGCGGATGTCTTTATTTTCCAGACGCAGCTTGTTGATGTAGGAGACGAGGATGACGGCGGTTTCGACCGAAACGCCCATCAACGCGAGCAAGCCTAGCGCCGACGAGACGCTGAACGGCGTGTGGGTCAGCTTGAGCGCGATCAGGGCGCCTACAGGTTCGGTCAGGATGACGCCGAAGGCAATGGTCAGCGGAAATTTAAAATTGCCATAAAGCGCGAACAGGATCATGAAAATGATAAGCACGGCAAGCGGGCCGATGAACTCAATCTGGTGCTTGGCTTCAAGAAATTCGCCATACTCCCCTCCCCAGGCGAGACGATATCCGGCGGGCAGGGATTTTTCTAGATCCGCGATGGCTCGCTGTCCATCGCGCACGGCGCTCTCGAGGTCGCGCCCCTCGATGCTGTACTGCACCCCGATGTAGCGTGAGTTGTTTTCACGATAAATGAACGAAGCGCCGCCGGCCTCGTGGATATTCGACAGCTCGCTCAGCGGAATTTGCTGGCCTGTGGGCGTCCCGACGAGCAGATTGCCAATCTGCTGCGCATTTCCGCGGAATTCGGGCTTCATACGCACGACCAGGTCGAATAACTTTTCACCTTGGATTACCTGGGTAGCCGCCTGGCCGCCTACGGCCGCTTGCACAATCGCCTCTACGTCCGCGACGTTGATGCCGTAGCGAGCAATCTTGTCGCGATCAACGTCGATCAGCAGGCTAGGCTGGCCGAGCTCGCGTACAACCGTCAACTCAGTGAATCCCCGCACCTGCGAGAGCCGGCGCTTGATCTCCAGCGCTTTGCTCTGCAGAACATTCAGGTCGGTGCCATAAATCTTTACCGCGAGCGCGCTCTTAAGTCCCGTCAACGCCTCATCGACCGCGTCTTCAGCGGGCTGCGTGTAATTGAAGATAACTCCCGGAAATGCGCTGAGTTGTCTCTGAAGGTCCGCGGTCAGCTCGGCCTTATTGTGGATGGCGCCACTCTTCCAGGAAGCGTCATTGTAAGGCTTCAGGCCCACGTAGAACTCGTCATTGAAGAATCCAGTGGGATCTGTGCCATCGTCCGGACGGCCAAGCTCGGAGCCCACGTCGGTGACCATCGCATACTTCATCAGGAGATTGCGAACCTGGGGCGAGAACCTGCTCGCTTCTTCGAACGAAATCGTGTACGGCATGGTCGCGCGCACCCATAGCGCGCCTTCGTCGAGATGAGGCATAAACTCTCCGCCGATGAAAGGGATGAGCAGGAGCGTGGCGGCGAAAATCAAGGTGGCTACAACTATTGTTATCTTCGGGTGGTCAAGGCACCAGTCGAGCTCTCCCGCATACTTTTTGCGCAACCATTCAAACGGCTTGTTCAAGCGCTCGTGCACGCCACGTTTGAACCAGTAGGCGCACATGACGGGAACGAATGTGAGGGTTAAGATCAGGGCGCCGATCAGTGCGATCGACACCGTGTCCGCCATCGGCTTGAACAATTTTCCCGAGGGTCCGCCGAGCGCGTAGATGGGTAGATAGCCCGCAATGATGACGGCGACGGAATAAAAGATCGGGCGATCGACGTCCTTCGCCGCCGCCAGTATCACCTTGTTCAGGTCGTAGCTCTGGCCTTCACGCGCGCCCAGCTCGCGGAATACGTTCTCTACCATCACCAGGGTTCCGTCGATGAGGATTCCAAAATCGATCGCACCAATCGAAAGCAAGTTGGCAGCGACCCCGCGCGCATGCAAAAAAATGAAGGAAAAGAGCAATGCGAGGGGAATGGTGAGGGCGACGATCACCGCGGCGCGAAGGCTCACCAGGAAGGCCATCAGGACGATCAGGACCAGGGCCATCCCCAGCAGCATGTTGTGTTCGACCGTATCGATGGTCAACTGGACAAGGTCGCTGCGGTCATAGTACGGCCGCACTTTTACGTCGGCGGGCAGAATGTGCTCATTGAGTTGCTGGGTTTTTGCTTCGACACCCTTCAGCACATTCTGCGTTTGCTCGCCACGCCGCATCATGATGACGCCCTCGACGGCATCATCTCTCTTGTTAAATCCAAATTCGCCCAGTCGTGGGGCCCCTCCTATGGTCACTTCACCGATGTCGCGGATGCGCACCGGCACCCCATTTTGCGCGCCCACGATGACGTCGCCGATATCCCCGGTATCGCGGACCAGCCCCAGGCCGCGCACATAGTAGAATTGGCCGCCTTGCGAATAGAACCCGCCGCCGGCATTGGAATTGTTGACGGCAAGCTGCTGCAGCACGGTGGGCACCGTGATGTGGTATGCGTAAAGTCTTGCCGGGTCGAGAAGCACCTGGTACTGCATCACGGTGCCGCCGAAACCGGAGTCATCCGCGACCCCCGGAACCTGCTTATACTCGCGCTCGATAACCCAGTCTTCGTAGACCTTCAGCTCTTGCGGTGTGCGGTCGGGACTATCAATGACGTAGCGATAGACCAGCCCTGACGGGCTCGCAAGCGGGGCCAGCGTGGGTGTCACCCCGGCCGGGTAAGTCACTTCACTTAAGCGCTGGAAGACTACCTGGCGCGCGAAGTAGTCGTCGGTGCCTTCCTCGAATGTCATGATGACATCGGAAAGACCGTACAGAGAAATCGAGCGCATCACGGCCATTTTCGGCACGCCATTCATTTCCACTTCGGTTGGGACCGTAACCAGGCGTTCGATTTCTTCCGCCGCGTGCCCGGGCCACTGCGTGATGACTTCGACCATGGGTGGAGAAAGATCGGGGTAGGCATCCACCGGCATGTGCTGGAACGAAATCGCTCCACCGACGGCAATGAATGCCACCAACAGCAGCACCATGAGCCGTTGCCGCAGCGCAAACTGGACGACGTGATGAATCATGCGAAGCCGCCTCCTCAGTGTTGTAGCGAATTGGCAAACTGAAGAAACAAGCTGCCATCGGCCACAACCCTCTCTCCCGGGGAAATGCCCCTTAGAATTTGCGTCTGCCCATTCAGGCTTTGGCCAATCTCCACGTCGCGCCTGCCGAACTGATTCGCGCCGGTGGCCAGATACACGAACGGCTGGTTGTTGTCGTCACGCAGAACGGATGCGTCGGGTACGGCAATGGCATTCGAAATCGTCCCTGCGGTTACCGTGACGGTGCAATACATATCCCTCTTCAATTTCTCTCCCGGGTTGTCCACCACAATGCGCGCTTGCAGCGTTCTGGTGTTGGGGTCGAGCGCCGGCGAGACATAAGAGATCCTGCCGTGGAAGGTGCCCGGATATGCGTCGTTTTGCACGACCACATCATCTCCGCTGCGCACCGCGGCCAGGTCCCCCTGGTACACGTTGGCCAGAACCCATACCGTGCGCAGGTTTGAAATCGTAAAGGCTTGCGTCTGGCCTGCTTGAACCACCTGGCCTGGCGAGACGAGGCGCTCAACGACTTCGCCGCTGATGGGAGCAAGCACGGGAATCAGCGCCGAACTAGGGGCCTTCGCCAGATCGGCCGGATTCTTGATGCCGAGAATCTTCATTCCCTGGTCAGCCGCGTTCAGATCCGCCTGGGCCTGGTTGCGGTCCGATTCGGCCTGCTCCAGATCGCGCTGGGCAATGGCGTGGTGCTGGTATAGGTCTTGTGCGCGGACCCAATTCTTGTCCGCAAGCCGGTAGGAATCTGCCGCCTTCAAATATGCGTCCAGCAACTGCGAATAATCGGGGCTGCTTACGTCGAGCATCGGCTGGCCTTCTTTCACCTGCTGTCCGGGCACAACCAGAATCCGGCTGACGGGTCCGCCAACCTGGGTGATGACCGGCGTGGTGTTAAAGGCGTCGTACGCTACGGCGCCGGTAAGCCGGAGCGTGCGCGTCAACCGCGTGGCCTGAATGGTCACTACTCGCACGTGCGACAACTGGTCCGGCGGGAGGGTGAAGAGCTGGGGCGTCGCAGACGTCGAAGCGTTCGCGGAATAGGATGTCATTTGGCGATCGTTCGAGCTGCAGGCTGTGAGCGTAAATGCGCAAGCCAGCGCCAGCGCACTTTGCCAGCCGCAGTTGCGCCGCGTGATCGGGGTAAAGGTCATGGCAAACTCCTGGTTCCTACAGCTTGGCGAAGCTGTTCGAGGGCGAGCAGGTACGAAGCGAGCGCCTGGCGGTAGGCGAGTTGTATGGACCGGTAGCTGCGCTCGGCGTCGAGAAAATCAAGCAGGCTGGCTGCGCCGTGCCGGTAGGCGTACTCGCTGATGTCGCGCGACTGCTGCGCCTGGTCGAGATACCCCGAGCGGTAGAGCCCCACGACCTGGTCGTTGGTGCGCAAATTCTCAAAGGCGTCCCTCACGTCCGTAAGCACTTGGCCGTTGGCGAATCTCTCCTGCTCCTGGGCTTGCGTGATGGCGAAGCCGGCGCGCGCAATTTCACCCTGGTTGCGATCGAAAATCGGCATCTGCATTTGCCCGAAGAGGGAAATATCGTTCAGATAACCAAGGTGTGTGTAGTTGATTTCAGCCGTAACGTCTCTTTTGCCGATCGCCTGTTGCAACGCCCGTTGGCTATCCGCCGCGGTTACTCCTTGCTGCGCTGCCCGCAAGTCCGGCCTGCTCTGCAGGGCCTTTGCCTGAAAGTCATCCACGTTGCCCTTCACGGGCTGGTATTCGAACTCCCCAGCCACGTCGTAGTCCGGGGCTATCGATTCATATCCAAGCACTTGCCGCAGATCTGAGAGCCCTTGCACCCGGGCGAGCTGGGCTGCGGACACGTCGGTCTGGAACTGAAGCATCTGCAGCTTGATCTTCAGAAGATCGCCCTCGCCTATGTCGCCTGCGTTGTAGCGCGCTTGGCTGATGTCCACCGTGTTCTGGAAGCTCTTGAGATCTTGCATAGCCAGCGCAAGAGTCGACTCTGCGAGCTCAACGTTGATGAACAGGGTGGCAACGCTGAAGGCCAGACTGCGCTCGTTGTCGGCGACTTGCGACCGTGTCGCGGCGGTCAGATCCCTGGCCGCCCGCAGGCGGTGTTGCCGCTTCTTACCTCGCTCAAACAGATAGCTGACACCCAGGTCGAACTGGGCCACGTTGTCGAGGTAATCCGCGCTAAATTGACTTGGCTGGAAAACCGGCAAGAACTGCCAATCGCTTAGAATCACCGGGTTCGGACGTAGATTGGCTGTGATTTCTTCGGCCTCGCTCTGCTGGATCGTGGTGCGGGCGGCTAGTAGATTGTGGTTGTGCCGAAGTGCCATCTGAATGGCGTCGTCGAGCGAAATTGTCACCGCTCCTGGATTCTGGGCGAGAGCTTGTGCTTGTGGGGGAGTCGGCGCCTGACTTTGTGCAGGCGGGGATTGTGCACCGGCAGCTCCGGAAAGCACTGCGACAAACAAAACTGGAAACCGCAAACGCTGTAAACGCATGGGAGGTCAGCCTTCTTAAGGGGCAGGTAGACGGATTGGTGTGCCGCGGGCGGCACGCGAAAGAAGAGGCTGTTATGCGGGGGGCGCCCGCGCGGGAACGTGCGCGGCGGCGGGACTCAGGATGAACCTGTAATGTTGAGGTTCTGGTCCAGGTCCCGTAGGAGCCAGAATGTATACACGGGCATTTGCCGGCGTTGCTTCAATAGCCTGATGGCTCAGATGGCAAATCGGGCAGGCGTCGGGGGAAGAAATGGCATGACGGTGCCACACTCCTCCGAGCGTAGTCCCTATCACCAGCGCGAGAAGCGCTATCGGGAGCACCGTGCGCCAAATTCGCTTTTGCTCAGGCACTTTTGAGGGGCACTTGAATGACCCCGAATACAGTGTGCCTAGTGTAGTCCAGAGCTCCACTCTTGAACATCTCGCTCCCGGTACTCACTGGATGGCGATAGGCCTTCTGGGTTTTTCGACTCCCCCCTTGGTGTGGATATCAGCCGCAAGGAGTATGATCTAGGCCTCGTCCACCGGACCTGTATTGGGAAGGAGGGATTCATGAGAGGCCGCCGCTATAGCCAGCCCTTGGGCAACTGCGTGTGGCTCGCAATTCCCATCCTGGTGGGCTCGCACACCTTCCTCGCAGAAACCGTTAAGCCATCGCCCGCGACGGCAATTGCGGCTATGATGCAGGGCCCAGCCCTTCAGAACGCCACCATCTCCACGATGCCGTCCGAGGCGCAAGGTGACCTGCTTATGGTTAACGGAAACTATATCGCCGCTATCGAGGCCTATCGACAGAGCTCGCTTCGATCCGCCGCCACTTGGAACAAGATTGGGGTCGCATATCATCATCTCTTCGCCTTGGAAGAGGCTCGTAAGAATTACCAGATGGCGCTTACTCTCAATCCGCGATACCCCGACGCGCTCAACAACCTCGCTGCCGTCTACCACGGCGAGCGCAAATATAAGAAGGCGGAAAAAACCTATAAGAGGGCGCTGAAATATGGGCCAAATTCTGCTGTCACCTACCGCAATCTGGGTACAGCCTACTTCAGCGAGGGGAACTACAAGGAGGGGACAAAGGCCTATCAGAAAGCCCTAGAGCTTAATCCAAATAGTTTTGATCCCGACCAGACCGAGGTCATAGAGGAGAAGATCTC
>JBEKLB010000289.1:0-10924 GCA_050010415.1 Bryobacteraceae bacterium | reverse complement strand
CGCCATTTCGGCGGGAGACGTAGCGGGATACTCCTTATAAGTGGTGTTGAGGAACACCGCCGCGAGCGAGTAATAGTCTTTTTGCAGGATCGGATCGTATTTGTGATCGTGGCAGCGCGCACAGGCCACGGTGAGTCCCAGCATTCCCCGCGTGACCATGTCGATTCGTTCATTGCGTTCGTCGGCGCGGCCTTGCACCGGCTCCGCCTGATCCCACCACCAGGGGCCAGAGCCCAAAATGGATGTGCCCGCAATCTCCTTCTCGCGCAGCTTCGGATCCAACAGGTCTCCCGCCAGTTGCGCCTTCAAAAACTCGCCGTACGGCATGTCGTTATTGAACGCCTGGATCACCCAGTCGCGATAAACGTATGCGCCCGAGAACGGCATGTAGCCTCGATCCTTGGGATCCAACCCGCGCACGTCGTCTTCGGCATACCGCGCCACATCCAGCCAATGCCGACCCCAGCGCTCGCCGTAGCGCGGCGATGCCAGCAGCCGGTCAACAAGTTTCTCATATGCATTGGGCGATTTATCCGCGACGAAAGCGTCCACTTCTTCGGGCGTCGGCGGCAAACCGATCAGGTCCAGTGTGACGCGGCGGATGAGAGCGCGCCGGTCCGCGGGAGCTACCGGCTTCATGCCTTTAGCTTCCAATTTGGCGAGAACAAAATGGTCGATATTTGTCTTGGCCCAGGATTTCTCTTTCACCACCGGAATAGCCGGGTCCTTCAACGGCTGGAAGGACCAGAATGCGCGCTGTTCGGCTGTAATCACTTTTCCGGGAGGTGCCGGCGCTGCGGCTGCCATCTTGGTTTCGGGCCACGGCGCGCCCATTTTTACCCAATCCGCGAGGGCTTGAACGTCGGAGGGTTTCAGCTTCCCGCCCTTCGGCATCTTGAGATCGCCCGTCTGCCGCACCGCTTGGATCAAAAGGCTTTTGTCGGGATCTCCGGGCGTGAGCGCCGGGCCGGATTTGCCTCCTTGGAGCAGGCGCTCGCGGGAGTCGACGCGCAGGCCACCCATTTCAGCCGACGTGTGACAGTCATAGCAATTCTCCGCCAAAACCGGCCGAATCTTGTTCTCGAAGAAGTCGGGCGCTAGCGCGGACGAAGGCGCGGCCGCAGACACGCGTGCCGGCGTCTGAGCGAATCCCGCTGCCAGAAACAGAACGGATGCGAAGGCGTACCTCATGGCGTCTTTCATTTCAGAATCAAAACCCTTTGGATACATCCTCGTCAAAGATGGATACATCCTCGTCAAAGACCCTTCGGATCTATCCTCCAGACTTCATGAAATTCGTGATTGGAGAGCCATAACGAGCCGAGGCCCACTCGCAATGCGTCTCCGCCTTTCCCAACGTACTGGGTGACGACGCGGTTCGTGGCGGGGTCGATCTTCGAAAGTGGCTTGCCGATGGCACTCACCCACACGGCGCCCTCTCCCACGGCAATATCGCCGCCTGCGCCGGGCACGCCAACTTCAATGGTCGCAGATACCTTGTTGGTGGCCGGGTCGATGCGCGATACACTGCCGTCGCCCTGATTGAGGGTCCAAACGCTGCCCAAACCGGTGGCCAGGAAGCGCGGCGCGGGCCCCACCGGAATCTTCGCGATTACTTTTTCGCTCTTCGCATCCACGCGGGTAAGCAGATTGCCCTTGGTGCTGGTGATCCAAACCGAGCCGGCGTCGAACGCAGCGGTAAACGAACCCGGTGGTATGGGAATCTTCGAAACCACCTTATTAGTTGCCGGATCAATCCGGGAAAGAACCCCGGTGGCATCCGACGGCATCCAGATGCTGCCTCCTCCGGCCGTGATTCCGCCTTCGTCGTTTGCGACACCGGACGCGATGGAAGCGACCATCTTTTGCGTCTTCAAATCCACACGCTCGACGGACCCGTCGCTGCAGATCGGCACCCACACGCTGCCGAAAGCGATGGCCAATCCGGAGCACGGCGTTTTTGCCACCGTAATCACCGCGCTTACTTTGTTGGTCGTTGCGTCGAGCTCGGAGATATTGTTCTTCGGGTTGTTCGAAATCCACACGCTGTCGCTAAGTGCCACCCAGTCCGGCGATCCGGGAATGGAGAACTTAGCGATTGCATGCAGCTCGGACATGGGGTGCTGAACGGATTTCAGGCCGGGCCCGTCGGCGTGACTGGCACCCATCGCGGTGGCGGAGGGATATCGAATCGGCGGCCATGGCCAACTCGTCTCATCAGTCTATCTTATTA
Organism: Bryobacteraceae bacterium; assembly: GCA_050010415.1. Taxonomy (GTDB): domain Bacteria; phylum Acidobacteriota; class Terriglobia; order Bryobacterales; family Bryobacteraceae; genus Palsa-89. The sequence continues at coordinate 8,691 of JBEKLB010000289.1, read as the reverse complement.
TCGCAACGTTTGGCAAAGCTCCCGTTTGCAGGCGTTTAGCTGAATTGGTAACATGATCGCCTTCGAGGAGGAACGGCTGGTGGCACAATTCTGATCGTCGCATCTCGCAATCCTCTCGCGCACCCGAGCCTCATTTGGTTTACGGTGTGGTCGAGCGTTGTGCGGCCGCAAGGGCTGTCGGGTAGAAGACACGGGAGATCTGTCAACTTGCTCTTCCCCCACCCAACCTCGTACCGTGGGATGGGAGGCGCTTGCCGCAACGGATGCCCTCGAAATCCGAGGAAAGCTCCCCGCCGTTCTGGCTGTGGCCCAACCTGCTGAGTTTGGATGCGCCACTGGTGGCCGTACTCTGGCAGGGCTTCCTGGCTTACCGTTTTTCGCTGCCTTTGCGGCCTCCCGCGCGGCTGGTGTTGGGTCTGACGGTTTGGGCTATCTATCTATCGGACCGCCTTCTTGACGCCCGCAAGCCGCCATCGCTGTGCGAACCCGCCCGCCATCGCTACTATCGCCGGCATTCCAAACTCATGGCGGCGTTATTGGCCTTGGTGCTGGTGGCCGACGGTTGGATTGCAATCCTGCGGCTGCGGCCGGCGATTCTGCGCGAGGGATTGATTCCACTGGTTGGCGTCCTCGCCTATCTGGCAACCATCCATATCGCGGGCCGGTCATTGAAGATTCCGAAGGAGAAGATTCCGAAGGAGAAGATTCCGAAGGAGAAGATCCCGAAGGAAATCGCGGCTGCAATTCTATTCACAGCGGGGACTTTTCTAACGGCCTGGGCCACGCTTCCGTGCTCCAACCTCGCCTGGGCCGCCTTGGCATTTTTTGTCTTGTGCCTGGCGAACATCATTGCGATCGAAGCCTGGGAGTGGCGCGAGTTGCGCGCTACTGTTCCGCATCCGTTCACGCGCTGGCTGGCGCGCACTTATCTATTCTGGGTCCCAGCGGCGGTGATTTTGTGCGCCGCTGGACGCAATCCGTGGTACACGTCGATCGCGCTGAGCGCCGCGGCTTGCGCGCTGCTGTTCTGGCTTGGCCGCCGCCTTTCGCTCGAAGCGCGTCGGGCGCTCGTGGACGGCGCATTGCTGAGCCCAATCCTCTTTCTGATGTTGAAGTGAGGGCGCCGAAATGAATGCCGACCCCATCGCCAGAAGCTACCGATGGCTCGAATATGCGGCTTTCGGACGTGCCCTGGAACATTCCCGCTTCGATTTTCTGTCGTACGCCGTGGAGTCCCGCAGGGTGCTGATTTTAGGCGAAGGCGATGGCAGATTCCTGGCGCGATTTCTCCGATGCAACCGGCACGCCAGGGTCGAGGTTGTCGAATCCAGCGGCCGGATGATCCAACTGGCACGGCAGCGCGTGCCACTGGCTGAGCGGTCGCGTGTGGAATTTCATCAGATGGACGCCCTGGCTCATGCGTTGCCCAATGGCCCATTCGATCTGGCGGTCAGCCATTTTTTCCTCGACGTCTTGAGTGGTCGCGCCGCCGAGGCGTTGATTTGCAAGGTAACCGCGTTGCTTTCTCCCGGCGCCGATTGGCTGCTGAGCGAGTTCCAGGAACCGCCTGGCTTAGCGCAGCGCCTGCACGCTGGCCTGTGGTTGCGCGCGATGTATCACTTTTTCGCACTGACCACCGGACTCAAAGCGTCTAAGCTTCCGCCTTACGGCAGCTTACTGGAACGCTGTGGTTGGTCCGAGATCGAGCATCGGCAGCGAAGGCTGGGCTTGATCCGATCGCAAATTTGGCGGAAACTTCGATGAGGGCACATGAAGACAAAACTCGTTTGGCTCACATTGCTCGCTGCCAATGCCTGGCCTGCCACTGACACAGCTCAATGGGTCAAGTTTCAGGACTCGTTCGAACACGCATTCACCGTCGACGTCCCGAAGGGCTGGACCGTCAAGGGCGGCCTTTTCCGCTTGGGTTACTCCGATGCCCGCCCCATGATTGACTTGCTGTCTCCCGATGGCAGGATCAACATCCGTCTGGGCGACGTTTCCATCCCGGCTTATTTCGTCCCGAACCAGTCTCATCGGGAGGGTGAGGTTTACGATTTGGGCGCGCAGGCGCAGTTGACCGTGGCTCGTTACCGCTCCGGCCAGGAGTTTGCCGACGCGTACGGGCAGTCGCGCTTCAAGAGCGTTTGTGCCACCCTCCGTTCGGAACCCGTGGATTCAGAAGCACCAGTGCACGACTTTATCCCTGATGAAATCGCGCCGCTGAAGTCGTCCGCTGGACAAGCCGCCTATCTCTGCGGTGCAGGCCGCGAGCCCCGAACGGCTTATGTCTACGCCAAAACGTCCCTCTATCAGGGCTTTTGGACACTTCATGGCTTGGCGAGTTTCTCCGCGCCGGCCGATCAGGTTGCGGTCGCTCGCGCGATTCTTCTGCGCTGCTCCCAGTCTTTCCAAATTAATCCGGAGTGGACGCAGCGCCAAAAGCAGTTGGATCAGGAGGCTCTGGCCTACCAGCGCCAACGACAGGAAAACAGAAGGCGCCAAATTTCGATGCAGGTGGCCCAGTTCGAGGCGAGCATGCAGAGGATGCAGAATCAAGTGAATTCCTTTGAGCGCGGGCAAGCGCGGCAGGCGTCACAAGTAGAAAGTTGGGGAAATACCTTGACCGGAATCACGCCGACCGTGGATCCTTATGGCAACACAAAAAATGTTTGGACTGGCCCCAAGAATGGTTATTGGACGAATGGCAATGGGCAAGTGATCAATTCCGATCTCTCACCGGGAACTGGATGGCAGCCGCTGCAGCCGACGAACTGATGCCACTAGTTCCAAACAAATCGCGCTAATTCGCGATCTTTGCGCACGCGATCCACGGGGAAAACCTGGTTGTGCATGACGACATAAACTCCCGAGGGAAGCACGCGCGCCGCGAGCAGGCTCTCGGTCAGGTTTTGCAATCCGTCGCTGCCTTCGAACCCCAGGGGCGTCATCGCTCCCGTCAGCACAATCGGATAACGCAGGTCAGTCAGACTGCTCTGTAGCAGAAGGCCGGTTTCCACCATCGTGTCCGTCCCGTGCGTGATGACCACGGGGCCGGCTTCAGCCGCCAGCTTCTCCCGCACCGTCTGGAGAACTTTTTCGCGATCGCCGTCCGTCATCTCTAGGCTGTCTTTGTTCATCAGATGCGTCACCGCGATCTCGGCGTCCGGCAGACGAAGCATCTTGAAATAGCGATCGATCTTGCTGTCCAGGTTCTGCACGTTCCCGGTCTGCTCGGAGTAAACCTTCTCGATGGTCCCACCGGTGGCGATGACATAGATGCGCTGCATGGCTTAAACGGCTTGGCGCATAAGCTGCCGCAACGAAATCCGGTGATCCAGAATCAGCTTTCGAACTTCGCGCGGCGATAACTTCCGAATGCGCGCCACCTCACCACGCTTCGCCAGCATACGCGGGATCAGCGCCAGCGCCTGCCAATCGCCCTTTACCATAGCGAGCGCGGCTGCGAGCTTTCCGCGAACTCCCGGATATTTGCCCACCTCGCCTTGCCCCGTGATCGCGGCCCAAACTCCCGAGCCCAGCCGAAGGGCGTAGTACAAGGGGTTCCACCACAGCAGGCTCCATGGAAACAGTTTGACCGCCAACAAAACGCGATTTCGTTCGATCAGCTCCAGACGCCGCGAAGATCGCACACCCAGTGTCGCGCCGCGATGATGCCGCACCACTGCTCCAGGAATGTATTGGCACTTCCATCCAGCGATTCGCGCGCGCAGCCCCAACTCTGCATCGTCTGCATAGGCGAAGAAATCCTCGTCGAACCCTCCGATTTCGTCCAGCATCGCGCGACGGTACATGGCCGCGCATCCGTCGGGCCACAAAACCTCCTCGACGCGATCGTACTGCCCTTCGTCCAATTCACCGCTTCCGCGTCCGCGATTCTGTCCGTCGGGGTAAATCAGATGGCCTGCTTTATCGATCCGGCGCGGATCTTCGTGCACCAGAATTTTCGAAGCGGCCATGCCCACATCCGGCCGTCCGTCAAATGCGCTCGCCAATTTTTCCAGCCAGGCCGGCTCCGCTTCTGCATCGTTATTCAGAAGCGCAACGAATTCGCTGTCCGATGCCAGGAAGCCTTGGTTGTTGGCGGCGCAGAATCCGCGGTTCTCGGAATTCCGGATTACTTCCGTTCGGAATCTGGTGTTCTCTGCGTAGTCCTTAAGTACCATTTCCGGCGAGTCATCGTCCGATCCGTTGTCGACCACCACCACTTCAAACGGCTGGTTCAGATTCTGCTTGGTAAGTGATTGCAAGCACGATCTCAAAAGGTCGCGTCGATTCCAGTTCACCACTACTACCGAAATAGCCCCTAAACGGTATCGTCCCACCGACTGTAGTATTATAACCGTAAGCTAGCAGGCAACTTGTATGCTTTCTGTCGGTGAAACTCTGAAACGTGCGCGCCTAAACCAGGGGCTCGACCTTGGCACCCTCGCGACACGTACGAAAATTAGCTCTAAATACCTGGAAGCGATCGAATCCGATGATCGCAAGTCGCTCCCCAGCGGCTTTTTTTATCGGAGCTTTGTGGAGCAGTACGCCAGGGCTTTATCGCTAGACACGCAAGAGATCGATGCCGAAGTCAATCGCGTGTTAAGCGCAGACGAACCTCTGCCGTTGCCCGGTTTCGAAAGCGTCGTGGCGCGCAATGTCCCGCCCCTCTCATCCGCCCATCGCTTTCACACCAGACGGTCGTACACGTCGGCAGCCACCTTGGTACTGGTGATTGCCGGCTGCTCTGGAATCTATGCGTGGTGGCATGAAGCTCGATCCATTGGTCTGAAAGGCATGGGTATGAAAGGGGTGATGGGCCACCTGCACTTCTTCGCAAAACCTGCTGTGGGGAATGCGAAAGCCGCGCATCCGCAGGCCGAGACTGCAGCGGTGGAAAAGCCCGCTCCGAGCAACATTCCGCGTCAGAAAATTGCGCAGGCCACTTCCCAGCCGGCGGCGCTGCCCGTGTCGCTTGCGTCCGACACTTCCGGCTACAAGGTGCTGCTGGACCTGATGGCTCGTGAAGCCACCTGGCTATCGGTGTCTTCCGATGGCAAGCCTGTGTTTTCCGGCACGCTGCAAGCCAATGAGACCAAGACCATAGGCGGCAAACAATTCGCGAAGCTCCGCGTCGGCAATGCAGCCGGCATTGAAGTGCGATTAAATGGAAAGCTGCTCGGAACGCTGGGAGCGCGCGGGCAAGTGCTGACCGTGCTGTTTACGCCCGATAACTTCCAGATTTTCTCTCCGCCCAAAGAGAGTGACTGAAACTCGCGGCCTACTGCGCCTGCCCCATCTTCTCGGTTTCGGCTTGCGACCGCATCATCCGCTTGCGTTGACGCTCGATGCGCAATAGCTGCTGCCGGCGCCGATGCTTGATAGAGCTGTCCACCTTGCGCCAGAACTTGCGGAAATACTGAACGGCTGAGGCGATGCCGAAAATCACCACGCCCCACATCCAGAGCATCGCGAAAGCGCTCAAAGACGGCCATCGGATACTCAGCAGCACCATGCCAATGGCAGCCACCTGCGTGATCATCTTGGTCTTGCCCAGGTCGCTCGCCTGCACGATGTAACCTTCCGCGGCTGCGATGCTTCGCAGCCCCGAGACGGCGAACTCGCGGCCGATGATCAGCACCACCATCCAGGCCGGCACCCGCCGGATCTGCACCAGCGAAATCAGCGCCGCCGAAATGAGCAACTTGTCGGCAATAGGATCCAGCAGCGTTCCGACCGTGGTGATCTGCTTCCAGCGTCTCGCGAGATAGCCATCTAAGAGATCGGTGCACGCAGCGGCCAGAAAGATGCCCAGAGCGAGAAATGCATTGCTCACCAGCACCGCGCCGCGCCATTCGATCTGAAGATCCTGCTCCACCAGCACCGCCACCAGAAATGGCACAAAAAAGATGCGGAGAATTGTCAGCGCATTGGGCAGATTCATGTCAGGGCCGCGTCTATTTGGATGTGGATTCCTGTTGACAAGAATATCATTCGGCAAGGTAGCCCGAAAGCCGCCGTTTTACGGACTCAGGGACCTCCGCCTCCACTTCCAGTACCTCTCCGTGATACTGGCTGGAGAGCACCTTGGCCCGCTCGTGGAGTAAATGAATCACTGATCCTTCACCCGCTGGAATGCGGAACCGCTGGCGCGAAACCGGGTCCAGCGGCAAGGCGCTGTCGATCGCCTGGAGCAATTCGGAAAATCCGGCTCCAGTGCGGGCCGAAACGGGAATGGCTTCGGTGCGGGCGCTGGCTTTCACTTCGCCTAGAATGCGCTGCGCCAAGCTCTCCGCATCGCCACCCTCACTGCCCTCAATATGATCCATTTTATTGAGCACCAGGATCTGCCGCGTCTGATCCGCGCCGATGTCGGCCAAAACCTCGAAGACATGCGCGGTGTGCTGGGCCGCGCTGGGTGAGGAGGCGTCCACAACGTGCAACAGCAGGGCCGCCTCAGTTACCTCCTCGAGCGTGGCGCGGAACGCTTTCACCAGCGTAGTGGGGAGATTGCGGATAAATCCGACCGTATCGCTCGCCAATACCTTGCGGTGCGACGGCAGGGTTAAGTGACGAACCGTCGGATCGAGCGTTGCGAACATTCGCGCGTCTGCCATCACGCCTGCGCCCGTCAGCCGATTAAAGAGCGTGGATTTTCCGGCGTTTGTATATCCCACCAACGCAATTGTGGCCAGCGGAACGGATTGCCGTTGACGGCGCTGCGTGCCTCGTCCGCCTCGCACACTTTCGAGCTGATCGTTGAGTTTCTTGATACGCCGGTAGATTCCCCGGCGGTCCGTCTCGAGTTGGGTTTCACCGGGACCGCGGGTGCCGATGCCGCCGCCCAACCGCGACATCTCCGTGCCCCTGCCCGCCAGCCTGGGCAGCAGGTAATTCAACTGCGCCAGTTCCACTTGCAGTTGTCCTTCACGTGTCCGGGCGCGGCGAGCGAAGATATCCAGGATCAATTGGGTCCGATCCAGAATCTTGCAATCCAGCGCGCGTTCCAGGTTCCGAAGCTGCGTGGGGGTCAATTCGGCGTCGAACAGCACCATGTCGGCTTCGTGGACGTGCACCAGGCGGCGCAGTTCATCCAGCTTGCCGGAACCGATGAGGGTCGCCGCATCGGGCGCCTGGCGGGATTGCACGATGGTTTCTTCCACGTGCGCGCCGGCGGTATCGGCCAGGGCTTTCATCTCGTCGAGCGATTCCTCGGCGCCGTGCGTTGCCGAGTGTTCGGCGCTGCGCTTGGAACGGGACTTCAGATCCAGCCCGACCAAAATCGCGCGTTCTTCGTTGGTTACCGCCAAACGCTTCGCTAGTCCTCGACAGGTTCAGCGGGCGCGGGATGAACCGCCGTGGCGCTTCCCCCCGAACCAGTGGATCCGGAAGCTCCCGACGCACCCATGGAGTGTCCCCCCGCCGACCCGTGGAACGGCTTAGAAACCACCACCGTGGAAATGGCGTGCTTGAAGATAAGCTGCTCCTGATTGTTGGTCTCCAGCACCACCGAGTATTTGTCGAAACTCTTAATGCGGCCGGAAAGCTTCACGCCGCTCATTAGATAAATGGTCAGGAAGGTCTTGTCCTTCCGCGCATTGTTTAGAAAAGCTTCCTGGATATTTTGCGCCAGCTTTTCCATAGGCGTCCTTTGGCCGGGTTTGGGCTCGTTTTCGTGAATGATAATCCCTCCCACCGCGATACGGGTGAGCAACTAAGCCCATGATAGCGCAATGCCCTACGGGGGAGGCACGCTACCAACCGCTCCGCGGTCAAAATACGGACCGGCGGGACTCGGAAGACTTCGATGCCAGCGAAAATCGGGGCTCCGGATGTGTTTTGCCATCGATCAACCCGCAGAGGTGCTCCCCCACCGCCGGACCATGCTTGAACCCGTGACCAGAACCGCCGCCCACCAGCCAGACATGTTCGAAATCCGGATGCCGGTCGATCAGGAAATCCCCCGTCGATGTGTTTTCGTACTGGCAGACGCGCGATTCCACCAGGGGCGCTCCAGCCAAGCGGGGAAATCGCTCGGATAAGAATGCCCGCGCAGCGTCCAGCCCATGAACCACTCGATCGCCGGTATCGGGATCGAATTCCGGCCCATGCCGGTCGAATGCCAGCTTGAGGCCTCGGCTTTCGATTTCCGGAATGGTGTAAGCGCTGTGCTCATCGGTGATGTCGGCCCATACCGGCATCCGAGGCGGAGCAAAGCTCGGATCTCCGGCTGGAGTACCAAAGAAAAACACCTCCTGGCGCGTGGGGCGAATGCGGCCGGCCAAAACCGCCGGGAAGACTTTTGGCAACCACGGTCCGCAAGCATAGACGACGATATCCGAGCTCTCCCGCGCGAGACTTGCGCTTCCTTGTCCCAAGCGATACTCCACGCCTTCTCGAATCGCTTGGGTCACCACCGCTTCGACCGCTCGCCTGGCCAGCAGAACACCGGACCCCGGCTCGAACAGCCCCATGCGCTCCTCGCGAAAATACAGTTGAGGGTAGGCTCGCGCCAGTTCCGCGGGCGTCAGCCGGTCAAACGCCACGCCGCATTTTTCGAGAATGGTCTGCGTAACGGCCGCTCTGGGATCGTCCGGCCGCGGGGTAAACAGAGCGCCTGTCTTGTGGAAAAGCTCCGGGTGCCCAGCCTGATGGAACAACTTTTTCCACAACTCGAGCGAA
>JBEKLB010000288.1:0-9455 GCA_050010415.1 Bryobacteraceae bacterium | reverse complement strand
CATCAGGAGGCTCTGATGCCCATACCCCGTCTCATAGAGCATCGTCGCCGCAAGCGCCGCCAGCAGATAGGCGATCCACTCCCCCGGCCCCGCCACCAGCAGCGCCCCCAGCATCAGCCCCCCCGGCGGCCAGAACGCCACAATACTGCACGGCACAAACCGCAACCGGATGCTCAGCGCGTAGCACGCCAGCCAGACCGCAAAGAACACCCCGGCCCGGACCGCAAGGGCCCAACGCCTGACTTTACCTGCTGAAACGCCGTCTGTAGACATGAGAACTTCCCATTAAACGCACTTTTCATTCCAAACCACTAAACGTCGCAATTCTGCCCCCGAAACTTTTCCTTGCGCCCTGCCCACATCCCGTTAACACTACTAAACGGTAACACCGGTAAATCGCGGGGTGGAGCAGCCTGGTAGCTCGTCAGGCTCATAACCTGAAGGTCGTAGGTTCAAATCCTACCCCCGCAACCACTTAACCACTCGGTAAGTGGCTCATTTACAAAGAATTACGCTGGAAAGCGGATTTTTTCCGGTCTTGGTTCGCACCGTTTGGCATCGACAAGAACAGGCCTATTTTTGTCCGCCATTTGTCCGCCCGAATAGCTGATTTTCATAGATGGTCCCCCATCCGCAATCGTTACCCTCTTCCGAAGGCCAAACCTCAGATCACTTTTGGCCAAAGAGTTGAGATTTCTTTTCTGTCCGAACCAGCCTCTCCCCCCCTCCTGATCACACCATTCCGCCTGGGAGGAGCTTACAGCGAGTTTGGATTCGAAATGCTTGGCGGCAGTGCCGCGCCCCTAGGGCGCTGGCCCCTGGCTTCACTTGGCATCAAAGGCGGCTCTTCACCCGCCAGCAATCGGGCGTATGCCTCCTCTACAGATGACGTATCAATCAACAAATCCCGTCCGGGATCTCCCCAGCGGGCGATGCGCAGCCAAGGTTTTTCGCACAATCTGTGCCTTGTCGCATAAAGCATCCGCTGGACAAGCTTCACGCTGCCAAGAGCTTGAATGGTCAGCTTCTTCGACAGCGCCAGTGGTCGAAAGCCGTTTACCATGATCGGCCTAAAATTGTGTCGCTGATCCTCCATCGCGACCCAGAATAATGCGGCTTGGAATCCAAATGTTTCCCGCGCGGGAGCTAAATTGTAATTTCCAGAAAATTACCCCCGAGCCCTTTCGAACCGCCTCATGTCAATTGGCGAACACTCTTGAAGGCGTTCGCGTCTTGCCGCCAGCGGCAAATTCCGCTACTTTGAGCCGATGGACAAGCTCCTCACAGATGCAGAACGCGAACGCTTTTTTCGAAGCGTCGGGTTGATCGCTGAGGCTTTCGAGGATTGCGGCGTGAAACTCACCCCCATCGACCCCGAGGAGTGCAGGCGGGGCAAGGAGGAGGATCGCATCGAGGACCAGCGCCTTTTGGCAAGCGGCGAGATGACGGCAGACCAATTGCAGGAGCGCAATGCGTTTTTCAAAGGCCCCGTCAAGGTCCTGGACAAAAGCCCCTCCTATAGATGAGCGGCATCCCGCCGGAAGCCTGCGCCAGTATTTTTAAGGCTCTTTCCGAAAAGCAGTCCTCTCCGATTATCGTGGGCGGTCAGGCGGTCAATCTATGGGCCACCGTCTATGAAGCATGGGACAAGGCCAATAATCCCGAACCCGTGCCTCTGAGCCAATACCGGCCCTTCGTCAGCAAGGACCTCGATCTCACAGCGATTTCCAATCATCAACTTAGCTTTCTGCCCGGCGTAGTGGAACGCCACATTCCGCGTCGGCAGTTCCGCAATTTAGCCCCCGACACGGGGACGTTCTTTTTTGAAGCCGAAGGGATTGGCCGCATTCGCGTTGAAATTCTCTCGCGCGTGCTCGGAGCTGATAACGATGAAATTGAGGCGCACGCAGTCACTCTCGATCTCGCCGGGACGCCGGTTCGCCTTCCCGATCCCCTCGTTGTGCTCAAATGCAAGATCGCGAATGCGGCGACTTTGCCCCAAACTGGCCGCTCCGATGTCCCGCAGCTTCAAATGATGATTCGATGCGTGAGAGCCTACATAGGGGAGGATGTTCAAAATGGCGTAGAGGCCCGGAAGATTCTCAAGCTAATCGAGCGACTCGATGCCATCCGAACACATCGTTACACGAAATCAGCTACAACCAAATACGGCCTCGATTTCGCCAAATGCCTCCCCGTCCCCCAACTCCGGGAGCGGGCGCAGACTGACGAGAAAATCCGCAATTATCTTCATCACTGGCTTGGAGTCACAACACAGGGTGAAAACCCAAATCCCCGGTTGTTAAAACAGGTTCCTACGCGGCGGCCTCCGCCGAGTTCCGGGTCGATCCACCCGTAAACGAATGCAGTCGTCTTGATGTCACGGTTGGTGGCCATCCAGTCTGCGCAGCAACAACCCCCATCTCTCACTCGATCCTCTTCTCGCCTCCTCCTCTCAACCACACAACTTCAGCGGCGAGCACAGGCTCTCCTTTACCTCTCGGGTCTTGCGAGCCGCTGAACACTCCTTTGGCGGGAGTGGCAGGCAGCAAAAAGCGGGACGGCTTTTGACGGCCTGACTTTTTGCTCACGGTGGGCGGCGCGGAGCTTCCACGGATTCACACTCGATTCCGTCTGCGGAATGGAGTGGCATTTCCTAGGCGGCGGATGCGTGATTCCGGCGCATGCAGGATGACGCATCCGCCGGTGGCGGGAAGCGGCACGAAAATTACGGGTCTTGCAAATCGGCAACAAAGGGCTTCGGATTTGCGGCGGATAGATAGCGGGCGGCAACTGCTGCGCAATCCGCCTCGTCCCTCCCGGCGTGCACTGGTGCGGAATTCTGATGGAGCACCGGTGCGTCACTCCTGAATGGGGGCGACGGCATGGAGTCGCTGTGACGGAGCAGAAGCCGCGCATCTGGTGCGAGCGTGGGAAGGAACGGCGACTCGATGCCGGCTGCGGAGGAATCAACTTTCCATCGAATGCCGTCTCGACGCCATCCTTGCAGGCAATGTCAAAGTGGATCTGTTTCGGCCTCGGAATGGATCGCGCACGTTGCGGCGATTCGAGCTTAGCCCCGTTCCCGATCCGGGGATAGCGGATGTGTGGCCGTCAGGTTGACGCCGGCGTTATGGATCTGCGGACGCCGCCACAGTTCGTGCGCGGAAACCGCGCTGAGCGCGAGAGTGAATCGGCATTCTCGTTTGCGTCGCGTTTGGCGGCGAACGATGCGGCAATGGCTCTGATGGCGGGGCTTCAGCGATTCGGACACTTTGGCGTCGGCTTCGCAGTCACGCCCGGGACAAAGCGACCGTGATGTCTGCTATCAGAGCAACGCCCAGCTTTGCGTGCTCGTCCATACGCGAAAGCGGTTTTTCTTCGACGGGGGATGCGTCACCATGCACGGGTTACACGTTGCGAGGATCAGCGATGCGGGGGCCTCGGATTCGTTCCCCCAACGATCCCCGGGGTGACAACGCGGTGTCCGCGCGACGCTGGTCGATGAGGCTTTGAACGGACTTCGTCTCGGGCCTTGGCTCCGGCTGCGGTTCTGGTTGCGGCTTTGGCTGCTGTTGAGTGTTGGGCTTCAATGCGACGGCAGTTTTCCGGCGCGACCGCCTTTTATCCGCTCCTTGCGCGTGCAGATACTGTCGTAAGGTTGGCTCGCTCACCGGCAAGCCGTTTTCGGTCAAGAACGCCGCGAGGGTGGCGAAGCTGACGCCATCGGCTCGTGCTTTGAGTAGCGCGTCCTTTACTTTGTCCAACAGGTCGCTTGCGCTTTTGCGCCGCTTCAGTTTCCCGGCGGCTGAAAGATTGAGCAGCTTTTGGCTGACGCTTTCAAAATCCAACCGGGTTTCGATCTCGGTCCAGTTCGGTTTTTCTTTCATGGTAAAATTGGCGCGACGAAGTTGCTTGCGCTTCTCGCTACGGTTCTCATTACGGTTGGCCCACGCATTCCCTTTCCTTGTGAACAAGGGGTTGGTGTCCTCCACTCTTTCTCCATTTCCCTGCCCTTCCAAATTGCATTGGAATCGCCTTCAAACCGTGTTGGCCCTTCGAACTTTTTCGAGCTTGTTCGAAGACTGGCAATGATTGATCCCCGGTCATTTCGAATTTGTCCGAATGATCTTCGAAGGCAATTCGAATTTCAGTTGTTACGACTCTCATGTTTAAAACCCCCTGAAATAATGGGGGCTTCTCCTTTTCATTGCGGTTTCAATGATTGGGTTAGGTTCGATGAAGGTCATGGTTGTTCGATCCTCGCATCTTTTTCGCCGCAAGACGCTCCCGACTGGGAGCCTCGTTGCAGGTAAAGGCGGTTAAAATTGGCGCCAAATGTTCACCGGCATCGCGCAAAAGAACAAAGCCGTCGCCACGGTCTATTTCGACGAGCACCTTTCCCACAACGACTACTACACTCAGGGTGAGGTCGAGGTCGGGCGTTGGATTGGAGAGGGCGCGCAACGGCTCGCCCTCATGGAGGGCCAAGCCGTGGAAAGAGAGGCGTTCATGGACTTGTGCGACAACCTGAACCCGCTCACTACGACGCGGCTCACCCAGCGCCTCAACTCGAATGGCAACCGGCGCGTTTTTTTCGATTTTACCTGCTCAGCCCCAAAGTCGATTTCGATCATGGCCGTGACGATGGGGGATGCCCGGATTGTTGAGGCGCACCAGCTCGCCGCCCGCTTCGCCCTCAAGGAGCTGGAACGCTTTGCCGCCGCCCGAATTCGCACCAATGGCAGTCAGCAAGACCGCGAGACAGGCAACATCGTGGCGGGGGAGTTTCTGCACAACAGCTCCCGCGCGCTCGATCCGCAATTGCACACGCATTTCACTGTTTTTAATGCCACTTTTGATCCTGCCGAACAGCGTTGGAAGGCGCTTCAAACCGACCAGATGTTCGCCGCCACTCATTATGCCACGGAGGTTTACCGCAACGATCTTGCCGCCCGGCTTCACGCGCTCGGTTACGAGACGGTGCGCACTTCGGGCCGGTCAGGCGATTCGTTAGAGATCAAGGGCGTGTCCCCGGAAGTATGCCGGCGATTTTCCAAACGCGCCGAGGAACGCGACGCCATGGTTGCCCAAATGGAGCGGGAGCTTGGCCGGAAGCTTTCCAATAACGAAATCTCCCATGCCGTCCACCAGACCCGCTCCCGGAAGCTCAAAGGGATCACCACAGCGGAAGTCCGCCGCCGCCAGCTTACTCAATTAAGCCGCCCGGAAATCGCCGCTTTACAGGCCGTGCGCCGGGCCGCGGACGGCTCGCCCCGGCCATTCGCACAACGGGCCGGTGAAGAGGAGTCGCTCGACCATGCAACCCGCCATGTTTTCGAACGCCGCTCGGTCGTTTCAAAGGAAGATTTGCTCGAAGCCGCTCTGGTCCACGGACGCGGCCAGATCGATCTTCAACAGCTAAAGGAAAGGCTCGAAACCAAGCCGGAATTCATTCGAGTGGGCAGGGAAATTTCCACGAGGGAAATTCTGGAGGGCGAACTGGCTTTGATCTGCACGGTGAATGAGGGCAAGGATTCGCTCTTCCCGATCAACCGCCATTTTATTCCTTCGCACCGTCTTGGCGAGGATCAGCGAAGCGCGGTCGAATTCGTTCTCCAAAGCTGCGACCGCTTCACCGGCGTTCGGGGACTGGCCGGCGCGGGCAAAAGCACCGCCCTTCCCGAAGTCGCCCGCGGCATCGAGGAAGCCGGGTGCAAGGGCGTGCTCTGCTGCGCCCCCACCGCCTCCGCCGCCGAGGTGCTCCGAAATGAGGGCTTTGACGCGACGACTCTCCGACGCCTGCTTGTCGATCCAAAGTTGCAGGACACATTGGACGCGCGAAGCGTGGTTGTTCTCGATGAAGCCGGAGCGGTGGGTATTGAGGAAATGCGACAGCTTTTTTCCCTGGCCCTCAAGCGTAATGCCCGCGTGGTCCTTTGCGGCGATACCGGTCAGCACGGGAGCGTTTCCCGTGGCGACGCCCTCCGCATTCTCGAAGATCATTCCCGGCTTTCCTCCGGTCGGCTTTCTACGATTCGACGCCAGCAAAAGGCGGATTATCTGGAGGCCGTTACTCTCGCTGCCGGCAAGCAACCCGCCGAAGCCTTTAACCGCCTCGACGCGGCGGGCGAAGTGATCGAGCAGACCACCGGGCTCTACGAAAGCGCCGCCGCCGCTTATCTCGACGCAGCCAAAGGCGGCAAGGGCGGCAGTACGGCACTGATTGTCTCGCCAACATGGGCGGAAATCGACGCCGTTACCGACCGTGTGCGCGAAGCGTTGAAGCGTCAGGGTGTCATCGGCAAACAGGAAATAACCTGTGATGTCCTCGATTCGCTCTCGTGGACCGATGCCCAAAAGCGCAGCCCTCAGCAATACCAGCCCGGACAGGTCGTGGTCTTTCATCAAAAGAGCGGCCCGTTCGCCCGAAATGAAGCGGCCCCGGTCCTCGGCGTGCAAGGCGATTGGCTCCGGCTCCGCCGCGCGGATGGAGAGACGGTTTCCTACTGCCCGGCGAGCGAGAAAACGACACACAAGGCTGCGTTTGACGTGTGCCAGCGCCGCCCACTCCAGGTCGCTCCTGGCGACAAACTCCTGCTTCAAGCCAATCGTCGCGAAGCGCGGCTCATCAACGGCCAGATTGTGGAGGTAAAGAATGTAGAAGACGCCACCGGCGCCATCACGCTCACCGATGGCCGTATCCTCCCGCCCGATTATCGCACCTTTTGTCACGGCTACGCCGTCACTTCCCACGCCTCCCAGAGCAAGACGGTCGATGAAGTCGTCGTGCTCGCCTCCTCCCGCTCCCTTGGCGCAGTCAACAGGGAGCAGTTCTACGTTTCCATTTCACGCGGACGGCAACGCTGCCGCATCTTCACCGACAACAAGCCCCTCCTGCGGGACCGCATCGTCCGTTCTTCCTCCCGCAAAGCCGCCCTTGAACTGGCCGGACTGGAAAAGGCACTCCTTCACCACGGCTTCACTCCAAAGCTGACGGCTGGAAAGGAAACCTTGCCGCCGTCGCCTTCGCTGTCAACCACTCGCCAAGTTCTTCAAACCCTGCTCCCGATTCGTGCATTGCGCGCAATTCGCCATTCCAGACTCACCCGCTTCGCCCAGGTCGTCACCACGTGGGCCGCTCACCTTAAACTCACCCGCCTCATCACCCGCTCCGTCTCACAGACTACCGCCCAAGCGGTCCGTTCAACTCTCCAGCCCGGCGTCCGCCAGCAATCTCCCACCCGCAACCAATCCAACCGCATTTCCATCTAATCATGCCGATCAAACACTCCCAAGAATCCAAAGAATCCCCCCGCCAAGAAGAACCCCGATGTGTCGTGGTAAACGACACTCCGTCATTGATGATTGATTGTCTCACCCGCGACGAGCGCGTTCACGGGTTTCCTTACTCCCAGCTCATCAATTACGTCCTGGAGGCCAATCCCGACCTCCAGAGCAACCGGGATGCACCACCGGAACGCCTCACTCTGGGATTTTCCGGCCATGACGTGGTCGTGCTCGGCTGGCGTTTGCGAACACTCGCAACGCTGCTTCACGATGCGAAGGTTGGCACCATCCGCACCTTTGATGGCCGATATGGAAATCTTAGCAAGATCGAGCCATTCATTGCCGAGATCATTGTGGCGCCAATCAAGGGCATTTCATAAAGAGAATTCAAGCCTAGCACCGCGCGACTGACATTCATCGGTTGTCCTGCGGTTGGCCTCTTCCTCAACGAAGAAGACACGCGAAGCGCTTACCAGCAAAATGCGTCCCCTCCGCCGCATACGGCGCAAGCACAGGCGAAGTCTGTCGCCTGGGGGAGGAGCGTGCATACGCTGGTCCCATTGGCGGACCTGCGGTCCGGGAGCTATTCCTGCTCAAAGCCCTGCGTGGAGAACTTCAGCGTGCGGCAATTTTCTGTAACCGGCTTGCAGACTCCCTGCGCCAATACCAGGCAGATGCTGGTCGAAAAACTTCTTGTCATACCCTACTGCCTTAGTAGGGTTCCTTTCTATATCGAACAAGTATGAATTCATATCCGCGCCCGGACATCAGGTTCCCGGCCTTTGCATTCCATCCCTGATGCGATTCCAAACCCTGACCTATTTCAACCATGCCCATTCATCCAAATATTCTTAGCACCATCGGCAGGACTCCTCTCATCAAGCTCAATCGCGTCACTGGTGACGCCCAGGCCACTGTGGCCTTGAAGGCTGAATTCTTCAACCCCCTTGGCAGTGTGAAGGACCGCATCGGCGCCGCCATGATCGAAGCCGCTGAGCGCGACGGGCGGCTGACGCCTGAGACCCAGATCATCGAGCCGACTTCCGGCAATACGGGGATCGCCCTCGCCTTTGTGGCAGCGGCCAAGGGCTACCACCTCACTCTTACGATGCCCGAAAGCATGAGTCTGGAGCGCCGCACGCTGCTTGCTTTACTCGGCGCAAAACTGGTTCTCACGCCAGCAAAAGACGGCATGAAGGGGGCGATTGCCCGCGCGGAGGAATTGCAGCGCGAGAATCCCAACTCCTGGATTCCGCAGCAGTTCAACAACCCCGCCAACCCGGAGATCCATCGCCGCACCACTGCGATTGAGATTTGGGACGATACAAATGGGCACGTGGATATTCTCATATCTGCTGCACCGCAAGGCCAGTTTTGAGGCCATTGCGGTGGAACCGGCCGATTCTCCGGTCATCACTCAAACTCGCAACGGCGAACCTGTGCGCCCGGGGCCGCACAAAATCCAGGGCACCGGCGCGGGATTTATCCCGAACAACCTCCATCTCGATATTGTCGACGACGTCATCACCGTGACCAATGACGAGGCAATCAATATGGCACGCCGCCTCGCCATTGAGGAAGGTATCCTCGCCGGCATTTCGACGGGGGCAAATGTCCATGCGGCGCTCATCGCCGCGGCCCGTCCAGAAAACAAAGGGAAGCTCATCGTGACCATCGGCTGTAGCACCGGTGAGCGATACCTCAGCACCGCGCTTGCCGACAAGGCGCGGTCGGAAACCCTGATCTGACTTCTGTCCATTCACTCTCTTATCAACCCAATGCAATACCTTAACCAGTCATGCCCACAGACCTGATCGAACCACACCGCAGCCTTACCGGCAGTAAAGCGCGGAATCTCGCCACCGCCACCGTTACCGCGCCGCAAAACGCCGAAGCCACTCCCCGATGGCTCCTCCGCCTTCTCCCTTGGGTGGACGTGAGCGGAGGCGTCTATCGCGTGAACCGCCGGGACCCCGTCGTTCCCAGGGCTGGCAGGATATCCACGCACCTGGACGGGGATGCTCCCCGCGTGAAGCCCGGCAATCTCCAGAATATTCCGCTCTTCCACGGGCTGAGTGACGACGCTCTGGAGGGGATCGCCGGGCAGCTCACGCCTGAGCAATTTGCCGCCGGCGCGGTCATCGCTAACGAAGGCGACGCGTATC
>JBEKLB010000287.1:0-8843 GCA_050010415.1 Bryobacteraceae bacterium | reverse complement strand
GGCCCAACGCGGAGTGGCGGACAACCGTTCAGGCTTTAGCTTCCTCGCCTCATGGTTCTTGCGTCATCTTGGCTTCCCGGGTAGCGGATGATTACCTTTGGCAAGAGCTCATACGTTGCGGCGGATACGACCTTCTGGCCAAGCCGTTTCGGGCCGACGATGTTGCCCGGTCTCTCAAATTGGCTTTGTCCTATTGGAAAAGTGCAAGGGCAGCCGCCACGCAATAGGAGGTGTGGCTTGTGGCTATCTGAGTGGTTGAAAAAGCGGAACAGCGCGGTTTCGGAATCTGTTGCTAAGCGCTTGAGGATTCTAGCTGTATCAATTTGTCTGGACGACATCTTTCTCTTGGAATATCTGGGAGACCAGCACGGGTGGGAACTGAAGTTCACTGGTTCTCCGCAAGAGGCCTTCAGATTGGCGTCAAGCAGCGATTTCGATCTGATACTATGCAACCGCAATCAGCCCGGATATCCCTGGCGAGAAGTTATGGATCGTCTAGCAGCCTGTTCGCCGCGAAGCTGCATCCTCCTGGTCTCTCCAACGAATGACGACTACCTGTGGTGGGCTGTGCTACACCACCGGGGCTTTGATGTTTTGATTCACCCACTGCGCGAGCAGATTGTTCTGCGCGCAGTGGATAGTGCTATGCGCTGCGTCTGCCCCATGGCGGGCTGTTCGTCAAACTAAACGGCGGGGTAGAGGTCAGATGGATTTCCTGGCCAGCGCCGAGCATCCGGCGTCCCCGCCGCCAGCCTTAATTAACATTGACTCGGTCATCCCTGGGCGGCGCTCGCGCCTTGCCCATGCCTAAGGTAATACCGTCCCTGGTTGCGTATTTCTACCAACTCGGCGCTAGCAACCGCTTGTTCTTCAGCCGCATCAACCAGATAGAGGCGTTGAAACGCTATGCAGAAGTCATCGAGAGCAGTTGGAGGCTTCTTCCTGGCTGCGCTGTTATCCATCCCTGCTTGGGGCTCTGTACCCCCGCAACCCGGAACGGTCAGTTACATCGAAGGCCAAGCGGCAATCGGCGCGCAAGCCCTCACGGACAAATCCATAGGATCGGCCGCATTAGCGGCGGGTAAGTCGCTCGCGACTGAAAACGGAAGGGTGGAGATCCTGTTGGCGCCCGGCATCTTTCTAAGAGTCGATCATCATAGTTCCGTGCGCATGGTTTCGCCAGGCTTGGCGGATACAATCATGACGCTCGAAAAGGGGCGCGCCATGGTCGAAGTAGCGGAAATCCGGCCGGAAAACAACATTCGAATTGGTTTAAACAACTCAAGCACGCAGCTGCTGAAGGTGGGCCTGTATGACTTTGATGCGGATCGCGGCCTAATCCGAGTGTTCGACGGAAAGGCCGAGGTTCAGATAGCCGGTCAGCACATTGAGGTGCAGAGTGGACACCAAGTCGCTCTGAACGTTACCGGAAAGATGAAGGAAGAGCGATTAGACAAACAAGCGCAGATGGACGACTTCTACAGGTGGGCAAGCCTGCGGGCGTCTTATTTGGCGGAGGCTAACGTTGATGCGGCCCGGACGTACGCGCCAGGCACCGGCTACTCTCCTGGCCTCTGGTCCGGTGATGGATGGTATTGGGACTCTGGGTTCGACGCTTATACGTTCATCCCTGACGATGGAATTTTCTTCGACCCGTTCGGCTGGGGCTTCTACTCTCCTTGGCTCGCGTTTGGCGCTCCGTATTTTGGATACGGATACGGCGGGTACGGCTACGGCGGATGCGGTGGGTACGGCTATGGCAGAAACGGCTACGTTGGGGTCGGCACTCCTCGACACTTCGGGCCGGGTTACCGTCCAGCCTACGCCGCCACTAGTGGCGCCACCGGGTCCACTGGACACGCGTATCACGTTCGTGGCGCTAGCGTCGCTGGCTTCGGCGGCGGAGGGTTCCACGGAGGCGTGGGTGGTGGTGGCGGATTCCACGGAGGTGGCGGCGGATTCCATGGCGGCGGGGGCGGCGGACACCGCTAGAACTACGATGTCACGCCTTTTCGAACGGCATACAGAATCAATTCCGGAAGGCTGTGCAGATTCAGTTTCTCGTGCAGGTTTCTGCGATGGGTTTCAATCGTATACAGGCTGAGATTGAGCACGTGTGCGATTTCTTTATTGGACTTCAACTCGACGAGAAGCTGAAGAATTTCTTTCTCCCGAGACGTCAGCAAATCATAGCTGTCGTCCGCTCCGCGAGTCCGGATTTCACGCACGTAATCTTCCATCAGCATCTTGGTGATCTCCGGACTGAAGAAAGTTTTGCCATCGTACACAGATTGGATCGCATCGATGAGATCCCCCTCCGCGGAATCCTTCAAGAGGTAACCCTTGGCTCCAGCCTTCAGCGCTCTGAGAACATATCCTTCGTCCGAGTGCATACTGAGAATCACGATTGCGGTATTAGGCAACGCGGCATTGATGCGCTGCGCAGCTTCGATTCCGTTCAAGTTGGGCATAGCGATATCGAGAACGGCAACATCCGGCTCGGTTGCTTCCGCTTGTTCCACGGCCTGCCGGCCGTCCGAGGCTTCGGCGACCACGCCGAATTGGGGATGACTCTCCAGCAGAAGCCTAAGACCTCGACGCATCACGGTGTGATCGTCAGCCAACAGGATGCGAATTTGTTTCATGGGCGTATGCGCTTGTGTTCTCTTCCTGGTTGTCCTTGGTGAAGGGCAATTCCACGGATAGTATCGCCCCGCGTCCAGGCTGCGAGTGAACTTTGCATTTTCCTCCGAGGCGGGTAACACGCTCCTGTATCCCGAGCAGCCCCATCCCTTTCGTTTCCTGAACGTCGAAGCCCTGCCCATCATCTTGAACGGTCAGCAGCAAGCGATCGAGCTCCTGTCGCACGCGAATGCGGACTGTGGTTGCGTGGGAATGCCGCGCACAGTTGTGGAGCGCTTCCTGGACGACACGATAGATGCAAGTCTTATATTCGTCGGGCAACTCATCGGAGTCGAGCTCGGCCGCAAAGGTCACGTCCATCGTCGTACTCTTGGAGCATTCGCGCGCTTGCCACTTCAGGGCTGGAATCAATCCAAGATCATCCAACATCGATGGCCGCAGCAAAAGGGCCATATTGCGGACTACACGGACGGTACTCTCCACCAAGCCTTTGATTGTTTCGACATGGCGGCGCAATTGTTCTTCGGACCGGACTCCCAGCCCCGCGGAAAGGTTGCGCAGTTCAATGAGAACGGCGGATAGTGCCTGGCCCACTTCGTCGTGCAATTCTCGCGACAGAGACCGCCGCTCGGTTTCCTGCGCCTGAACCAGGCGAGCCGACAGTTCCTTGAGCTGGGAACGCGCTTCCGCAACCTCAACATACTGGAGGCGGGCCTGTTCTTCCAGGTTCAGAATTCTCCGCATGGTGAACAGAGCCAAGCCTAGCCCGAGCGCTAACGCTGCCAGCAGGGTCAGCAGCAAACGGGTTTGGAAACTCAGCAAGAGAGCCACGACCTGATGGTTACCGGAATCTAACTGCTGTTCGTTGAGAGCATCAATGCGACCAGCGAGCTCAAGCATGTTCTGCCGGCGGGGAAAAACCTCGTCGCGAAGAAAAGCATATCCAGAACGGCGCCTTTCCGCCGGGTCCCACTTCAAGATCGGATCAAGTATTTCCCAGTAGTCCCTGAGTTCCACCTGCAAAGCCGAATAGTGTTGGGCCTCTGTTGGTGCGACGTCTCGCCGGTAGGCCTCCAGAGAGGATTCCATGTGTCGCCGCACTTCTTCAAGACTGGCTCGATAGGCGTCCGCTCTCTCGGTGTCGGGCTCAAGCAGGTAGTCGCGGACGTAAGTTCCCGAGACGTAAACATCGGACCGGATGTCATTTAGTACGTGGTTTTGCGAAAGATAGCGGCGCCTGATTCGATCGTCCTTCCCGCGGAACTGGTGGAGGACGTTCAACGCATCGACACCAGCCAGAGCCATGATCGCCAGGAGCCCGCCGAACCCAACCGCCATCGCAAAGCGCGAGCGAAAAAACACACGATCCGATGATCTTGCTCTCGAGGCTCTCGCCATGCAATTGCCTTCATCCTAACCGAAACCACCCGCCGGCGGAGCAATCTACCTTTGTTTTTGTCGAAAAATACCACCCGGCTGGTATATGGTTAGGCACCCAAGGCGTCGTATGTTATGGAGGTAAAAAGATTCTTGAAGCTCCCGACTAAAACTGTGTCGCATCGGCTGCAGTCGTATCCAACGAAATGACCCCAAAAAACGTTTGCTCGTCGCTGGATCTGGAAGGTCTGAAGACTTTCGACAGCTGCACGATTTCCAACGCCATCGAGCGGCTCAACGTGCGGCTGCGGAACGAGGGTTTCCTCTCGGGCGTGGCGCGCTGCCGCTTTCCCAAATTTTCTCCGATGGTCGGTTACGCTGCCACAGCGCGCATCCGCACCGCCTCCCCGCCGATGAGCCAGCGTTGCTATTACGACCACATGGACTGGTGGAACTACGTGGCCTCGCTACCCGAGCCAAGGGTGCTGGTATTGCAAGACGCCGACCATAACGCAGGACTGGGAGCATTCGTCGGCGAGATTCACGCCGCCATCGGCGTTGCCCTAAAGTGCGTAGGGTGTATCACTAATGGTGCGGTTCGCGATCTGCCAGCTGTGGAAGCAATGGGATTTCAAATGTACGCCGGCCACACCTCGGTATCGCATGCTTACGCCCACATCGCGGATTTTGGCGAGCCAGTGGAGATCGACAGTTTGAAGATTTCGTCGGGCGATTTGCTGCACGGAGATCGCCACGGAATTGTTAACATCCCGCTATCGATCGCGTCCAAAATCCCTCTCGAAGCTTCCAAAATCCGACTGGAGGAGCATGAGCTCATTCAGTTCTGCAGATCTCCGCGCTTCTCGCTTCAGGAGTTGGCCGAACGGATTCAAAATATGAACCTCAGTTGCGATTTACCTTGGCGAGGCACTAAATAGCTCTATGAGGTCAAGAACGCGCTTGTTTGTATTGTTGGGCCTGAGCGTGGCAGCAGCTGGCGTTTTGGCCTCCTGCGGCGGCGCCGGAAAAGTCCAGGCCAAGGATCCCGGCGAGCCCGGCGCGAATCCGAATCCCGCCGGAATCTCGGTGGGCGTGGTTAAGGTCATCAGGAAAAATCTCGGTCGGACCCTCACGGTTTCATCAGAGTTGGTTCCATTCCAGGAGATTGACGTGTTCGCCAAAGAGTCGGGCTTCGTCAAGGACCTGAACGTCGACTATGGATCGCGCGTGCAGAAGGACCAGGTCCTAGCGACCCTGGAAATTCCCGAACTGCAATTGCAAGTGAAAGAAGATGATGCCACGGTCAAAAATGCGGAGGCCCAAATTCCACATGCCCAGGAAGAATTGAACCGCGTGGAAGCCCAGCAGAAAGTTTTCCAACTGCAGTATGACCGGCTGAATGGGGTGGCAAATTCCAGGCCGGGCTTGGTAGCCCAGCAAGAAGTAGACGATTCCCAGGGCAAGGCTCTAGCCTCTTCGGCGCAGGTGGAGGCGGCCAAGTCGAATCTGCAATCCGCTGAAAGCGTACTCGCTGCCGCGCAGGCCAAGCGGGAGCATGATCAGGCGCTGTTTGATTACTCCAAAATTACGGCTCCGTTCGCGGGCGTTGTAACGCAGCGTTACGCGAATCTCGGAACGCTGATGCAGGCCGGCACCAGTTCCAGCACGCAGGCCATGCCGTTGGTCAAGCTCTCCCAGGACGACTTATACCGGCTTGTGATTCCCGTACCCGAGTCCTATGTGAAGTTCATTCATCTGGGCGATCCGATCAGTGTAAACGTTCCGTCGCTGACCCGAACGTTCCCTGGCAAGGTGGCTCGGTTCTCCGTGGATGTTCGCGAAGAAACACGAACGATGCACACCGAGGTCGACGTGGAAAATCCCGGCCGTACTCTGCTTCCCGGTCTGTACGCGGAAGCCACCATCACGCTGGAGAAGAAAGACGATGCCATCGCGGTCCCCTTGCAGGCAGTGGATCAAGTCAACAACCAGACCACCGTTGACATAGTAGATTCATCGAACAAAATCGAGGTTCGGCGAATCGTGCTGGGAATCCAGACGGCGACCGACGCCGAGGTTCTTTCCGGATTGCAGGAGGGTGAAACGGTGGTTGTCAGCGACCGCAGCGGTCTGAAACCGAGCCAGCCAGTCCAACCCAAGTTGATCAACCTGATGCAATATCAGGGCTCTGAAGAACAGCATTAGCGCTCAGGAGCCACGCATAGGAGCTACCCCATGCCCCGTTTTTCGATTCGAAACCCCTATTTCATCGTGGTCATTTGCCTGGCGCTGGCAGTCATCGGCCTCAACGCGTTTTCGCGGATGCCGGTGGATCTATTTCCACCCATCAACTTACCGGAAGTGGTGGTGGCGACGTTTTACAACGGCATGCCTCCGGGCGACATTGAAGTGGACATCACCAATCCGCTCGAACGATTCTTCACCCAGGCCAGCGGTGTGGATCACATGGAATCCCGTTCCCTGCTGGGCGTCAGCATCATCAAGGTTTACTTCCAACCAGGAACGAATGCCGATTCGGACGTAACGCAGTTGTCGAATCTGGCTCTCGCCGACCTCAAACGTCTGCCACCCGGGACGTTGCCGCCGATCGTTCTGAAGTTTGATGCGTCCAGCCTTCCCGTGTGCTTGGTAACGGTGAAAGGCCAAGGTCTCAACGAAACCCAGCTTCACGATCTGGCCCAATTCCAAATCCGCAATCAAATCGCGGTCGTGAACGGCGCGGAAATTCCGGCTGTGTTTGGCGGAAAGTACCGGCAGGCCATGGTGTACGTCGATCCCTATAAGCTGCTGTCGCGCCAGTTGAGCGTGATGGACGTTGTCAACGCGGTGAACGACAGCAATTTGATCTTACCCGCCGGCGACGTCAAGATCGGCCCCAGAGATTACTACGTCTATTCCAATAGCCTGGTGAAGAACGTCGCGGACTTGGATAGCGTGCCGCTCAAGACTGTTGGCACCAGTTGGGTTTCGGTGGGAGATGTGGGCCAAGCCGAAGACTCTAGCCAATTGCAATACAACATCGTGCGCATCGATGGCCAGAAATCGGCCTACATTCCCATCATGAAATCGGGCGGCGACAGCAATACAATCCAGGTGGTGAACGATGTCCGCGCTCTGGTGAAGAAGCTATTCGATCTTCCGGCGCAACTGAAGACCGACATCGTTTTCGATCAATCCGTTTTCGTCAGGCAGGCGCTCAATACGGTGGTGCATGAAGGTTTGATCGGATTGGGCCTCACCAGCCTGATGATCCTGCTGTTTCTGGGAAGCCTTCGCGCCACGGTCGCCGTGCTGCTCTCCATTCCGATCTCCATCATGGCAACCTTCGTGGTTTTGTACATGCTGGGGAGCAACATCAACACGATGATCCTGGGAGGCCTGGCGTTAGCCCTATCTCGGGTGATAGACAACTCCGTGATTTCGCTGGAAAACATTTACCGCCATTTGGAAATGGGATCTTCTCCGGCCGAAGCGGCCGAACAGGGCGGCGCCGAAGTAAACTTGGCGGTGTTGGCCGCGACACTGGTCGACGTAGTGGACTTTTTCCCGGTAACGTTGTTGTTCGGCGTTAGCAAATTTCTATTCTCCGCGCTCGCTCTGGCGTTTTGCCTCGCGTTGCTGGCTTCCTTCGTGGTCGCAATGACGGTGATTCCTTTGTTCTGTTCCAAGTACCTAAAGGCGATGCCCGGAGGCCACGGAGACCAACATGGAGAACACGGCTCCGAACAAGTCTTCGAAGAGCCGGAGAATCGCTCCTGGAGCGGGCGCTTTAACGCATGGTTCAATCGCAACTTCAATAAGTTACTCAATGTTTATGAACGCTCGGTCCGCTTCGCTCTGAAGGCTCCCGCCCTGACTCTGGCTCTGCTCGTGGGGGTTTTCCTGGCCAGCCTTTTGATCTATCCTTTTCTCGGCTTAGCGTTCTTTCCACGAACCGACGCCGGGCAGTTTACGGTGAACCTCAAGGTTCCCACCGGTACTCGTATTGAGGTAACCAACGATTACGTGTCGAAGATCGAAGATCTCATCCGGCACACCGTCACTCCGAAGGACCTCAAAATGATTCTCTCGAATATCGGGGTGGTGAACGATATTTCCTCCCTGTACACGACCAACGCCGGGATGTACACGGCCTTCATCCAAGTGGCTCTGAATGACGATCACGAGGTCGGCAGCTTTGAATACATGGATCGCGTGAAGGCGCAGATCGCCGCCAGGTTCCCGGATGTGCGCACCTTCTTCCAGAGCGGATCTCTGCAGGACGCCATCCTCAATCAGGGGCAGCCGGCTCCTATCGACGTTCAAGTCAACACTCGCGATCTCGGCTTGACTTACAGCACAGCGCTCAATCTGGCGGACCGCATTCGCAACCTTCCCGGTGTCGGCGAGATCTACATCCCGCAGGACATGAACTATCCATCCATCCGCATGGATATCGATCGCGTGCATGCCGGGGAACTCGGGCTCTCGCAGAAAGACGTGGTCAACAACGTGATCACGGCGCTGAATTCCAACATCATGATCGCGCCGAATTACTGGGTGGATTATGATTCCGGCAACGATTATTTCCTGAGCGTCCAGTATTACGAGCATGGCGGTGCGGCCATCCACAACCTGGTCGATCTGAAACAGATCCCTCTGCGTGCTCCCAATTTGAAACTTCCCACCACTCTCGACAATGTGGTGAAACTAGTGAACGTTCAATCGCCAACCGAAGTGGATCACTATCAGATCCAACGCGTGGTCGACGTGTACGTCACTCCCGTGGGCGAAGATCTCGGGAAGCTTCGCACCGGAATTGT
>JBEKLB010000286.1:0-8846 GCA_050010415.1 Bryobacteraceae bacterium | reverse complement strand
GTCGGACCGGCGGAAGAACACGATACTGTCGCCGTCGGTGTGAGCGGCCGGCACATGATAAACCACCACGGCCTCGCCATTGAAGAAGAAATCCTTACTGGGCAGGAAATACTCATCGTTGGGCCAAGCCGCTTCGGGAATCTTGGCCTCGCCCGGAGCGGGCGTACTCATGCGATTCAGCACGTTAGACTGCGCGACGATTCTGGGCGCACCGACCGACTCGCGCGTCATACCGAGCTTGGATATTTCCGCATTCCCGCCCGTATGGTCGGTATGGACGTGCGTGTTGACGATCCAGCGAACGGGACCGTCGGATAATTTCCGGATCTCGGCCATGGCTTTGGGGGCTAGCGGCGCGAATCCGGTGTCCACCAGCATTACTCCGTCCTTCCCCACTTGCACGGTGATGTTGCCGCCGTCGCCGATCAGGACGTAGACGCTGCCTTGGACGGGGGCCATGGTGAGCTTGGCGGTGTCAGGATTGATTGAGGGTTGTGCGAAGAGGCCAAGCGATGGCACAAGTGCCATCCCGGCACGCAGGAGTGCGTGCGCCACGCTCATTTGGAGTTGACGTTGCAGTCGAATAGCGAGGTGCATTTACAGTAGCGCTGGCAGTGGTCCGGCGGATGATATTCGTTGGCGATTTTCTTTTGGTATTCGGGATACAAAGTTTCAGCCCCGCCGCGAGTGGCTTCATACGGCAAACCGTACCAATTGGCGAATTCCTTCAGGAATGGATTCTGGCCCGGCAAATGATTCGGCACGGTTCCTTCCGGCCGCGGCACTTCCGGCGCGTACTCGCATCCGAATATGCCGATGTTCTGGCCAGGATCCAGATACCAGTTGTCGCTGCGCACCAGAGGCTCTGTCAGATAAACCGGATCTTCAATGACGGTCACCACCGTCAGGTAATCGCCGTGCCGCGTCCAATGCTCGGTGAAGACCGCCTTATCGCTACGCGGAACGCCGTTGCGACGCATGTAATTTGTCTTCAGATGCGTAGTGGTGATGGTCAGCATGTTTCCTTCCCACACGCCCGTTGAAAAACCTTGCCAGGTATGCGGCGCATAGTCGGGCGGATGGGGACGCCCGTCCATCCAGACCGTGCGCTCGCTGTCCCAAGCCAGCAGGTGCGTGTGGAAGGCCACCAATTTCTCGGAAGTCTGATCGATATCGCGCCAGACTCGCAAGTTTCCGAGGCCGCGCATGGAGTAATCGCCACCATGCGGCCGGCACTGATATTCCGGGACCACCGAGATACGGTCGGCATCGTAGGTATCGGCCGCCATGCGCGCGGCGGCATTGATGGGAAGCTCGGTGTAGTCGCCGAGTTCGGGGCCGGGAAGACGTTCCGGGCCGTCTTCGTGATACAAAGGAGCCCATTCGCCAGTGAAGTCCACCTGCGCGAACGCAGGCCAACTCACGGCCGCAGCCAGCAGAAGGCTGAACGCCATCCTGCGGCGAGGTAGGTGATCGAGCATGTTGAGAAAACGCTCCCTGACGGTCGCGGTTCAGGTCAGGCGAAGTTATTGAACGACGCCTTTCCAGTTCCAGCCGTCTGATGGGCGGGTGATGCTCTGCATGCGAATGCGATGGTCATCGGGGTTGCGGCCCGGGTTGCCCTTGATTTCGACAACGTCACCAGGCTTCAGCGATTCACGGGTGACGCCATCGCGGCTCAACTGGCCGCCAGCGCCCCATTCCACGGCCCAGACCTGCATCTCGCCCTTGTCGTCCGGCGCTTCGACGTGCACGAACGAATGCGGGTTGCGATACAGGAACTGTACCAGTTTCCCTTTGATGGTGACCGTCTGATCCTCAAAATACGTGGCCGCAAATGAGTGATGCGCATACACATTGACCTGCGTGCTCAACACGGATGCCGCGGCGACAACCAAGAACAACAGTGTTCGTTTCATATGGGTTCCTTTTGCCTGCTCCCTCTGGTTAAATCTAATAATATACCGTTCTACTGAATCCTGCATGCAGGATTTACTTCACGCTTCATTTCCCGCCTAAACTCTTGTACACAGCCTCCACGAACTGATCCGTCGTGCCGAATCCTTTGTCGGCGCCATACCGGGCATCATAGTCCATGGTGGGCCTGGAGGCCTTCACCTGTTCCAGCGTCATGCCCTTCTTAATGTCGGCCTGAATACGATCGCGAATGATAGTAACCATATCACGATATTCGATCAATTCCCAACGGTCGCACAGCCTTCCGTGGCCGGGAATGATGTAGGTGCCACCTTCTTCGTCGTGCTTGGAGATGGCGAGATCCATCAGATTGTTCAGCGCGTCGAGTTCACCTTGGATGCTGCCACCGCGCGCGATATCGATGAATGGATAGCCGGTGGTGACAAAGATGTCGCCCGTGGCGATCACGTCCGAACGGCGGAAAACCACGATGCTGTCACCGTCGGTGTGGGCCGCCTTTTCGTGCAGAATCTCTACGGACTCGTCATTGAACCACAGCGTCTTGCGATCGCCGAGGAATGTATCGGTGGGCCATGCGCCCGTGGGAGCCGCGGGCTGATTCGGTGAAGCCGAGCTCATTCGGTCGAGAATCGCCTGGTGCGCGATAATCGCTGCGCCTTTGGACGCATCCGCGATGTCGCCGGTAACGTTGGCGCCCGTTATGGTGACGCCCGCCGCGCGCAGCTTTTCGTTGCCACCCGTATGATCGGGATGGACGTGCGTGTTGATGATGTATTGCAGCCCTTTACCGGGGGCCAGTTTATGAATGGCGTCGATCACTTTATCGGCAGTGGTTGCCAGACCCGTGTCCACGATCAGCACGCCCATTTCGCCCACTTGTACCGCGATGTTGCCGCCCGCGCCCACCAGCATGTACAGGTCGCCCTGCACTGGAAGAACGTGAACCTCGCCGTCCGTCGGCGCGGGATTTTGCGCTTCGTTCTTCACCGGCCTGGGTACGATCTCATCCCGCTGGAACGGATCGGTGGGAACGGGAGGCGGATTCTTCACCACCTTCTCGAACTCCGGGTACATCGTTTCGGGTCCACCCAAAGTCGCCATCAACGGTAAGTGGTACATGTTTGCGTACTCGGTGATGAAGGGATTCTGGCCGGGTAAATAATTCGGCACCGCGCCTCTGGGGCGCCCTTCCACTTCTTCCACCTCCTCACAGGGGTACAGCCAGTTTCCCCCGACATTGAGGTTAAAGAGGTAGTCCTCGGACTTCACCAGAGGTTCGCTGAGATACACCGGATCGGTGACGATGCTGACATGCGTGAGATGATCGCCGTGACGGATGAAGTGCTCCACCAGCGTTGCCTGGTCGCTCTCCGGCAGGCCATTGCGCCGCACCCAGCCCTGCTTGATGTGCGTGGTGTAAACCGTCAGAATGTTGCCTTCCCATTTGCCAGTGGAGAAGCCCATCCAGGTATGCGCGGCCCAGGGTGGAGGATGCGGACGGCCATCCATCCAAATGGTTCGGGTCTGTTCGTAGGTGCTGATGTAGTTCTTGATGGCGATGATCTTCTGCGATTGGGGATCTTTCTCGTCCCAGATCCGCAATTGCAGCGGCCCCCGATAAATGTAGGGTGCGACGTGCACCTGGCACTGATGCTCCGGCATGGTGAGCCGGGAGGAATTCCAGCTTTCTCCCCACAGCCGGGAGCCTTCAGTGATAGGAAGACCGGAATAATTCACCAGCTCAGGCCCGGGAATGCGTTCCAGGAAATCCTCCTGAAGCAGAGGATTCCAATTGCCGGACAGATCCATTCCAACATCGGGGATGAACTCACCCACCACGCCCTGGCCGAACGCGCAAACGCTGAGCAGCGCGGCGAGGGGCAACAACAACGATCGAGTCACTACCTGCATGCAGAGTTGGCGTTCGTGATTATGGCCAAGTTACTCCCGAATCGTGCGCGTGGCGCAAAAAGCAAAAGCCATTGTACTGCAAAGTCGAGAACAGTCTTGATATCCTACCGCCTGGAGGTGCGGAGCGATGCAAGTAATCATATGGGTGGCGATCGCCATCGGTTTGGCGGCAAGCGGGGACGCACAAACAGGCGGGACCGGGTCAACGGCATCGGCCGCGCTGCCCCCCGATGTCGACCCGCAGTCGCTATCACGCCTTCCGGTGGTGAAGCGCGAAGACTTGGATGCAGACGGCAAACGCATCTACGACATGCTGGCCGGCGGCGAAGGCAAGACCGTCGGGGCGACCGGACCAGCGGCCATTTCGCTGTACAGCCCGAAGGTAGCGGAATCGATCCAGATGCTGAATCAATATCTGCGCTTCCATGGCGTGCTGAAGCCTCGCGACTTTGAAGTGGCCATTCTGGTGGCGGCCAGAGAATTTGATCAGCAGTACGAATGGAGCGGTCACGAAATGGCGGCGCGCAATGCCAAGGTGCCGGATGCCGTGATTGACACCATCAAGTACAACCGGGATGTCCTTCGTCTTTCCGACCGCGACACGCTGCTCATCACTTTCGCGCGCGATTCGTTCCACCAGCACAGGATTGACTCCGACGTTTATGCCAGGGCGGTTGAGATGTTCGGCAAGCAGGGAACTTTGGAACTTGCGACCATCATCGGCGATTACGCGATGGCGGCGATCATGCTGAATGCGACGGATCAGCATTTACCGGCGGGGCGGGAGTCGTCGCTGCCGGTGAAGTAGGCCGAGGCTCGCGGTCGCTCGCGGGATTGGCTCAGGCTCGCTACCGCTCGCTGGGGTTGGCCATTTGGCCGCCGACATTTTCCGTGGCGGATTTAAATCCGCTCCTGTCGGACAATGGTTGTAGATGCGACGCTCCGGCCACGCCGATCTTCCCCTGCATGGCGGCCGCGTTCCGGCTTGGCTCGCCGATCGCATGACGCTGCTGGGCACGGCCATTAGCGAGAGCGTTCTGCTGCACTATGGACCCTCCGAATTGCTGGCGCGCCTGAGCGATCCTTTCTGGTTTCAAGCCCTCGGTTCCGTGATGGGCATGGATTGGCACTCGTCCGGCATTACCACCTCTGTCATCGGAGCGCTGAAGGGCGGACTCAATCCACGAGCGCACGAACTCGGCATCTATATTTGCGGCGGGCGTGGCAAGCATTCACGCAAAACGCCGGATGAACTGCGGGCCGTTGCCGAGAAGACCGGACTGGACGGCGAGGCTTTGGCTCGCACTAGCCGATTGACGGCGCGAATCGACAATAATGCCATCGCCGATGGCTTCCAGATTTATCTGCACGCATTTGTACTGACGGCGGGCGGCGAGTGGGCCGTCATCCAGCAGGGTTTGAACGATCAGGCCGGATTGGCGCGACGCTATCATTGGCATTCGGCTACCGTGCGCGATTTCACATGTGAACCGCACACGGCCATCGCAGGCGCTCACCAGGGAGAGATCATGAACCTGGTAGATGCGGGCGCCGGCGCGGCCCAGAAGGCCTTGATCGAGATCAGCCACCAGGAGCCTGAAAGCATAGTGCGAGATTTGTGTTTAGCGCTGCCTGCGCATCATGACGTGCGCGCGGAGGATGTCGATCTGAAGCGGCTAGGCGCGGTTATGGCCGTCGCGTACCAGCGCGACCTGCGCGATTTCGCTTCGTTATTACTGTTGGAAAAGCTCGGGCCGCGCACCTTGCAATCGCTGGCACTGATTGCCGAGGTGGTGCATGGAGCGCCAGTGAGATTTTCCGATCCCGCGCGTTTCTCGTTCGCCCACGGCGGAAAGGACGGCCATCCGTTTCCGGTTCCGTTGAAGACTTATGACGCGTCGCTCTCCGTATTGCGAAGGGCTCTCGATTCCGCCCAGGCGGGAGATCGCGAAAAGCTGGATGGCATGCGCCGCCTGGACCAGTTCGTCCGCGCGGTTGAAGAGCGCCATCAGCCTGAGGCCAACTTCGACGCGATCATCCGTCACGAGCATGCGATCTCACGACAGTTGGGCGGCCGAACCGTATTCCACGATCGCCGTCCTCAAGCCAAGCAGCTCGATCTCTTCTGATTCACAGCCCTAGCGCACCCGCTTGCATGCAGATTGTTATATGCTCCGAAGGAAGCTGTTATGAGGAATTTAACGTTCATGAAAATGGCGGGCGCCGCGTTGCTGCTCGCTTCTACGCTTGCTCCGATATACGCACAGGACGAGCTTTCAGGCGAGTGGAGCCCGTTGCATCACGAGGATTACGACGAGCGCATTCCCGGCCCCGATCTGGGAAATTTTGCCGGGCTTCCCATCAACTCTTCCGCGCGAGCCTTCGCCGAGAGCTGGAACGCATCGCGGCTGACCCTGCCGGAGCATCAGTGCCGCGTCCACGTTTCGCCGTACATTTATCATGGGCCCCTGCATCTGAGGATCTGGGAGGAGAAGGATCCGTTCACGCAGCAAGTGATCGCGATCAAGAACTACATCAGCACCTACGAACAGACGCGCACCATCTGGATGGATGGCCGTCCGCACCCGCCCGATTATGCCGCTCACACGTTTATGGGATTTTCGACCGGCAAGTGGGAAGGCGACATCCTGACCGTTTACACCACGCACATCAAGCAGGGCTGGGTGCGACGCAATGGCTTTCCGGAGAGCGACCAGTCCACCATGACTGAGCATTTCCTGCGACACGGAAATATCATGACGCATGTCACCATCCTGAGCGATCCGGTTTATCTGACCGAACCGCTGATTCGGACCGATGATTTTCTTCTCGACGAGAAGGAACTCGGCGGATGGCTCTGGCCCTGCGAATCGGTGGAGGAGATCTTGACCCGGCCCAAGGGCGACGTGCCGAACTACCTGCCGGGCCAGAACCCGTTCTTTTTCGAATACGCCGATAAGGCCCACTTGCCGCATGCCGCGGTGATGGGCGGCGAAGCCACCATGTATCCCGAGTACCGCAAGGTGCTTGGTACGGCCACGATTGAGCCGGCGCCTGCCGTTCCGCAAAGCCAGGCGAAACCTCAGGATGCCGAACTGCACATTCTGCCTGTGCAGGGCAATGTCTATATGCTGGTGGGCGCGGGCGGCAACATTACGGTGCAAGTGGGCAGCCAAGGTGTTCTGCTGGTGGACAGCGGCTTGGCGCAATTCTCCGACAAGGTGATCGCGGCGGTTCGCACGCTGTCCGACAAACCCATCCGTTATATCATCAACACGCACGTACATCCGGACCACGTGGGCGGGAATGAGACGCTCGCAAAGACCGGTGGAGGTTCGGCGCGTGAAGTGACGCTGATCAACACACCAGGCGAGACCGCGGCGCTGAGCGTCCAAATCATTGCGCATCAAAATGTTTTTGACCGAATGAGCGTTCCGGCTAACGGCGGCAAGCCCTATCCTGAGAGCGCCTGGCCCACCGACTCGTACCTGGGCGTCGAGAAAGAGGTGTACTTCAACGGCGAAGCGGTACAGATGTTCCATCCGCCGGCCGCGCATACCGATGGCGACACCATCGCGTTCTTCCGCCGCTCGGATGTCGTCAGCACCGGCGATATCTTCGTCACCAATGGCTTCCCAATCATCGATCTGAAGAACGGCGGCAGTCTGCAGGGTGAAATCGATGGGCTGAACCACATTCTCGATCTCGCGATTCCCGCGCACCACGAAGAAGGCGGCACCTACATCATTCCCGGCCACGGCCGGCTGTGCGACGAGTTCGATCTGCTGGAGTATCGCGACATGGTGACCATCGTGCGCGACCGCCTTCGCGCCATGATCAAGAAGGGCATGACGCTGGAGCAGATCAAAGCCTCGCGCCCGACGCTTGATTACGATCCTCGCTACAACACGCCGGGCGCGTTCTGGACGGCCGATATGTTCGTCGAGGCCGCTTACAAGAGCCTGACCCGGTCGAAATAGCTAAATCACTTTTGTGGCGCCGCCGTCCATATCGATCAGCGAGCCTTGCAGGAAGCGCCCTTCGGGGCCGACCACGAACGCCACGAGCGACGCAATATCTTCCGGTTCTCCGACTCGCGTGGTCCGGGCGCTTTCGATCATTTTGCGCTCCGCCGTTTCCACGTCCGTCCCTTGTGCCTTCGCGGTTGCTTCCAGCATTCGCCGGTAGCGCTCGGTGCGGACGCTGCCAGGATTGACGGCGTTCACCTGCACGCCGTCGCGAATCCCAATGTCGGCCATGGCTTTGGTGAACGAAAGTAGCGCCGCGTTCACCGAGCCGCCGATGGTGAACAGCGGTCCGGGCATTCTGCCGCCCACGCCCGAAATGTTCAACACCGACCCCGCCTGCGTTTTCAAATGCGGCCATGCCGCCCGCGTCAGCCGCATGGCTCCGAAGAATTTCAGCGCGAAGCCATCGGCCCAGTCTTCATCGGTCAGCTCCAGAAAATCTCCACGCTTGGTGGCGCCGGCGTTGTTGACCAGGATGTCGATCCGCCCGTAAGTCTTGAGGGCAAAATCTACGACTCGTTTGGCGGCATCCCCCTCGCGCAGATCTACTGAGAGCGGTGTCGCGTGCTCGATTTCCTTTGCGGCCTGCGCCAACAAATTCGCATCCCGGGCACACAGCACGATGTGTGCGCCCTCGGCGCTTAAGCGTGCCGCGATGGCGCGTCCGATGCCGCGGTTTGCACCCGTTACGATCGCAATCTTGCCCTTCAATCCGGTGGCCATGGATTTTCTATTATGCTTGTTTCGGAGCACGCCTGGAGGTGACGCGAGTGGTAAAAGCATTTCGATTTGGAATCACGGTATTGTTTGCGGCGGTCCTCATGGCGCAACAGAGCCCTCCCGCCGAAACATCCGTGACCATTGCGGGAAAGGTGATTCGCGTCAACTATTCCGCTCCGTCCATGCGAGGGCGCAAAATCTTCGGAGGCCTGGAGCCTTACGGGCGGGTGTGGCGCGCCGGAGCCAACG
>JBEKLB010000285.1:0-8854 GCA_050010415.1 Bryobacteraceae bacterium | reverse complement strand
ATCACCTGGTCCAGCTCGAACGGCGTGGGACCGCCGGTCATCGCCATGCGCAACGTATCGCAGACGAAATCGCGCAGGTGATGGTCCCAGGTTTTGAACAGCTCGCTTTGGTCTGGCTTTTCCACATCCGCCTCTAGCTCCGTAAGACCTTTCTTGCGCGCTTTCTGCATCACTTCGTACATCTGCTTGAGAGTGGCCTGGTAAAATCCCTTGTCGTATTTGGAGCTGCCGAACACGGCCCCCAGGCCGCCCAGAAGGGCTTTCAAAACAGCGGGAGGATTGCCCGTCAACAGCGTGCCGAGTCCGGCCCCTCCAATGATCAGCAGTTCGGCCGGCTGCATCAGGACCTTCAGGTTGCCGTGCTCCATGAGGTAACCGCCCACCACGGCCCCGAAGACCAAAACGATTCCGATTATGGCGAACATCGTTGCGCTCCACTTTGAACCAGGTGTGCGATAGCGGTCCGCTGGACGACCGCCTCAGCGACGTCTGGATTGTGTGCGGCGTCGGGATCGACTACGCCCATGGATCTCCTCCGCAGGTCTTATCGGATCGAATAGCAGTTGTGAGATTTCTTGCGACAGATTCCCGTGCGCGAAAGTTCGGGGCTATCGCCGGTGATCTTCCACGCGCTCACGGCCCGTCCGCGCAGCCTGGCGCTCGCGTTCCGAAGGTACATGCAATTCATGCTGTTCGGCGGGTCGCGGACCTGAATAGCGTTGGATTGCGTAGGGGTGAACGTAAGTCGCACGATTCACCCAGTTGCGGTTCCAGACCGCATTGTTGATAAACACGGGGTGCTCCCCCCATCCAAATCGGCTCACGCCCCATCCCCAGGGAGCAAATGCGGCGCAGATCCCAAGAGCGCGCGATGTCTGCTTCCTCGGTCGAATTCGCATCAGATCGATCTCCCGTTTCACTTGCCGGTGCAATTTCTATTTTGCACCGCTTCCGTGAGCCAAGGACGGGCCGGACGCTTCGCGAGTTACTAGGTCAGGAGGCGGCGGAAATTAGAAGTCCTCGAGGGAAATCGGATTCGAGGGAGCATCGGCGCTTGAGCCGGTTGCTTTCTTCAGCCCCAGCTTTTCCAGGATGGCGGTCACGTAGTCCGCGGTCTCCGGGATGCGCGGGACGCCTCCGGCCTGGTCCACGCGGTCAGGTCCAGCGTTGTAGGCGCCCAGAGCCAGGGCCGGATCGTTCTTGTAGCGCTCGAGCAGCGACTTGAGCAGCTTGGCTCCCGCGTCCACATTCTGCTTGGGATCGAAGGGATCGTCGACATTGAATTCTTCCGCGGTTGCGGGCATGAGTTGCATCAAACCCTCGGCACCCTTGGCCGAAAGCGCGCAGGGCCGTCCAGCGGATTCCTTATCGATCACCGCCCGAACCAATTGCGCCTCTACGCCCGTCTTCTGGGCCGCTTCTTCGATTAACGGATCCAGTTGCTCTGCCGGCAAGGGATCGCAATCGAAGGCGGCTCCTTCCGCCGGGGGAAATGGAACAGTGAAAAACGAGGAGCGGGCGGAAGCTGACGGAGCCGCTCCGGCAGGAACGATTGCCGATACCTGCTTCTGAACGGCGGCGCGCTGTCGCGCGATCGAGGGGGCCATCGCCGCCTTCACCGTTGCCTCAAAGTCAGCGGGAGGCTGAGCGCTGAGCACAGCCCCCACAAATAACAGCGTGAACTTACCGTGCATGTCAGACCGCGATGGAGCCGGCCGGGGCGCTGTTCGGATTGTAGGCAGCGTCCGTTCCCATGCCGGGAAGCCCGGGAGCAGTTTCCACCGGATTCTGCAATGCGGATGGCACCCACGTATATCCGTCAGCCTGGCGCATGCTGGTGACGATAGACGGATCCCAGCCCCACACCATGATGGGAACGTCGATGGAATAACCTTCGCCGGCCAACTGAGTGGCCAGTGCCGCGCGTTGTTCCGGATTTTGCATGGTTCTGAGCGGCTGAACGGCTGCCGGCTGCTGAGCCCAATAAGCGTTGTCGAAAGCTTGCTGCGCATCCAAGGGCGCAGACGTCGATTCGGTTGAGGACTTGGCCGGCGTCTGCACCGGCTGGGTATAAGGACTGTTAAACAGGGCTTCCAGAGTTCCGGTGCTGCCGGCAGACGAGGAACTGCTGCCGGACGAAGAACTGCTGTCGGACGATGAGCTCGGCGCAGGCGTGCCGGGCGTAGGCGGAGCCGTTCGGTCTCCGGTGGTGGGACTTTCCGAAGCCGGCATCGTGGAAGCCGCGCTGGCGCGAGTAATGGAGATTTCGACGTCGCGTGGATGGATACCGAACTTTTCCAGGGTTGACGATACCGCGTCGGACAACGCGCCGTGGAAGCTCGCGAGCGACGACTGGCTCAAGGAAGCCTGGCTCGATGGCGTGCGGCCACTTTGCCCGGCTGTGGAAGTGTTGGTTTCAGAAAACATGTTTTGCAGGTGAATCATGATGGTGACCTCCTTAGTCTCATGAAACTGCTCTGGCGCCCATCAAGCGATAAATGTAGGCCAGAATTTCGGCCACGGCGCGATACAGATGGGGCGGGATATGCTGTCCAACTTCGACGGATTTATACAATGCCTGTGCCAAGGGCGGATTCTCAATGAGCGGCACACCGAACTCGAGCGCCCGCGCACGGATGCGCAGCGCCAAATAATTCTTGCCTTTCGCTACCACCAGCGGGGCCGCCATGGTGTCGTGGTGATAACGGATGGCGACCGCGTAATGCGTTGGATTGACCACCACCGCGGTGGCCGTCTTCACTTCGTCCATCATGCGGCGGCGGCGAACGTCGCGCTGCAAGCGCCGGATGCGCATTTTGGTCTGCGGATTGCCTTCGTTTTCCTTGGCCTCGTCGCGAATATCCTGTTTGCTCATGCGCATTTGTTTCGAGAACTTGCGTTTTTGGCGGAAGAAGTCGACGAAGCCGAACAGCAGAAAAAGGGCCGCGGCTTTCCACAACAAATCCATGATCAAGGACCGCAGGGTCTCCAATCCCACTTGAAAACTGGAGAGCGGGATCATGAGCAGACGTTCGCCGCTCTTGGTGACGATCCAGTAAATAGTGGCGCCAAAAACGGCCACCAGCGCGACCGCCTGAATGGAGGAAACCAATCCCTTCTGCGGCAGAGACTGAAGCTTCTGGAAAACGTCGAAATTCGAAGGCTTCGGAAGCATGCGCGTCAGACTAAACGAAAAGCCGGTGGAACTGAGTTGAAACGCAAGCGCGGTAAGGATCAAAATTCCGCTGGCATAGAGCAATGGAGAGAGCCCGCGCGAGAGCGCTTCGTGCAGAATTCCGATCAGCGTGGCGGGGCCCAGGTCGCCCCGAAAGGCCTCCATGAACAGGCCCCTGGTTACTTCCTTCAACGATGACAGCAGCGACGGCCCGGTCTGCGCGATCAACAGCACGAAGACGGTGAATTGCAAGCCGCTGACGAAATCGTGCGAAGAGGCAAACTGGCCCTCCCGGCGCGCTTTGATCAGCCGCCGCGGGGTTGCCTTTTCTGTCTTTTCGCCTGAAGGATTCATTTGCGTGTTATCGAATCAAAGCCCCAACACACGTCCCAGCGCGGTGAAGGCCGCCGTGCCGAGCTGCTGGTAAAGCTTGGGAATCAGCAAAACCAAGAAGCTTAACGCCGCTAGCGCCGTGAGCATCTTCGCGGGAAAAGCCAGAGCAATGAGCTGCAATTGAGAATTGAGATGCCCCAGAAGGCCAATCGAAAGGTCGATCAGGAACAGCAGCGTCATCAGTGGGAGCGCCAGATGTACGCCGGTGGAAAAGATGCTGGAGCCGAGCATCACCAACCCTTCGATGCTGGCCCGCGACGCGACAAATGCCCCGGGCGGATGTGTTTCCAGACTGCGCGCCAGAATGGTCAGCAGCACGCGGTCGAATCCCATGGCGAAGAACAGCATCCCGGCGGTCAACTGGGCCAGGAGAATAAGCACGGTGGAGTCGGCCTCCGTGTTGGGATCGATCGTCGAGGCATAAGCGAACCCGGCCTGCGTACTGATGGCCTGCGCGGCAAACGTCACGGCTTCGATCAGGAAGGCGACAGCCAGGCCAGTGGCCAGGCCGACGGCGGCTTCGGCGACCATCCAACCCGCTATCTGCATCATGCTTTCCGGGATGGGGTTGAGCACCGGCCAGCGCGAATACATTCCGAAGGTCAGAATCATTGCCAGCGTGATTTTCGCCGCGCTGGGTCCCGATTGCAGGCCAGGCAACGGCAGAAACACGAAGACTCCGGAAATACGGGCCAGCACCAGGAGAAACCCGTACAACACGGAGGTCGGGATGGCTGGGTTATGCATAAAGCCTAGCGGGCATAGCGCGACAAATCGCCGAACACTCCAATCGAGTACGCGGAAAGCTGTTTGAACATCCACGGCATCAGAAGCAGAAAGCCGAAGAGGAACGCCGCCAGTCGCGGAATGGTGCTAAAGGCGGAGTCCTGCATGGACGTCGCGATCTGAATAATGTTGACGACGATGCCCACCGCGAAGCCGATGGCCAGCAGCGGCGCGCACACCAGCACCGTAGTCCAGAGCGCTTGACTGATAATATGAACCGCTGTATCAGGAGTCATGAATCCTCAATAAAATGTCTTTAGAAGCGAGCCGATCACCAGATTCCATCCGTCCACCAGAACGAACAGAAGAATTTTGAACGGCGCCGAGATCATCACCGGGGGCAATTGCACCATGCCCACCGAGAGAGTGATGGAAGCTACGGCGAGATCGATAATCAGGAACGGCAGATACAGCACCGCGCCGATTTGGAAGCCGGCCTTCAGCTCGGAAAGAATATAGGCCGGGATCAGAACCTTAAGATCGAGATCGGCCGAATTGCGCGGCGGAGCCGACTTAGTCATCTCCACGCAGGTTTGGATGTCCTTCTCGCGCGCGAATTTCAGCAGGAAAGTTTTCAGCGGCTTGGCGCCCTCATCGAAGCCCTGCTCCCAGGAGACTTGCCCGCTCTCCACCGGCTCCCAACCCCGGTGATAAATGTCCATCACCACCGGCTGCATGACCAGGAACGCCAGGAACATCGATAATCCAACCAGCACCTGATTGGAGGGGGCGGACTGTGTTCCCAGCGCCTGCCGCAAAAAATGCAGCACGATGACGATCCGAAGAAACGGACTCACCGACATCACCACCGCCGGCAACAGCGTCAGCAGAGTCAATAAAATGATGATCTGTGTGGGAGTGCTCAGCGTGAGCCCGCCCTTGGGATTGGCGCCACCGAAAACAGGAATGGCCGAGTCGGAAGCGGGCGCAGCCCAGGCGGCCATCGCGAAGAACAGGAACAGGAAGATGGAACGGAACTTGATCATTAGCTGGATCGGAGTAAATCGCGTGAGATAGATGAAGAAGGAGACGGTTCTAAGGCGACCGGTGCATCGAGCAGGGTACACGAGGACGGAGCGGTTGCGATCAACACCGTACGGTCCGCTACGCGCACCAGGTGCAACGCGTGCTGCGGCGTCAGCGGAACGCGCTCCAATACTTCCATGCGCCGCCCGTTCCCGGCTCTTCGCGCACCGACGCTGAAGGCCGCCAATCCGCGCCTCTTCGCCAGCCACAACAGGCCACCCAAGAATGCGAAGACCAGCAGCACCATGCCGATCTGCTCAGTCAGTTGCATTTCCCCCGCCGGTGCTGCTTTTCTGTAGCATCTTCTGGACTCGAACGGAGACCGTATTGTCGATCACGATCACCTCGGCTTCCGCCAGCTTGACGTTGCTGGCAAACAGCGGGAAAGGCGCTCCGGCGGGATGATCCGTTCGCAGCACCGATCCCTCTTGCAACTGGAAGATCTCTCCGATGCTCATGGAGAGCGTCCCCAACTCGAGTTCCACGACGAAAGGCAACTCCCCGAAGCGCTTTAAAACGTCGGAGGCATTCATCGTTATTGCTGCAGGTTGAGGAGATTTTGCGTCATCTGATCCAGGGTAGAGATCACCTTGGAGTTGGCCTCATACGAGTTTTGATACACGATGAGGTTGGTAAACTCGGTCGCGATGTCTACCGTGGAGTCTTCGAGCGCACCGCCTTCCACCGTTCCCAGCGTGCCGGTGTCTGGAACACCAACCACCGGAGTGGCCGTATCGGCCCCCACTTCGTAGTTATTCTGGCCGACTGCAATGAGTGAATCCGGATTGCTGATTCCAGCCAAGGCAAGCTGCCCAACCACTACCTGATTTCCGTCGGAGAACTGCGCCGTGATTGCGCCACCGTTGGCGATGGAAACCTGCGTCACCTGGGAAGCGGGCACTCCGTCCTGCGTGCTGGCGGACTCGGCTGATGTGGCGGCATACTGCGTAATCACCGGAGTTCCGGTCCCGTTCTCGGTGGCAAGATTCCAGTTGATGTTCATGTCGTTCGCGCCGTCCGTCAAGCCGCTGATCGTGATGGGTACTTGTGCGGGAGCGGTCGGAGAAGTCAAGTTGCCGTTGGCGTCGAACGCTAGAGTGCCGCTAGCCACTTGGCTGGGAGTGCCCGCTGTTCCAGACGTAAGATCCTGGCCTGGTATATCTATTACGTAGCCCCAATTTCCCGGAGACGCCTCTGTGAAGTTGATGGTCAGATCGTGTGTGACGCCCAGGGAGTCAACCACCTGAATCGGCGCCGAGAAACTTCCGCTAGCCTCACCCACTACTCCTGCGGCATTCAAGTTCAGGCTCAGCGACATGTTCTGAGTCGCGCTGGGGGTCTGCAGCGCATTGGAGGGAATGGTAATGTCGGAGATCGCACCACTGGTGTTCAGAACGCCGTCCTGCGTGTTCCAGCCTTGCACCACTTGACCGGTGGCCGTCACCAGTTCGCCATTGGCGTTGAGCTGGAAATTTCCGGCGCGAGTGTACAAGGTATTGCCAGACGGGTCTTGCACCACGAAGAATCCGTTGCCTTGTATCGCGGCGTCGTAGTTTCCGCCCGTAGACTGAATGGATCCTTGGGTAAATACCCGCTCGGTCTGAGGCGCGGAGACACCGCCGCCAATTTGCGTGGAACCGCCGGCCACCGACTCCTGCAATAAGTCGTAAAAGGACACGGTGCTGTCCTTATAGCCGGTGGTGTTGAGGTTGGCCAAGTTGTTACCGACGACGTCAAGCGCGTCCGAATCCGCTTTAAGCCCGCTCAGTGCGATGGAAAATGATGACATCTAACTGCTCCTTTTGTAAGTGTGAATTGATTGCGTTCCGCTACCTGGATGAAATCTTGTTCGCCGGCGTGGCCTGGCTGTTGGCGTTGGACGTCGACGAAGTGTCGTCGGTCAGGGTCTGAACACCCTGGTTGATTCCCATGAGTTGCTCTAACTCGCTGTACTGCACCAGCTGACCCACAAACTGGATACTGTCGGTTGGGTTCAGCGGGTCCTGGTTCTGAATCTGCGCCACGAGTAACTGCAGGAACGTGCTCTCGCTGGTGAGAGAATTGAGCGAGCTTGCCGAGCTCGAGCTCGCCGTGCTGTTCCCCGTGCCGGTGGTGGCTTGAGCCTGCGCCTGGGCTTGCGCCAGCGCCGCGTGTCTTACCTCGGTTGGGCCGAATAACTGCATTACCCGTCTCCTCCTGGATGGGCGTCGCCGCCCGTGATGTGCTGTTCCAACTCCTGCTGCCATTGGCCGCCGCTCGCGCGACGATCTCGCTGCGGCTGTCGCTCGCCGCCTGAAGATTGCTGTTGTCCGGAGCCCCGTTGGCCGCCCGCGTGCGAGTCCTGCTGGCCTTCGGAATGCGCGGCCACGGCGGCCGATTTCAGGACGTCCGCCTTCCAACCCTGATCGTTCAATTGCGTGGACAGCTCTCCGAGATTGGAGCGCAGCGACTCGCGCAAAACGGGATCGGACGCGTGTACCGACACGTTCACCGTCCCCGCGCGATCGGCTACCCGGATAGCAGCGGACGTCTGGTCGTTGCCAGTGAGATGCAGCAGGATTTCTGAACCGGCTGAGGTCCTCGGCAGCTCCGGCGAGAGTAAGTGCGCTTCCTGCGCGGCGAGGGGCAGGCTCGGCTGGGCAGCTTCCGCAGGCTCCCCGGTCGCCATTTGGGAACCATTCTCGGGAGATTGTAAAACGGCAGCATCATTCCAGTGCGGAGTTACTGCTTGTGTCTGCTGCGCTCCCTGTAACTCGAATGGATTGCGCGCGGCGGCATTGGGCTGCTGCGTTTCAGGAGCCGAAGACTGGGCTTCCCGTTGCGGAGCGTCGGGAGTTGGGCTCTCTGGCGATGCTGCCGGCTGGGAAGCCGAAGCTTCGGACGGTGTAACTGAGCCTTTGGTCTGTGTAACCGGAGTCCCGTTGGTGGTAACCGGTATCTGGAACTGTTGAGTTAGTGATGAGTTATCCGAAGAATTTTCCGGGGCGGCCATGCGGACAGCGAAAGCGAAATTCTCGGCCTGCGGCACAAGTGGGGCTTTCGGCGCGCTGGCTAGAGCGATCGCCTCGTGTTGAGGCGCGGAGGTGCCGGAAGTCTCCTGTGCTCGATCCGTCGCTTCGTGACCCGTGGACAACGGCGCTGGCGCTGGTATTGCCGTCGTCACTGCCGCCGCAGCGACGGTCGGTTCTGGCGCGCTCTCTGCAAGCGGAACGATTGACACCGGAACGATGGACACTGGAACGCTCGGCTCCGACACGCTGGCGGAAGGCTGTTGCGCTTTCGCATCCACGGCAGACGACTTTTGAGCCGGCTTCGATTGCGTAGCTGGCTCCGGCACGGAGATTACGGCCGATGGAAGCGGGGCCGAGGTTGACGTCTGATCGTTAACGGGAGTCGCCAGAACGGGCGTCGGAGCAACCGCTTGCGGCGCAGTGCTTACGGGCGGATTCGACGTTACCGGATAGCTCCGGCTGG
>JBEKLB010000284.1:0-8867 GCA_050010415.1 Bryobacteraceae bacterium | reverse complement strand
TTCAGCGCCATCGACGGCACCATCGTTCTGATGTCGCTGCACGTTCCCAGATCCGCGCCGAATCCATAAGCTCAGACCCAGAAACTGCGCGGACCGTGGGTTACCATGAAGAACATGTCCGCGGTCAACGAAGTGGCAGCTAACATTCGCATGCTTCTGATGGACGTCGACGGCGTCCTCACCGACGGAAAAGTGTTCGG
Source organism: Bryobacteraceae bacterium (assembly GCA_050010415.1). Taxonomy (GTDB): domain Bacteria; phylum Acidobacteriota; class Terriglobia; order Bryobacterales; family Bryobacteraceae; genus Palsa-89. Next base: position 8,667 of record JBEKLB010000284.1, on the reverse strand, counting down.
CGTGCCCGATCACGCAGGCGGCATCGTCGAGACCAAAGGCTTCGACACGCAGGACGGCATCGCGCTGCAGTGGCTTTCCTGGAAGGGGTTCGTGACTGGCGTGATCAGCGGCCGTATCTCGCCCGCCACCGAGGTCCGCGCCAAACAGTGCAACATGACGTACGTCTATCAGGGCCACATCGAAAAGATTCCCATCGTGGAGGAGATCCTCAAGCATTCCGGGATCCCCGCGTCGCAGGTGGCTTATATCGGCGACGATCTCACCGACGTGGTGGTGATGAATCGCGTCGGCCTCGGCATCGCGCCGGCCAACGCGCGCCCCGAAGTGAAGCGATGCGTCCAGCATGTTACCCAGAGCGCGGGTGGCCAGGGAGCAGTCCGCGAAGTTTGCGAAATGCTGCTCAAGGCACAAGGCCACTGGGACGATCTGCTGAAAAAATACGAAATAGCGAAATGAGCGAACCTATTGGAATCGTAGTGGTGGCGCGATCGGGCCCCGGAGTGCTCCACGAACTCACGGGCGTAATCGCGCAGCACAGGGGAGATATCGGGTCCGTATCCATCATTGAGGAGCAGCCCGAGTCACGCATTTATTTCGAGATCAATCTTCCGGAGGCGCCGGAGACGTTGCAGGCCGACCTGGCCAAGCTCCCGATTGTCCGGCAGGTGGATGTGGTGAAGACGCTCCAGAAGGTATACGGAAAGCGGATCATCATCGTCGGGGGCGGCGCGCAAGTGGGGCAAGTGGCGATCGGCGCTATCTCTGAGGCGGACCGGCACAACATTCGTGGCGAGCATATCTCGGTGGATACCATCCCGCTGGTGGGCGAGCAGCCGCTGGCCGACGCCGTTCGCGCGGTGGGTCGATTATCGCGCGCCCGTGCTTTGGTGTTGGCCGGCTCTCTCATGGGCGGCGACATTGAAAAGGCCGTGCGCGAAGTGCGCGCGCAAGGATTGCTTGTGATCAGCCTGAACATGGCCGGCAGCGTGCCGGACGCCTCAGACCTGGTGGTGAGCGATCCGGTGCAAGCCGGCGTGATGGCCGTGATGGCAGTGGCCGAAACCGCCAAGTTTTCCGTCGCGCGTTTGAGCCGCCGGATATTCTAAGATTCGGTGGGCCGCCGGCGTCAAGCTCCGACAATCTGAACGTTCATGCCTTCCGGATCCTGGATGTGAAATCCCGCGTCCAAGTTTTCCGAAGGCGTAACGCCAAGCGCCTTGAGCTGCGCCGTCACCCGTTCCTTGTTGAAGTTCTCCACTCCGATGGCAAAGTGATCCACGATGGCGGTTGGACTCTTGTGGTGCAGCGAGACGATGATTTTCCCCGCGCCCAGGCGTGAGATTTCGTTGGGTTTGTCCTCGCTCATCACGGTTAGGCCAAATATCTTTTCGTAAAAGGCGAGGGCGCGCGGCAGATCGCTGACCTGAATGCTGATGTGGTCGATCTTCACTCCTTTCAGCCCGGCGTCCTGAGCTTGCCCAACGCCCTGAGCTTGCGCGGCGGATGTGGCGCCGCCGGCCGCGGTCAGCATCGCCAGGCCCTGGATCAAGCCCCGGCGCGTAAGCGCTCCTTTTTCGAAGCGGTTCACGAGATCTGAAATGATGGCTTCCATATTGCCTCCTGATTCTTGATTTTGGCGTCCCTACCTTTTTTCGGAATGAACGCGATCTTTTTCGTTTTCGTTACAGAAGTTTTCGAAAATATCGGCGTCGGCGAGAAGCTCATAAGTGTACTTGATGCCAAAAGGCTCGGTGTACATCTCAGGATCGTCGAAGGTCATTTCCACGTCAATGTGCCCGAAATCCCGGCGGTGGTAGCGTTCCACGATGTGCAGCGCCTCGCTGTGAGGATGACCGGATGCATCCAGCCAGGTTCTGTCGTTGAAGCCGGCGGATTCCACCACCAGCGTATCGCGCTCCCATTTGCCAGCCGAGTATCCCAGCCAAGCCGGCTGTACCACTTCCTTGGGAAGTCCTCGGCCGTCCGTGTAGATTTGCCGGTGTGTGCCGTCGGATTCGTATAGGACGACCGTCAACTTGGGTGACTGAACGATCTTGGTCCCTTCGGAGACGATACCAGCGAAGGGGATGCCGAGAGGCAGACAGAAGGGCTGCACCTCACCGCCCGTAGCACGTCGACGGAAAATTTCGGCGGCTGCGGGCCGCATGGGTGCGTCTTCGGGCTTGAAGTCCAGGAGGATGTTGAGCGCGTACTTGGAAATGGTGTCGATTTCCATGCCGGGGACGTTGCCGGCGCCGACATTGTCTCCGAAGATTCGCTTCATTTCCTCGGTCGACGTGGGGTGAACGTGCCAGACGCCCGATAGATCCGGCTTGCCGTCGGTGGTCCGAGGGGCTGGAGCGGAGAGGTTGGGCTTGCCGTCCCGGGTGCGAGGCGTTCCTGGAGTGGGATAGTGCAGCCATTGCGCATGGGCGCAGGTGGCGAGAAGCGCGAACATGAGCAGCAGCCGTTGAACCGCGATTTGCATGAATCTGTATGCTATCGTAAACAGCCTATGGAGGATTGGATTGACTAGATCAAAAGCTCTTGTGTGCTGTTGCCTGGTCCTGATGGTGCTGCTGTCTGGCTGCAATCAGCAGGCGCAGCCCGATACGCGCGCCGCGGATGAGAATGCGGTGAAAGAACAAGACGCGCAATGGTCGAAGACGGCCGGCGCGAATGACTTGGACGGCACACTGGCCTACTACACCGATGACGCATCTTTGCTGCCTCCCAACGCTCCGATCGCAACTGGTAAACAAGCGATTCGCGCGGTGTGGGCTTCGATGCTGAGTCCCGACGTGACAGTGTCGTGGCAGGTTACCAAGGCCGACGCGGCGCGATCCGGCGAACTGGCGTATGTGGTGGGCGTCTATCAGATCACTCCGAAAAATCCCAAGGGCCAGCCGATGGCGGACACGGGCAAGCTGGTGGAGATATGGAAGAAGCAATCGGACGGCAAATGGAAAGTGGTCACCGACATTTTTAATTCGGATGTGCCTCCGCCGGCGGAGAAAAAGAAGTAGTCAGGCGCGGAGACGCGGTCAGCGCGATGCCGGTGCCTGGAAGATGAGGCCGATCACGGTGCCGGTGGCGGTCCAGGCGACGAAATAGACGATCGCTTGCTGGATGGTCAGTGTCAGCCCGATTCTGAGGTTCACGTAGTTGTGGATACAAAAGCGCCGATGGCAAAAACTCCAATCAATGCGCCAAGCCGCCAGAGCGAGAGGAGGTAAGTTCATTGGGCCATCCTTTCAAATTGAAGTCAGATTATCATGGATTTTGATATGCTTCCGAGAGAGATTTTATGGAGGTTCGAACGATGAAGGTACCCCCGATCGTAAGTTGCACGGTGGCTGCGGCGGCCATTTTTTTGGCTCCTTTGGCGCAGGCTCACCACAGCAACTCGGCGTTCTATGTGACGAAAGTGATCACCATCAAGGGCGTGGTGAAAGAGTTCAAGTGGACTAATCCACATGTCTGGGTGATCGTGACCGTGGACGACGGGAAGGGCAATAAAGTGGATTGGAAGGCGGAGGGCCGGCCGCCCGGAATCCTGGCGCGTGCCGGTTGGACGCCGAAGATCCTGCAGCCCGGCGAGACCGTTACCATCGACTTGAGCCCGGCCAAGGACGACACGGCATCCGGGTTGATTGCGCGCGTGACCAAGGAAGACGGAACCATCCTTGCCAACGCGCCGCCGCCGACGGAGTAAGCCATGAAAGCCCTTTTGATAGCGCTATCCTTGACGGGCGCGATGTATGCTCAGGCGCCGCCTGATTTTTCGGGCGTGTATTATCCGGTGAATCCGTTCGGCCGATTTACCGGCGGCCCGGCGGCCGGCGCTGCGAGTGCGGCGGCTTCCACACCCAAGGGACCGCCCCCGCGTCCCACGGCGTCGGCGCCGCTCTCGGATGGATCGCGCGGCCGCGCGCCGGATGCGCCATCGCTCACGCCTGAATACATGGCGAAGTGGGAAACGATCAGCAAGACGCGCATTGCCGGGTCGTCCGAATACGATCTCACGGCCAAGTGTCTGCCCCCTGGAATGCCCGGGATGATGTCCATGGCTTATGGCATGGAGGTGATGCAGAACAAGGATAAGATCACCTTCTTCAGCGAACTGAACGACGCATTGCGGCGCGTCTATCTGGACGGGCGCAAGCCTTCGCAAAAAGTGCTGGACGATCCCACCTACGCTGGTTACTCGACGGGGCATTGGGAAGGCGACACGCTAGTGGTGGATACCGTGGCGTTGCGTGACAACACGTTCATCGAAGGGTTCACGCCGCACAGCGACGCGATGACGGTGCATGAGCGCATTCGGCTGAAGGAGCCAGGATTGCTGGAGGATCAGATTACGGTTACCGATCCCAAGGCGCTGACCAAGCCTTGGGAGACGGTGAAAACCTATCGCAAGGCGAAGCCGGGGACGGGGACCGACGAGCTACGAGAGTTCGCGTGCGCCGAGGGCCTGGGCGAGGCTAAGTGAAAAGCCAAGTGAAAGCCAAGTGAAAAGCCAAGTGAGAAGCCAAGTGAGGGCTGCCAGCATCGCTTTTGCGCTGGTGGTTCCTCTGGCGCTGCTAGCGCAGACCACGCCTGATTTTTCTGGAGTTTATTACCCGGTAAATCCCTTCGGTAATTTTCGAGGTGGTCCGCCCGCTGGAGCACGGCCCACTGCATCGGCGCCTTTGGCGGATGGATCCACCGGCAGACGGCCTGACGAACCCTTGCTCACGCCCGAGTACATGGCGAAGTGGAAGGAGATCAGCAAATCTCTTGTGGCCGGTTCGTCGGAATACGATTTGACGGCCAAGTGCCTGCCGCCGGGGATGCCCGCGGTGATGAGCATGTTCTACGGCATGGAGGTGATGCACGACAAAGACAAGATCACCTTCTTCAGCGAATTGAACGACGCCATGCGGCGCGTGTATCTGGATGGCCGCAAGCCGTCGCAGAAGGCGCTGGACGATCCCACCTACGCGGGTTATTCCACGGGCCATTGGGAGCGCGACACGTTGGTGGTAGATACCGTGGCCATCCGCGGCGATACGTTCATCGAGGGGATCACCCCGCATAGTGAAGCGATGACGGTGCATGAGCGCATCCGGCTGATCGAACCCACCTTGCTGGAGGATCGGATTACGGTGAGCGATCCTAAGGCGTTAACGAAGCCCTGGGAGACGGTGAAAACTTATCGCAAGGCGAAGCCGGGGACGGGGACCGACGAACTGCGGGAGTTCGCATGCGCCGAGGGGATTGCGGACGCGAAATAGCCGAGTCCCTATCTTGAGTAATATCCTTCGCGAGTTCGAACCATCAAGCCGGGTTTCTTCGTGGTCAACTTGATCTTGTGATATTCCGCGCTTCTCCCTGTGCTTTGGGGCGAATACCCGATGCTGTACTGATTGCGGAGCGGCAATAGACCTTGAGCGGGTCCGAAAACAGGATGGAGTAAATGACGGGGTCGGCGCGTTGTGGCCGGGCTGCAGAACTTGCTCCAGGAACGCCAGGCTGGCCCTGCGCTCCGGCTCCATCACACCTTCCTGGCTGCGGCTGGTGTCGATGAGGAGACCAATCACCAAAGGAAGATCCGATTCGCGGGAGCAATGCTGCGACGGGAGATCTGCATAAAAACAAGAAGGCCCCGCGGATAGTTTCCGCGAGGCCGGTATCGACACCTAAACGCTGCCTGTGGTTGCGGCTCCGTTACCAGCGACGCCCGTAACCCCAGCGTCCGCCAAATCCGAAGTAGACGGAGGGTCCCCAATACGGGTACCCATAATACGGGTACGGCGCTGCGTAGTAGCCGTAGGGCGGAGGAGCAGGATAGCCCGGTCCATAGGCCGATCCATATCCAGGACGCATCATCGGCGGCCGTCCGTTACCCGCGTTGTAATCCATCTGCGAGGCGTATTGGAATGCCTGCTGCGAATTGTCCAGCGCAAGCGGAGTCTCCATGCCGAAGGTGAGCGGAGTTTCCGGACCAACGATAGTCGGCCGGCCACGCGTCAGCATTACGCCGATGGTGGAAACCACCAGGCCCGCCGCTGCGCCGACGCCCGCTCCCACGCCACCGTTTACACCAGCGCCGATCGCGGCGCCGACTGCGGTGGTGGTTCCGATAGCCGCGGCATCACGTCCATACGAGGTGTTGCCTTTCCGGTCGATCAGCTTCGTTTTCACTTGAACCTGACGCCCGTCGGCAAGCTGAATTTCGGTGAGCTCCAATTTGAGGTGTGAAACGCCCGATACCCGGCCAGCTTTCTGCGCTTCGGTGACAACGCCTCTTACCGTCTCGCCACGGCGCGCGATCAGCAATCCATTTGCGATGATCGGTTCCATCAAGGTGCCGCTGAACGGGTCGCCGGTTTGATTGCGATCGCTCGATAGCGGCTCATTCACGCGAACCGTTACCCAGGTGCCAACAGGCAGCGTGATGCTGGTGGGCGCGTAGCGCGCTGGTTGGGGAGCCTGTTGCGGATAGCCCTGCTGCGGATAGCCCTGCTGTGGGTAAGACTGTTGGGGGCCCTGTGGGTACGGAGCCTGCGGGTAAGCCTGCGGCGGACCCTGTGGGTATGGAGCCTGCGGAGGCGGAGCTTGAGATTGATCCTGCGGATCGCCCGATCCAACCGGGCCCGGAGGCGGGGGAAGCGGATCGGCGGCGGCCGGTTGGCCGTCTTGTGGCTGGAATTTGCGCCATCCACCGGAGGGCGCCGTTTGAGCCGGGGGCGGCGCGGGTTGCTCCGCATCCTGAGCGACACCTGGTAGGGTGCCGGCCAGCGAAAGGATGAGAACGGCGGCGGCGGTGGAGGTAAATCGAGGGTTAGTTTTCATGATGGTAGTGCCTCACGGGCTTTTCTGTTGCATCTCGGTTGCCAGATGTAAATTGCTGCAAGCACGAAGCTTGATTTAACGTGCTTTGGCCGAGGGTAACCAGGCTGGTGCTTTTCGGCCAGGTGGGGCTGGGGATTAGGGATTGGGGGCTGGCAAGGTGGAGCGCGGGTAGTAGCCGTCGCGAGTTTCCACGAGGAGGCCGGACCGCTTAGTGGCCAGGTGGATCTTACGATACGCGGCGCTGGGATCGCTTCTGTCCGGCGTGTAACCGATGCTGTACTGGTTGCGCAGCTCTTCCTCCAACTGGCTGTAAATCTGGGTGATCGGCTGCGAGTCGGAAACCTCGAAAAATGCGCCACCGGTTTCCCGCGAAATGCGCTGCAACGCCCTTTTCCCGTTCGCGCTGGCATACGCACCATCGTAGGCGTCGTGATCGGTAAACAGGATGGAATAAACCAGTGTGTCGGCGTGCTGGGCGGATTCGATAGCGCGGAAGAGGCCGATTTTACTGCCGTTGTCGACGCCGTCGGTGAGTAGGATGAGCGCTTTTCGACCTGGCTGTTTCCGCAGCAGCTCGTCCTTTTCAAGCACCTTCTCGGATTCCAGCACCTCCTCGGAAGCCAGCAGCACCGAATCGTAGAGCGCGGTGCCCCCGAGAGCCCACAGGCCCACCTTGGGCTCACCCCGTTTGCGCTGGGGAAGTTTCGGAGTCTGAAGCCGGGCGAGAGCCGCGTCGAGCTTCTCTCGCGACCCTGTGAGATCCTGCAACAGCTCCACATCACGGTCGAACTGAATGACGAACGCGCGATCCGTGTCCGGGCGGAGCACCTGGCTTAGGAAGCGATAGCTGGCGGTGCGTTCTTCGGCTAGGACCCGCTTCTGGCTGATGCTCGTATCAACCAGGAGGCCGAGCGTCAGAGGCAGCCCGGATTCACGGGAGAAATAACGGATGGTCTGCGGCTGGCCGTCTTCTTCGAGCGTGAAATCGTCCTTGGTGAGGTTGGGGACCAGGTGGCCTTGCGCATCGCGAACGGTGGCAAAGAGGTTGACGACGCGAACGTCGTCGGTGAAAGTCGCGCCGTCCTGGGCACAGAGCAGCACGGGTATCAGTGTCAACACGGACCATGTCGTAAGCGTCGACATCTCACTCGTGTGGAATTCGTATCGAGACGGCATTGGGGAGCGCCCACTGGACCTGCATTCCATCCATCTTACGCAGCGAATTGTCGATCGCGTACGAATAAGTGATGTGAAGTGACTCCTCGCGTGGTCCAGGTTCCAGGCGCCAGCTGGAAAGGTTTTGAATGGCCGCGCTTGCCGGGATGGATTCGGCCTTCACTACTCGAATGTGGTCCACCTTGCCCGCGCGGATAATGGTCGCGGTTAGGGTGACCGAACCGGAGGGCTGGCTTTTGAGCAGTTCGGCTGGATAAGGGAATTGTTCGAGAGCGATCAAGCACCGGTTGTCGATTTCCAGTTTGCAATGCGGCGTGGTTTCAGCCGGCAAATCGATTCTTGTGCTGAAAGGTCCGGGCCGAGGGAAGGAGTAGCCCGGGAGGGCCCCCGTGGGCATGATCTCAACGTAGTCCTCATGCTTGTCGGCGTCGAAGCTATACTCCGCATGCATCTGCGATAAGGTCGCCATGGTCTCGCGGTTCGATTCTTGCCCGTAGATCAAAGCCCGGGACGCCTCGTGCGAACTGAAGATATTGATCGTAATGTAGTGGTAATCCCGGTAGCGTTCTTTCAGGCTGGTTGCCAGGCACACGAGCTTGCCCGGGGTGAAATCAACCAAGGGCATACTGATGCTCTGGACGAAAACCGAGTCT
>JBEKLB010000283.1:0-8868 GCA_050010415.1 Bryobacteraceae bacterium | reverse complement strand
CGTCTTGGCGATAGTGTCCTTGCGGCCGTGCGGCTCGAAGTAGCCGATCACCACGTCTACACCCGCGCGTTTCGCGGCCTGCGCCTCTTCCAGCATCTGATACGTTTTGCCGACGCCCGCGGCGTAGCCCAGAAAGATTTTGAGTTTGCCAGCGGGAGGACGATCGGGCATGGTTTATTTTTATAACTTCAGTGGGGGAACACTCGCACGTCGATGTCGTTAGCGCCACGGATCAACCGGTCGAGCGGCGTGCCGGTGAACCGTTCCCACCATTGCTCGCGCGTGCTATGCCCAACAAAAATCTGTGTGACGCCATGTTCATGCGCGAACTTCAGCAGCGTCTCAATGGGGTCCTGTCCGTCCAGAATCTCGATGCGGGCGTGGGCGGCGCGCGCGATGGACAGGTTGCGCTCTAAAGCCTCCTGGTCGCCCGAGGAAATTTCGGCCTGCCGCACGTAGGCCACGGTGAGATCGCCATGAAACCGGTCCGCATTGCGCTTTCCGCTCGCGATCATGGGCGCGGCATTGGCTCGCGGCGTGATACAAACCAGTATCCGTTCCTGCGCTCCAAACGTCTGTGCGATGCCGTTGCGCTGCAGGTACGCTTCGAGCTGCTTGTCCACTACGTCGGCCGCCAGCAGCAACGCGATTTCGCGGAGCTCGGAAAGCTTTTGCTCCGGTCCGCCCGACCCACTCCCTAGCTGGCCGTCCCGTGCGATACACATCTCCGGCGGAGCATCCACCACCACGATCTCATCCGCCGAATTCAAGAAACTGCGCGGCACGGTTTGCGTCACTTGCTTGCCCGTGATGCGCGTCACGCGCTCCCGCAGGTCGTCGATGTATTGAATATTGATGGAAGTTATGACGGAGATGCCCGCGTCGAGAAGTTCGTTTACATCCTCCCAGCGGCTGGCGTGGGGCCATCCTGGCGGGTTGTCGTAAGCCAATCCGTCCACCAGGCAAACGCTGGGGTGGCGTTTGAGAATGGCGGGAGTGTCCATCACGTACACGCCGTCGATTTCCCGTAGCGGCACAACCTCCAGCTTGTTGAGCACCGCTTCGATGTCCAGCGAGGTCTTGGGCTGGATGGCGCCTACCACCACGTCCTGGCCGCGTTCTTTGCGCCGCCTGCCTTCGTCCAGCATGCGATAGGATTTGCCGACTCCTGAGGCGTAGCCCAGGAACACTTTCAACCGGCCGCGGCGCTCGTAATCCTCTTCCGCCTGTACCTGTCGCAACAATTCTTCCGGACTGCGGCGTCGAATCGCGCTGGGCATGGATCACTTCTATTATTGCGCGGTGCCGCGCCAAATCGTCAAAAGATTATGTTTTAGTGAACGCTCGGGGACGACTTCGGACGGGCGAACCGCGCTTGGTCCACGCGCACGTGCAGCACCCGCGACGTAGTAACCGGCCGGCGCTCGTTCAGCACAAACATCAGGCGCATTCCGCGCGCGATCAGGCCCAATTCCAATGAGCCTTCTTCATTCACGGAACCGTGCAGTTCGGCAGGCACCGGATCGGGACAGTAGTCCGGATGGCCGGAAATTCGGATCGCGTTCCCGCCCAGGCATTCGATCCGGTAATGGCGGCTCGTGGTCTCCACGTCGATGAAAGAACCGCGCGTCAGGTTCTTGCAATCGATAAATTCAGCGGATGTCATGGCGGCCCCTCCATTCTACTCGATGCTGTGAAATCGCCATTGGTCGCGGGTTTTATGCCCCCACGCTATCCTGAAAGGGCTGCATGGTGAAAGCACTCACACGACGATACGAACAGTGGATTCGGGACCGCGAAGAATACCTTTGTTTTCGCGCCACCAACCGGGTGGTGCGGGATTTTGAATGGGGTTTAGAGTGGACGCGGGATTGGCCATGCGCCCGCCTGCATCCCAAGAATGGCCACACCCCGGAAGACTACGTGGCTCATCTGAATCACCTGGCGATTCAGGATAGCGACCAGTTCTATGGATATGAACGCCCCAGCGATTTTGAGCTGCGCGACGGCATTCTGCGTTTTCATTCGCCGGTACGGACGCCCCATCCCGAGAATAACCTGGTGCACGCGCAATGGTTTCCCGCAGCCAACTCGAAGAAGGCCGTGGTCCTGCTGCCGCACTGGAACGCGCCCGTCGATGCTCATAATGCGCTCTGCCGCGGTCTGGCGCGCCTCGGTATTTCCGCGCTCCGCATCAGTTTGCCTTATCACGATTACCGCATGCCGGCCGAGTTGACCCGCGCCGACTACGCCGTTTCCTCGAACATCTGCCGGACCATGGATGCCACGCGACAAGCCGTGATCGACGTGCGCTGTTGTTTCGACTGGCTGGAAGAGCAGGGCTTCGAGCGGATGGGGATCGTCGGCACCAGTCTGGGTTCCGCCTACGCCTATCTGGCGACTACCCACGACCCGCGAATCTCGGTGAACGTGTTCAACCATTGCTCCACGCACCCGGCGGACGTTGTGTGGGCCGGCCTTTCGACCAAGCACATTCGCCAGAGTCTGGAAGAACATATCGATCTGGATGGGCTACGGCAGGCCTGGATGGCCGTGGCGCCGGTGAATTTTTTGGAAAAGTTCGTGGCCAAGAAGCACAAATCGTTATTTATTTACACCAAGTACGATACTACTTTCCCGCCCGACCTTTCGCGTGCGGTGCTGGCCAAAATGAAGGAACTCGGTGTGGATCATAAGGTGGTGGTGCTGCCCTGCGGCCACTATACGCTGGGCGAAACGCCCTTCAAGTTCATCGACGGCTATCACATCTGTTCGTATTTGAAGCGAAATTTGTAAACGCTTGCTAACGCGCGCGGGTCAGAGCGTCTTGTCTTTCGCGTAGCATAGCTTGTCCAGTTTACATTCTGAGCACTTGGGCTTGCGCGCCACGCACAGCGCGCGGCCGTGATAGATGAGTTGCAGCGGGAACTCGAACCATTTCTCGCGCGGGATGATCTTCATCAGGTCCTGCTCGATCTTTACGGGGTTGGTGTTCTTGGTGAGGTCCAGGCGTTGCGCGTTGCGCTGAACGTGCGTGTCCACCACAATTCCCTCGTGCACGTGGTACCAGCCGCCCAGAACGACATTCGCGGTTTTCCGAGCGGCGCCGGGAATGGTTAGCATTTCGCCCATCGTCTTGGGCATCTTTCCGCCGAAATCGGCTAGGATCTTGCGGGCGGCGCCAATTAACGACTTAGCCTTGTTGTTAAAGAAGCCCGTGGAACGGATCTCGACGGCAAGTTCCGCCTGGTTCGCCGACGCGAAGTCCTGGATGGTGGGAAATTTTTGAAACAGGCCAGGCGTCACTTCGTTGACGCGCTTGTCGGTGCACTGCGCCGACAGGATGGTGGCCACCAGCAGTTCCCAGGAATCCCGATGGTGCAAAGGCACTGTGGGATGTGGATACATTTCATCCAGGATCTTGAGAATCTTGCTCACGCGCGTGGCGCGTTCGGCCGCGGTTTTGGGTTTTGGAACTTGCTTCGGCGGGGTTGCTTGCGGCGTGGCTTTTTGGGGCACGCCGCTATCATCGCACGGAGCGTGGGGCTTATTGACGAGCCACCAGGACTTCGGTGCGCAGGGACTGCCAGTCGGGAATCGCCGATGGTTGGATGGAAGGGTCCAGTTCCACGCGGACTTCCTTCGATTGGTTAGGCCCCAGAGACGCAACCGCGCTGGAAACCGTGAACAGCGGAGGGTCCTCCAGCGCTTCTACCGAGCGAACCGCGATGCGAATGTTCAAGCCGGTGAGTTCGCTCGCTGAGTGATTGATGACAATGTACTGAACTTGCGGCCTCTTGTTTGGCCCCAGGACGATGCGGACGCCTGCCACTTCCACGAACCTGGCGGCTGGGTGCTCTTCCACCACGCGGGCTCGAGGCGAAGGTGCGGCCTTGACGGTTGCCACTGGCGGCGCTACAGAAGCCGCCTTGGTATCGCCGGTCTTCGAATCGCGATCCTGCATGATGTACTGCAGCAAACTTACAACGCCGAAGATGACGACGACGGCTACAATCAGGTTGACCAGCCAGGAGGACCATCGCTTATTCTTGCCCGGTAAGCTCGCAGTTTGGTGAAAGTTGAGAAGCTGCGGCGGAAGGCTGGGACCGGCCAGTGTCGGCGGCTGTGGTCCCGCGGTCACTGCTGCTCGCGCGACCCTCTCCGGCGGTATTGCGGTGAATTGAAACTTCTGCGACCGCATCCATTGATCGGCGGGAGGCGCGGGCGCTCTGACGATTTCCGAGGGAGCGGACAGCAGGCACGCCGCGGGCTTTTCGCGGAAGGAAGCGTGAATGGCGTCGATGGCCGCCCGATCGAACTCCTCGGCGCTGGCGCGCAGCGCGCTCAGCAGCTCCACCAGCGACGCCCCGCTCAGTTTTACTTGGGAGGACACGAGCGACGGCTGGCTTGGCTTCGAAGCCAGCGGCACCGAAGCAGCATTCATGGACCGGGCGTCGCCCGATGGCGCCGCTGGTTTCAGCGGAGCGCTGTCCAGCTTGGAAAGACTGCGGAGCGCCAGGCCGTTGTGATTTGTCCCCGCTAGTTCCACGCGCACAAACGCGATGGATTGACGGCGCGATGGCAGCGGTTCCCCAGACTGACGGATGGCTCCGGATTTGCCGCGCGCGGCCTCGAAACTGATTTCGCCGGCTGGCGTGAGGCCGGCCGCGGCCAGGCCAAATTCCGCCCGGGTTGGGGCTGTAACGATGGAAGCCGACGGAGACGACAAGCGGGCCGGTACCGGTGCCAGCGACAGCTTTGCTGGTTCCACGCGACCTGGGCGAGCTGGACGCAGAGCAAGGTCATCGAGCGACGCTAGTTCGGTGGACAGCGCAGGTTCCCGAGGGGCCTCTTCCACGGAAACTGCCGAAGCTTCATGTCTGGCCGGCGCCTCATGTCGGAGTGAGGCTTCATGTCCGTTTGCGGACGTGAGCAGTTGGCGTTGCGGAGGAGCCGTCAGCAGAGCGGTGGAAGGAGCCGTCAGCAGAGCCGTGGAAGGAGCCGTCAGCAGAGCCGTGGAAGGAGACGCTTCAACGTGCTGCGCAAAGGAGAGCAGTTCCTGGCTGGCGCTACCGGTTGACTCGGCCGCGGCTTGGACCACGGTTGTCTCGGCCGCCTTCGGCTGCTCGGAAGGTGGTGCCGTACATGTCGGACATTCCCGGATGGCCGGCGAGCATTCGTGCCCGCACTCAGGACAAATCCAGTACAGCATATATATTCACTCTAGAACCAAAGTGCTTTTATATCTGTCGGTGACTCACCCTACCTTGTTCTAAGAGGGGCCTTAGGTTGCTAACTCACGGCACCTAAAGACATTGCCGCGTAAGACTCTATACTGAAAGGGCTTGGAGTTCTACCGCCAGATTTCACTCAGGCCGCATAAGGTCGGGATACTGGCAGGCAGCTTTAATCCGCCTACGATTGCCCATCTGGAATTGGCGCTTGCCGCCAGCCGCTGTGTGGATTTGATCTTATTCGCGGTCCCGCGGGTTTTCCCCCATAAGGGGTATTCAGGCGCGACGCTCGAACAGCGAATCGAAATGCTGGACGGCGCTGGACCCGCCATCCAGCATGAGATTGCGTCCACAGGGCAGGGATTGTTCCTCGACATTGCTCGCGAGTGCCACGAGCATTATGGCGGCCAGGTCAAGCTCTCATTCGTCTGCGGCAGGGACGCGGCGGAGAGGATTCTCCATTGGGATTATGGGCGTCCGGGGGTGGTTGAGCAAATGCTCGGCGAGTTTGAGCTTCTCGTCGCGCCGCGTGGCGGACATTTTTCGCCGCCCGTGGAATACCGCCACCGGATCCACGCGTTGCCGGTGCGAAGTGGTTATGAAGAGGTATCGTCCACTGAAGTTCGGGAAAGGATTGCGCGAGGCGAGCCTTGGGAACACCTGGTGCCGGAGCGGATTCGGGCGCGAGTGAAGGAAATCTACTCGTGAAGCGACGTTTCTACTCGTGAAGCGACGTGTCTAGGAAAGCGCGTAACCGGTGGCTACGGCTGGGATGGCGCAGTTTCCTGAGCGCCTTGGCTTCGATCTGGCGGATGCGCTCGCGCGTCACGGCGAAGTGCTGGCCCACTTCTTCGAGGGTGTGCTCGCTGCCATCCTGCAGGCCAAAGCGCATTTTGATGATCTTTTCCTCGCGCGGGCTGAGCGTCTTCAGCACCTCGGCCGTTTGCTCGCGCAGGTTCAGATTGATCACTGCTTCCGATGGCGACACCACGCGCCGGTCCACAATGAAATCGCCCAGGTGGGATTCTTCTTCTTCGCCTACCGGCGTCTCGAGCGAGATGGGCTCCTGCGCGATGCGTAGCACCTTGCGAACCTTGCCTACCGGCAGCTCCATCTTTACCGACAGCTCTTCGGTGGTTGGTTCGCGTCCCAGTTCCTGCTGCAGCATGCGCTGTGTGCGGACTAGCTTGTTGATGGTCTCGATCATGTGCACCGGAATGCGGATGGTGCGCGCCTGATCGGCAATCGCGCGCGTGATGGCCTGCCGCACCCACCAGGTGGCGTAGGTGGAGAACTTGTAGCCGCGCCGGTAATCGAATTTGTCGACGGCCTTCATCAGGCCGATGTTGCCTTCCTGGATCAGATCCAGAAACTGGAGGCCGCGATTGGTGTAGCGTTTGGCGATGGAAACCACCAGGCGCAGGTTAGCCTCGATCAGCTGCTTCTTAGCGGTTTCCGCTTCCAGTTCGCCGCGTTCGACGATCTGCAGCGTGCGGCGAAGTTCGGTAGCGCCGGCGCCCGAATCTTCTTCCAATTGCTGCAGGCGCTGTCCGCACTGGCGGAGTTCCTTGCGCAGGTCCCGAGCCGGATGCGCGGTCCCATTGACGGGCTCCTCCAGCTTGCGCTGGATTTTGGCGATTTCCCGCTCCAGCGGTTTGAGCTCTTCCACCGAAGAACGGAGCCGTCCAGCCAGGCTGCGGCGAACCGAGGTACTGAAGCCGATGTTTCGAATGATGCGCGAGATCTGCACCATGTTGCGCGCCAAGCCATAGCGCAGGCCCCGGTGCTGCTTGGGCTTCATCTGCCGCGATACGGCTTGCAGTTTCTGGCGAAATTGCAGACTCTTTTTATAAAACTTTTCGATTTCCGCAATCTGCGCCAGCAGGTCGTTTAATTGCCCGGTAAAGTCCTCATCGGTGATGACGAATTCGGGGAGCACCAGGACGTCGCGCACCGAAGTGACGCCGCGCTGCAGGTCCTCGCCTAATTGGATGATTTCGCGAATCACCAGCGGCGAGCGCGACAGAGCCTTGCGAACCGCCCACTGTCCGCGTTCGTTGCGCTTGGCCAGTTCAATTTCGCCTTCGCGCGTGAGCAGCGGGACGGTGCCCATCTCGCGCAGGTACATGCGGACGGGATCGTTGGTCTTGTCGCTGCTTTCCTGAGTGAGTTCCAGGTCGCCGAAGTCTTCGGGTTCTTCCTTGGATTTTTCGAAGTCGAGTTTGGGCTCTTCGAGAATCTCAACGCCGGCAGTGTCGAGATCGGTGAGCAGGTCTTCAAACTCACGCCCGGAGGGAAATTCTTCGGCGAGCAAGTCGTTGACTTCGTCGTACAAAACGAAACCCTTTTCCTTCCCGGTATCCATTAGTTGCTTTAACCGGCCGTACTTGTCATCCGTACCCACTGGCAACCCCGCTTACCAGCGATGCTTAGCCCGATCCCATTTAGTGTACAACATCGCTTACGGCATTTCGGCTACGTCTTCGGATCTGATCCATCTGAGTCATCTGTGCGTTCAGGCGCATGGCCTCCTGCATGTCCCCGGCCTTTTCGGCCGCCTTGGCCTGTGCCCTTATGTTGGCTACCTCGGACTCCGACTCCCGCGCCTTGAGCTTCTCCAGACAGTCCACGGCCACCCGCAAAGCCATCTGTTCTTCTAATTTGTCATCGGCAAAAACCGTTGCCGACAATAGGTCCCGATCGGCGTCGGAAAGTCGCCCTTCCAGGTCCGAAAAACGGAACGCGCCACCGTCTGCATGCATTGCAAACAGGGCCTGAAACACGTTACGAGCCACAAAGCGCTGCACCGCCGACACCGACGACAACTCGGGGATCACCTCGGCGCGCGCGGCTTCGCTCCCGAGCAACGCATTGAGCAGCAAACGCTCGGTAGGAGGAATTTCCGCCCGGCGCGGCGCGGCCTGGCGGTCGGAAGTGCCCTTGCTAAAATGGTCGCGCACCAGCTTTTCATCCACACCCAAGTAATCGGCCACGTCGTTGGCGACGGCGAAGCGCTCCAGCCGGTCGGCAATGCGCTGGATGGCGGGAGCGATGAACTTGAACGCATCCATCCGGCCCTCTACGGTTCGCATGTCGAATTTTCGACGCGCCCGGTCGGCCAGCCAATGGAAATACGCCGGGGCCTTGTCCAGATTCTGGCGATATACTTCGGCGCCTGAAGCTTTGACGTACTCGTCGGGGTCCAGATCGCCCGCCAGCTCCAGCACGCGCACGCGGAGCTCTTCGTCGAGCAGCAGCTGAATGGATTTTTCGGTAGCGTTCGCCCCGGCGGTGTCCGGATCGAAATTCACCACGATGCGGTCTGAGAAGCGCTTCAGCGCGCGCACCTGGGTATTGGTAAGCGATGTGCCGCAGCTGGCCACTACGTTGTGCACGCCGGCCGAATAAACGCCGATAACATCCATATAACCTTCCACCAGCACCGAGCGATCCTCGGTGCGAATGGCGTCCTTGGCGCGATGCAGGTTATACAGCACGTAACTCTTGCGATAGATCGCGGTTTCGGGCGAATTCAAATACTTGGGTTCGTCGCCCTGGCGCAGCGCGCGGCCCCCGAATCCGATCACTTTGCCCGATTCGTTGTGGATCGGAAACATCAGACGGCCGCGAAAAC
>JBEKLB010000282.1:0-8940 GCA_050010415.1 Bryobacteraceae bacterium | reverse complement strand
AACCGCGCCTTCCACTGTGAGCATATCCATCAACCCCAGCCTCTTGCCTGGCAATGGATTGGCGGCCGGGACCTTCAACGGGCAATTGATATTGAGGACCACGGGTGACTCCGTGACTATTCCAGTCAGCGTCACCGTGGGACCCAATGTCTTTGTGCAGGTGAATGCCATCAACTTCACCATGCCGCAAGGCGGCTCCAATCCCCTGCCCCAGATGCTCGCGGTTTCGAGCACCGGCACGAACTTCACCTTTAGCTCGGCGGTCTACACGTCATCGGGAGGAGCGTGGCTGACCGTCTCCAACCTGGGCGGCGAGTGCTGCAACACGCCAATCGGCATCACGGTGAGCGTGAACGCATCCACGCTTCCGGCGGGAACTTATTCCGGCGAGATCGTGTTCACCCAATATTCCCAGCAAGACATGGCGCTGACTGTTCCGGTGACACTCACCGTGGAACCCACAACCGCCGCCTTCTTCGACAGCATGCCCGGACAGTTGAGTTTCTTCCTCCAAGCCGGCGGCACCGCCGCCGCACAGACCATGCAGGTCCGAAACGGCGGAACAGGAACGTTGAGTTGGACCATGAAGGCAACCACCGCGGACGGCGGCAATTGGCTGACCGCAACTCCCGCGGCAGGGACAGCGCCTTCCACGGTTACCGTCGGTGTGGTAACCAACAACCTGCCAGGACACGGGCTGACAGCGGCCACCTACAACGGCCAACTCATGTTTACTTCCGGAACGGATGTGGTGACGGTTCCCATTAGCGTCACGGTGGGGGCCAACATCTTCCGGCAACAAAATGGCATCAGTTTCGTCATGATGCAGGGCGGCACGAATCCGCTGCCGCAAGTCCTGCCTGTGGTGAGCGCCGGCACGAACTTCACATTCAGTTCGGCGGTGTACACCGCAAAAGGCGGCGCGTGGCTGAGCATCTCCAACCTGGGCGGAGAGTGCTGTAATACGCCGGAGGCCATCTCGGTGAGCGTAAACGCCTCCACGCTGGTAGCGGGGACGTATATCGGCGAGATCACCTTCGCCCAATATTCCCAGCAAGACATGCTGATGACCGTGCCGGTGACCCTTACCGTGGTGCCGTGCGGAGCCTATTTCGATAACCTGCAGGGTCAGATGAGTTTCTCCTTCGCAGCGAGCAGCAGCAACCCGCCATCGCAGGACGTGCGCATTCGCGCAGCTGGATCCGGCACGCTCGCTTGGGGTCTTTCGACGACGACGTCCGACGGTGGCGCTTGGCTGACGACGTCGGCGAGTACCGGGAAAGCGCCATCGACGGTTGTCATCGGCGTACTAGCCGCATCCTTGCCTGGCGGGGGACTTACGGCGGGGACGTTCACCGGCGAACTGGTATTCAAGGCGGCGACGGGTAACGTCACTATTCCGGTAAGCGTGTTAATCGGGCCGAACGTATTTACGCATGACGGCACGCTGAGCTTCAATATGACGCTGGGCGGCCCCAATCCGACCTCGCAGATGCTAGCGGTCTCCAGCACCGGAACCAATTTTACGTACAGCGCATCGTCGGCCACCGGGAACGGGGGAACCTGGCTGAGCATTTCGCCGAAAGGCGTGGAGTGCTGCAATACGCCGGACACCGAGACGGTGAGCGTGAGCGCCACTACGCTTCCGGCGGGAATCTACACCGGCCAAATTACGCTGGTTCAATACTTCCAGCAAACGATGTCGATAACCGTGCCGGTGATTCTCACCATCAGCGATCCGCACATCCCGGCGACCATCGCAGCCACTAGCGGCACACCGCAAACGGCGACGGTGGGCAAAGCTTTTGCCGACTCCATGGTGGCGACGGTAACGGACTCGACGGGCAATCCAGTGTCTGGCGTGTTGGTGACCTTCAATCCGCCCACCAGCGGGGCCAGCGGCGCCTTCGCTTGTTCGGGAACTACTGCCATCACCAATTCCGCGGGCGTGGCTACGTCGCAGGTCTTTACTGCCAACACGATCTCAGGCAAATATACGGTGACAGCTACCGCGGGCACGCTCACCAGCAATCCCGGCTTTGCGCTGACGAACCGTGCGGGACCGGCGGCTTCCATCGTAGTCACCAGCGGAACGGCGCAAGCCACGACCGTTAACACCGCATTCGCCACCGATTTGGCAGCGACGGTGACGGACCAATACGCCAATCCGGTGGTGGGCACAACCGTTACCTTCGCCGCTCCGGCCAGCGGCGCGAGCGGCGCATTCGCCGGCGGCGTAAATACAGCGCTGACGAACGTCAAGGGCGTGGCGACTGCGCCTGTGTTCACGGCAAACACCGTGGCGGGCGCCTACACGGTTACGGCAACGGTGGGGACACATACCACCAGTCCGGGCTTCACGCTGACCAATCAAGCCGGAGCGCCGGCCACGATTGCGGTGAGCGCGGGAACGCCACAGACCACGACAGTGAATACCGCCTTCGCTACCCAGCTGGCCGCCACCTTGACGGACCGGTACGGCAATCCGATTGCCGGCACAACCGTTACGTTTATAGCTCCAACCAGCGGCGCCAGCGGAACCTTCGCCGGTGGTTTGAATACCGCGACGACCAACGCTTCGGGCGTAGCGATGGCGGCCGTCTTCACCGCGAACACCACGGCCGGCGCCTACGCGGTGACGGCAACGGCGGGATCCCTCACTACCAGCCCGGGGTTCGCACTCACGAACTTGGCGGGAGCGCCCGCGTCCATTACAGCGACCAGCGGCACGCCGCAGAGCGCCACCATCGATACGGCTTTCGCGAAGAGGCTGGTGGCCACCGTGAAGGATCAGTACGGCAATCCCATTGCCGGCGCAACTGTAACGTTCACCGCTCCCGCCAGCGGAGCCAGCGGCACATTCGCGGGCGGCGTGGATACGGCCAAGACCAGTACCACGGGCGTGGCGTTCACGCCTGTTTTCACGGCGAACGGTACGGCAGGAACTTATACCGTGACGGCAAAAGCCGGGGCGGTCACCACCAGTACCGGCTTTGTACTGACCAATACACCTTGATATGCAAGCATGCCATGACAGAGAGTAAGAGGCGGGCACACAATTAACAGGGTGTTGAAAGGCTGTCACGCATCGGCTCCGGGCTCCGAATGAGAAAGGTATTGTTCGCGTTATCCTTCCTGGGCTTGCTGGCCGGCTGCGTGGTTGCGTATGTGTCGGGTATTACGCAGCCCCCACTGCCGCCCGCGTTCAACCCGGCGACTAACCCTTATTCCAACGGCATCTATGCGGAGGGAATGATAGAAAGCGACCAGGCAAGCGGAGAGAACATCAATGTTTACCCGGAGGTGTCGGGTACGCGGTGGCAGAAGGCCAGACGGTCAAGAGAGGCACGATTCTACTGGTGCTCGATGATTCCATTCAGAGAGCCACTGTGGAGCAACTGCAATCACAGGCACAGGCCGCTTCCACTCTTTTGAATGAACTGAAGGCCCAGCCGAGAAAAGAAACCTTGGATGTGGCGGAAGCGCAGGTGATGTCGGCGCAGGCGTTGTTGAAGACCGCCCAGGACGAATTGGATAAACAAGAGACCGCCTATGATGTAAATCCTAAATCGATCAGCAAAGATGCTTTGGACAGCGCTGCAAGTGCGGTCAGAACGGCAAAAGCCAATTTGGAAGTTGCTTGCAAGGCAGCGCGACCTAACCAAAGCGGGCGCCTGGATTTACGACATAAACAATCAAGAGAGGCAATACAATGCTCTGTACAAATCCTCTTTGTCGGCGAGCGCGCTGCAAATACACGCTGCGAGCGCCAAAAGATGGAATCGTCCTGGCGATCAACCCTACCGTAGTACCAGAACATGCGCCAACAACCCAGGCCCGGCTAGACCGCGATCAATCGGCCGGTTTGGCGCCGGCGCCTGTACGATCCGTGAGCAACCCGCGCAACTCAGTTTCGGCCGCACCGTGCGGATTACTTTGAATCGCGCTGGAACGTATTCCAGCGTCTCCGATACGTCCTCGCCCAGCCGACGCAACGCGCCGCAACAGTCCGGACATGCTTCCTGAGCCGGCGCAATGGTCTCGGTCTCGCGCGGCAGTTCCGCCGGCAACGGACGACGCGCCGGTTTCAGCCCAGCCGTCTGCTTCGCTGCCACAGTAGCGGGCACTGCCAGCGGCGGCTCGGCGGCCGCCTGATTAGCTTCCAAGTCTTCCAGCCGCAACTCAAGCTGTTGGAGGTCGCGATCGTACTTCTCAGAACTCGGACCGAAGTGCATCCGCTTCAACTTCATGATGAGGAGTTTCAGGCTCTCGAGTTCCGCCTGTTTGGCCAAAACCAGCGACTTGACGGATTGCACATCCAGCGTGTCAAGATCGGGAAGTTGCGTCTGGCTGCCTTTGTCAGCTGCGCTCATATCGCTTCTTATGTCACATCCATTTTATCAAGGATGTGAATCGATTTAAACATTTTCGAAAAGAAATGTCTTTATGTTTATACGGCCACCGCGGGCGCGCGGTGCGGATCGGCCGCCGCCAGTCGATGCCTTCCAATAGCATCGACAGTTGCGCGCGGCTCAACGATACCCCGCCCTCTTCGGCCTTCGGCCAAATGAAGCGGCCGCGCTCCAGACGCTTGGCGAATAGACAGAGTCCATCGCCATCCCACCACGACAGCTTGATCAGATCGCCGCGCCGCCCGCGGAAAACGAAAACATGCCCCGAGTACGGCTCCTTTTCCAACACCGTTTGCGCCAGCCCGCTCAGTCCGGTGAAGCCGCGCCGCAGGTCCGTGACGCCGGCGGCGATCCAGATGAGCGTGCCGCTCGCCAGCGAAATCATCGGCCCACGCGATCCACGCGCTCCAGGATAAGCCGCAGGCTGTCGGCGTCCACCGCTCCCTCGACGCGGATGCGGGCTCTCCCGAGTTCCACCACAATCACGCCCCCGTAAAACTTCGTGGGCGCCTGCTCCCCAACTCCAGCCGTCCCTCGCGATACAGCTTTCGCCAATGGAATACCTGGTTGGCGTTCACCCCATGCTGGCGAGCGATCACAGCCACCGACGCTCCCGGCTGCAACGTCTCCTCTACGATCTGACGCCGCTCCTGCTTGGACCGATATCGCCGCTTCGCCGACGTCGGCTGGCTGCTCAAAACTTCCGCGCTTCGCGCACTTCCCATTCTTCCAAGATCACAGGCTTAGACTGCCAAGAGAAGACGGTCCTCACCGGACGCTTACGAAGCTAGGATTCTAGCGCCGTACGTAGCGGTATTCATTCTAAGAACACGAAGCGCAAGGAATTCGTGCAGCCTGATCTGAAGAGAAGACAGCCACCGCGCATCACAATTCCTCGCGGTCGAGATTCGCTGTTGACCGCCTGGTCGCGAAGCTTGCGGCCTTCGCTTTCTCCTGAGTACACGGCAAATCGAATCTCAGACTGGCTGATAGAACGCCCCTATCGGGAGTCCCTAACTAAAATACGTATTTCATGGCGAGTTGGACGATTCTTCCACCCGAGCCTGTCGGCGAAGATGAGCCCGTTGTGGAATAGTCAGTCGTAATCGTGCCGAATGTGCCACCCAGGGTCGCATTGGGAACAGGGTCTAGCCGCACGGAATTAGTGACGTTAAATGCTTCGACTCGGAACTCTAGGTGCGTCCGCTCCGTGACGGGGAAACTTCTGGAGACAGTTTGATCCCATTCCCAGAATGCCGGGGCCCTCAGATCGCCGATGCCCATATTCCCATAGGTGCCGGCGGTGGGCACCCCGAACGCGGCGGGATTGAGATAACTCACGCAAGGGGCGGGAGAACAAGACTGCCCTTGATTGGTTGCGTACACATCCGACAGCAATTGATTCGGCCGTTGTGGAACCGGATTGTTTCCGGCTGGATTGAAACCATTCAATGCATTGTCTGTGCCTAGCTCCGCTTCGAAGGGCACCCCGGAACGATAGGTGACGATTGTTGAGAGAGTCCATCCGGTGCCCAGGCGGCGTGCCCAAGTACCGGAGAACGTCGGAGTATTCACCACCAGTGTGACGTTCACGATGTGCCTGATGTCCAGCGACCCTACTGTGCAATCGCCCATGTCCAGATGCCGATTCACAGGTCCGTTGTTCTGATAGGGGGTGTTCAGATAGGTGGCTCCCGCATTGGCCAACTCGGTGACCGGAAGACCGATGCAGTGGGACCAAGTCCAATTCCCAGCCAGGTTCACGTTCTGCCCGAGCCGCAAGCGGGCGCTGGTGAGAAGACCGTCGTAGTGTTGAGTCCCGCTCGAATCCAGACTGGTCACCGATCCGTATGTGTTGCCCGCTGATGGATTCGTTAGCTCCAAAAGGCGCCGCTGGTTCTCATTGGCAGTGGTAGAGCAGGGACCCGGAGCCGTAAGACCATATTGTCCGGCAACGCAATTTCCAGGAATAAGCTGCGGGGGATTCAAGTCGACGCCAGTCAATAGGTGAGCCAGTTCCGTCCCCACGTAGGTGGCCGATAGGAAGAAGCTCTTGGTGACCTGCCGTTGAATCCCAAAGTTCCATGAGTATTCAGCAGTGTTCTTTAGATCCGCTGGGATAGGGAGGAACGATTGGTAAGGAAAGTCGGGGAAAACGGGGTTCTTGGGGTTGAAGTTGTAGGGGAATGGATTTCCGCCCGGAATGTGCGCGTAGGGGTTATCCAGACTAACCGGAAAGCTCCCGAGAACCGTGGTGCGGAACGGCAACACCGAGGAGGTGTTTTCGTATAGATCCTCCCGAAAGAAGTCATAGGCGATTCCAGCGCCCGCGCGGATGGCGGTTTTTCCATCCCCGAACGGGTCCCACGCCAAGCCGAGCCGGGGCTCCACATGCCCATATGCATTGTCCTGGCCGGATCTGCCGTTGAAGCCAGGGTCGCCGGCATAGAGAAACCCCGGAGGAGCGGTCGGAATCACCGTGCTGCGAATGTTGTGATAAAAATTGCTCAAGCTGAAATCGTAACTATCGGACTGCTTAAACTGCACGGGGATGAAGGGATTCCAGCGAAGCCCATAATTCAGAGTCAGACGGTGGGTGACCTTCCAGGTGTCGGCGGCATACAATCCCACGAAGTTCTGGGTCACATTATCGGGATTCGGATTAGCCTGATGAAACAAGGCCGCGTCTCCGGCCACAAAGTCCACCATGGGCGAACCGAAAATTCCAGCAAACAGGAAGAAGCCTTCAGACCACGCGTAGGAGTGTGCGTTCAGCAGGGCGCGCATAGTGTTTACGCCCAAGCTGAATTGGTGCGACCCACGGATTATGCTCAGATCGTCATTGAGCCCGAAGTTTGTGGTGGTGTCCGAGCCGATAAAAAAGTTGGCCCCGAAATTGGTCGAAAATCCGTTCGCGACCAGATAGATCGGCACAAAGTTGCCGTAATAATCGTAGAAGTTGTTGATCCCCACTTGCTGCGGTCCAAAAGTCTGCGCACCCGGCGTTGCAGCACCCACCCGGTTTCCAAAGACGCGAAAGGAATTGACGACGCTGGTGCTGAACAAATAGGTGTCGCCCAGAGCAAGCGAATTCGACATGTCATTGGCGCCGGTGCCGTCGGTGGACAACACATTTTTGCTTATGTCATAAGGCTGAGCAATGTTGATTTTAGTAAGGATGTAACGCGCAAAAAGCATGTGCTTAGGGCTGATGTTGTAATCTAGCCGTACCGGCACCTGCGATTCGTTCTGATGCAGAGGGATCCCGCTAAAAACCTGTCCGCAGGCATTGTTCGACTGGGGAAGATAGGACGCTATTTTTACCGCCGCCGGACTGATGGGCAGCACCAGGTGACCGCCATGGACAACTGGCGAGTTCGCAATTCCCGCCGATCCAGGACAGCCCGCTGAAATGTACGGCCCGAAGTTCCCTGTAAGTTCCGCCGCAGTGGGGACGTAAGAGATGGTGGACTGGGTGTACTGGCGTATCAGCGTGCCCTCATAGCCTGCAAAGAAGAAGAACTTGTCCTTTTTGATGGGGCCGCCGATCACGCCGCCGAACTGATTGCGTTTCAGCCCATCGCCCACAGGCGCGAAGAAGTCCCGCCCGTTCAGGTCGGTATTGCGGAAGAATTCGAAAGCGTCGCCATGGAAGGCGTTGGAGCCGGATTTGGTGACGGCGTCCACCGTTGCCCCCGAGTGCCCGCCGCCCTGATTGGCCTCCTGAGAGCTGCTCACCAGCCGAAACTCCTGGAGCGCATCGGGGAAAGGAAGAGGCATGTTGGTGCCAACATACGTGTCCAGGTGCGATGCTCCGTCCAGGTTGTACTGGACACTGTAGTCGGTTCCACCGGCCACGCTGATGTTTACGCCCGTGCTCATGGTGTATTGCGGCGACGACGCAGTCTGGACCGCCAAACCACCTAGAGTGATGAGATCAGTGGGCTGTCTCCCGTTCAGCGGCAGATCCAGGATTCGTTGAGTCTCAATCACGGTGCCAACGCCCATATCTCGCGTTTCAACCGCCGAAGTGGCAGCTTCCACCTGGATCTGTTCGTTGACATCGCCGACTTTCAGCGCGACCGGTATGGTAGGGCTACTGCCCACTTGCAACAGGATTCCGGTCTGAACGTAAACCTCGAATCCCATTTTGCTCGCTCGCAGCCGATACGGACCGAGCGGCAAGTTGGGAAAAATGTACGAGCCGCTCGCGTCGGTAATAGCCATTCGCTGGGTGTCAGTGTCGGTTTGAGTCACTGTGACCTCAACACCCGCCACAAGGGCACCTGATGGATCCGAAACCGTGCCAGAAATCGTTGCGGTGTTTTGAGCCCTCAAACCCACGACACTCAGCGAGAGCACTAATATCCGGATGCTGACGTCAAGCAGACGCGTGCTTGTAGTTGACCTCAAACGTTGGGCCATATTCCCACCCCTTGGCGAAACTATAGGTACAAATGCGGAATCGCTCTATGGAGTTTTCTACAGAAACCCTTGGGAGGCAACTAATGAATTGTTAAGTTATGTG
>JBEKLB010000281.1:0-8960 GCA_050010415.1 Bryobacteraceae bacterium | reverse complement strand
GTCGGCGTTGTACTGGTGAGCGTGAAAGTACCATCGCCGTTACCTAAGTAGGTAACGACGGTCCCGTTGACTGGAACAAGTAGATCAAGTTTGCCATCACCATTTATGTCGCCCGTCACTAGGCATCCAGCCCCAGGTAGTGCGATATCGGTTCCGGTGGAAAAAGGTGTTGCACCTTTGCCAGTCCCGATTAGAACAGAGATGCCATTTCCATTATTCACAGCTAAATCGGGCTTGCCGTCACGATTGAAGTCGCCTCTTGCCCCACAGCCCGCACCACCTGTCACGCTGGTCCAGATGCCGTCTTCAAAGCCCTTGTTCATTTGATTCAACATGACGGAAATCGCGTCGCCGCCGCTGGTAACGATGTCTGTCAGACCGTTATTCCTTAAGTCGGCAACCACGACATTCGAGCCTGGGCCAACTGAACTGACGGGAAAACTCACTGGTGCAGTGAAGTCGCCGCCCCTCACACCGTAGGCCACATTGCCGCTGGTCGATACAAGATCCGGGAAGCCATCACCATTCACATCGCCCAGCGTCAGGCTGTTAGCCGTGCCTCCCGGAAGAGGGACCACCTTTGGCCCGGCGAAACCACCTGTGCCATTGCCAAAGTAGAGATACGCGTACCCTATCGCATTGTCGTTAACCGCGATACTAGGAGGGCCACCCCTGGTGAGGCTTCCGACAGCGAGCGCGGTCGGCTGGTTGGGTTTACTAAAGATCTGTGGACTCTGGAAAGTGCCGTTGCCGTTGCCGAGGAGCACGGCAAAACCGGCTCCGTAGCCACCCGGACCCTGTCGAGTTACCACAAGATCGAGATTGCCGTCCTGATTGAAATCGGCGGCTGCGATGTTTAGGCATTTCGATAGGGAGACTGCGAGAACAGCTGAACTAAAGGTTCCACCTCCTTTTCCAGTCAAAAGCCAGACGCCAGCCTTGCCAGCGGCTGCAATATCCAAGATGCCGTCGCCGTTGAGGTCGCCCACAGCCAAAAAGGAGATGTTAGTGTCGCTGATCGGATAGCTTACGCTCGACTGGAAGGTTCCGTCTCCATTTCCCAGGGCTACGACGACACCACTTCCATTGCCCATCGCCAGATCTATTGTTTGGTCGCCGTTTAGATCCGTGGCGACGAAACTGATAGCATTACCAGCGCTCGTATTCGTGTTGGGACCGGTCCGGAAGGTGCCGTCACCGTTACCGAATTGCACAACAACGTCTCCATGTTCTTCAGCCAACAAATCGGGGATCCCATCGTCGTTCGCGTCCGCGACCTGGATAAATTGATTTGCAACGAAGTAGTCACGTCGAGCATAGAAAGTTGGGATCACCGGCGTCGTCTGGCCCCACACGGCGACTGCCATCGCCAGGAACTCAGGGGCCACGAGTGCCGCCAGTTTCAGCGTGTTATTCATTGCTTCATCTCGCCCTTTCGGATTAGGATGACCGATCCAAAATCCAAACGACGCGCTCGATACAGCCTAGCACTTGTGTGCAGGAAGGTTCGGCGTACAGCCGATACTGTATCGAGCCCCCGTTGTTTCCGGCGGAGCCGAACGCTGAGAGAGGATTCCGACGAAGGGGCGGGGAAGCCCTTGTCCCCGCCGGCGAGAATGCGTTCGAATAGCCGGACCGTATAACGACCACTGGGCTGCCCTCGACAAGGACGGCGCAGCTTAGCGCGCTCTAAATCCTGAGCCAAAAGCACAAAACTGCGCCAGCCAGGGTTGCGGCCACGGCCACTGGCTTCGAGAGCCTGCGTCGCGTTCGCGAAAGCGCGGCTTTTGCAATTGCAGTGTATTCGTCCGCTTGGGCGAGAAGATCCTGGCATACGGGGCAGATGAGGAGATGTTCTTCCATAGACGTGCAATCCTCTTCGGATGGCATGCCCAGGGCATATTCCTCCCAAGCCTCTGCCGGAAAATGACGATCAAAGCCAGCGTTCATTGACAAGAACCTCCTTGGGGAACGAAACCGAACCCCACAGCTCGATCCGCGACTCTAGTGGCGCTAGCGCGCCGAAATTCTCGAAAAAAATGGAATCAGCATCTTTTGCTGCATTTTCCGCTTGCCCATGTCGCCAAAGCGGGCCTTGGCCCGCGATTTGAGCAGCCGGAACTGCGTCTCAGTCAAACTCATGTCCTGGCAAATTTCTTCCTGTGTTTCCTCATGCAGGTAAAAGCGAGTCAAGATCTCCCGATCGCGCTCCGAAAGCTGGTTGAGGATCTCAAGCATGAAGTCCACTTTCTGCTGGAACGCCATGTTTTGCTCCGGGTTACGCCGCCCGTCCACCACTCTGACGCCGACGTCCAAATGCAACTCGTCTCTTCGGCTATGCACCACATGATCGATGTGCGCCGCCACTTGCCGCCTCACCACTGTTCGCACAAAACCCATCAGCCGATCCGGTTCCCGCAGGTCGCCACGGCGGATGGCTTGCACCACAATCAGAAAGGTATCGTGAACCTTGTCATCCAGCTCTTGCTGCCCCAATTGACGGCACAAGTAAAAACGAATGCCACGCGCGAACAAGCCGTACAAATCCTCCATACCGCTGTCGTCTCCGCGTTGGATGCGCGTCACCAGTTCCGGCCAGTCGACGGGACCACTGCGCTCATCATCGTCGTCGCGATCTTGTGCTTCCACGACACTCGGAAGGTTTTGTTTTAACTCCTGTTGGTGCGTCTCTCGGACATTCGCGGCCGTGATTTGCAATTTGGGGGAAGCAGCCATTACGTGGTCATCCTTTTCGGAAGGGCGACTCCAGGCGTTCCGGACGGACGCGCAGGTGCCCCGAGCGCGCATTCTTGCCCACGCTGGGTGTAGTCACCTTCTACTAGCCTTGGGAATACGGCCCAGCGTTATGCACCCGTAGGACCAAACGGCGAGGGCAGGAAGATGCTTCTGGAAAGTGCTCTAATGATCGACTGGAGCTGTTATCTGGAGTCTAAGGTCATGAATTGCTTTAGCGCTGCAAACGGCAGAGCAAAAAGTGACTTACTATGCGAATGGACATATGCCGCGACCATCGAACTGGTGGCGGGGCGAAGACGTATCTGCCCTACGAAGCTTTCAAGTGCGTTTCGGCTCGCATGGTTCTCACTTGGTTGTCGCCTATTTCTCCCCCATTCCAGGGTGAAAAACATGCTGCGATTTAAACCACGCCCGAGTGCCGCTTCAAGATTTGCTGGAGGTTTTGGGAAAATGCCGAGCGCGCCATCACCATGTTCGCACCGGCGTCCTGGGCCTGTTGCTTTAGCTCACCTTGTACGTGAGATAAATACCCGATCACGCTGATCTGCTTCATCTCGCCGTTGCTTTTCACTTTCGAGATCAACTTGAGGGGCTGAACGGCGCTGAAATTGAGATCCAAAATTATCAGGAGCGGCTTCTCATGAGTGGCTTTCTCGATGACGTCTCGTTCAGACTTCAGGAACTCAACTTCCAGCCCCGCGCGTTTGGCCGCGTCGCTAATCTTAACTGTGAACAACAGATCTTCCACTACCGCCAGGATTTTCTTTTTACCGTGCTGGTGCATAAAGTGCTACACGCCTGCTCTTGCTGCCTGCTCCCTCTGAATATGTGTTACCTGAAAAACTTTGAAACTGCGACCGCGAGCGCGGCGCATCGCAAAAAACAAACCAGGAACTCACCCGCGCCGTGCTTCGTCCTGCGCGATTACCTCGAAAGTTGTGTGGAAGGTAAAAACTATTCTAGCATGACGAGGTGCGCGTTCCGGCGCACACGGAAGGGACTTCGGAATGGCCGCGCTTGTTCTATCCGCCGGTGGCATGTACGGCGCTTATCAAGCTGGCGCATGGAAAGCCCTGGCTGATGTATTCCGCCCCGACCTGGTGGTGGGCGCCTCCATCGGCGCTCTCAACGGCTGGGCCATCGCTGGCCGCTGCGATCCCGACGAGTTAGTGGAACGCTGGTTGCACCTGGATGCCGCCAGCGACTATCGCTGGAAGTTCCCGCGCAGCCCGGTGCACGGTTTGTTCGACACGACACCGCTGCAGCGCATGATCCACGACGTTCATGAATCCTTCCAGCCGCGCATACCTTACGCCATGGTGGTCACGGATTTGATGAAGCTGCGCCCCCACATCATCGGGGCTCATGACGTGAGTTGGCGGCACCTGGTAGCCAGCACCGCAATTCTCGGTCTGTTCGATCAGGTGCGCCTCGATGGCCGCATCTATTCCGACGGCGGGCTTCTCAGCGCCGTTCCGCTCTGGGCTGCGGCCGCATTGGGTGCGACTCAGGCTCTGGTGATCGATGTTCTTCCCACGGCTCCTGGCAGCATCGCACGAGTTTTGGTGGGCGCTATCCGCGCCGTCTCGCCGTTTCACGCCCAGGTTCCGGCCGGTATCGAGGTGGTTCGGCTGGCTCCCGCGAAGCTGCTCGGCCCTCCGCTCGCATCCCTCTACTGGACCCGCGCCAACGCCGAAGCCTGGATCCGCGCCGGTGAAGAACAGGGCGCTGCAATAAAACATTCCATTGCGAATTGTTTTGCGCGAGAATAGTGGGAGCGCACAGCGCGGGGTGCGCTCGCCAGGAGCAGATTACAATCGCGGCCCGCTGCGTTGTGCGCGATGTCTATTGAGGAGACATGCCGGCATACCAAATTCACCGTTTGAAGGAAACGCAGCGCCAGCAGTTTCGCTGGGCACCGCATACTCCGGGCGTCACCATCGTGAAGTTGAAAGACTATGAGGCCGGGCCAGTGGTGGAAGCCGCCACTCCCTATGCTCTCTGGCTCGCCCTGCGCGAGAGTGACAAGGCGATCGCGGTTGGTGATCTGATTGAAGTGCTCGGCGATGTGCCAGGCGGCGAACTGCGTATTCTCAAATACATAGGCTTCGAGGAGGCGCGCTGGTACGTACCAGAACCGGCGCCGAACGCCATTGGAGAGCCAGTGGCGGTAACATAGAATTAACCGAGTATGTATAACGATCCCGCCGCGTGGGATCGGATCAACTCCTTCGCGTTGGTCAGCTATATCCCCGAACCATTGGCGGGTTTTCTGGATCGGCTGCGGCAGGAGTTGGTTCCGAACTGTTTTTTGCGGGCCCACGTGACGATCTTGCCGCCCCGTCCGATTAGCTCCAAGCCGGAAGCCGCCTGGGGAACTGTCCGCACTCTTGCTCCGCGTTTCGCTCCGTTTGATGTTGAAATGACTCAGGTGGAGGTGTTTCCCGTCTCGGACGTGATCTACGTTGGCATCGGCCGCGGTCGCGAAGAGATGGAGCGCATGCATGCAGGGTTGAACGTGGATGGTCTTAAATTCCCGGAACCATACCCCTATCACCCCCACATTACCCTGGCGCAGGATCTGAAGGGCGACGAAGTGGACGAGTTGGCTCGGGTGGCGCGAACACGCTGGGCCGAATCCACCGTTCCTAAGACCTTCCGCGTGGATGAGGTTTTCTTCGTCCAGAACACGCGCCGCAAAGAATGGCTCGACTTGGGCGAAAGCGCGCTGGGGCATCCGGAGTCACGCCTGGTGGGCGAACTCCTAGACCTGCTCGCCGGGTAGAGCCCCGGCTCCGCGTGCAGGTCTCGGTGCGGGCCGATCACAGACATCCAAGCGTCCGCTGCCTTAGACGGCAACTCCATTGCCAAGATCTCTCCGTGAGTGTGATAGGTTCTTGACGTGATGTTGTAGTGATGATATTATGAGTGTGTTGTGAGGTGGAGCGAAAATAGTGAAAGAAAGAGTGCGAATATGAGGATTCAACTTGAACTACCTGAAGCGCAAGTACAAGAGCTGAAGACGCTAATGGGAGAGGCTGGCTTGGACACGTACAAGGATCTATTCAACAACGCTCTCTCGTCTTTTGAATGGATACTGGGCGAAGTAAAGAATGGCAGATCGATCGCCTCGGTGGATGAGAACAATCAGACCTACCGCGTACTCGTGATGCCCGCGCTGCAGCAAGTGGCCAAGGCCGCGCGAAAAGAAGAACGGTTAGCACACAGCAACGCTGGCGACTGAGACTCGCGGTTCTCTTCCATGGCGTCACCGTCTCTAGAGCCGATCCCGCTCACGGTAAAAGATTGGGTGACGAAAGCCAACGCCAACCACAAATTCGATCTGCAAAAGCATGTCATCCGATTCCTTCTGCCGGCGTACGGAGCGTTGCTCGCCGGGGCGGTGCTCATCTATTTGCTGCAAGGATTTGCACTGTGGGGATTCAAATTGAGTGAGACGGATCTCAAATTCGTCGGCGGCGCCACCATCGGATGCATCGGAGGATTATTGACGCTGACCTTCCGCACGGTTTTTCGTTGAGGAAGGTTGAGGCTAAGGAAGTGGCCGGCTCAGCATCACCCGCCCATAAACAAGCTGGAATCCGGCTCGCTCGTAATTACGATGCGAAGTGCCGCCTGGGACCACCGCCGCCGTTGCGAGATCGCACCCCAGCTCTGCCGCCCGTTGCAGCCGATGACGGATCAGCGCGAGGTGCAGCCTATGACCACGCGCCCGGACCAGCGTCGCGTCGCCGAAGAAAGTTGCCAGTCCAGCGTGAATGTCCATTGCAGCGCCGGCGCCGGGCGCCGAGTCCCAAAACCCAAAGAAGGTCTCCGGCCACGGAATCGAGGAGGTCATCATGGCAACTTGTTCCTCAGGGACATCGTCGAGCCCGGCGAATCCTTGAACCACCAAGCGCGCCCAGGCCGGGTAATCGTGCGCCGTAACGGGTTCGACCCGGATGCCCGGCGCAATCTCAAACTGCTCCTCGGGATCCAGACGCCGCACCAGAACATTGCTGATCTCCCGAACCGTATATCCGCGCTCGTGGATCGACGCGAGCACGCCCGGGTCAGCCAGCGTACAGAGATCAATAATGGCTGCCGATCCCCGCCCGTGATAAAAAGCTTCCAGGCGATCCAGATCGCCCGATTCAACCGGGCCGTTCATGCCCACGCCAATGGCCTGGGTCACCGGCGAATCGATGGCGTGGAATATGGCCCAACCGCCCGCCATTTCTGCGAGGGCTAGGTCACGCGTGGAAAACATTGCCGAATGCGCATGCCCGGCTTCGATTCTTCGTGCGAGCGCCATATCGGCGCTCGAAAATAGCTGTGTCATTGTTGTTCGCTCCAATTATTGATTTGTTGGGTGGTGAAGGCACACTACTCCCGCAGTCGGGCGGAAAGGAATTGGATCAACGTCTAGCGAACAATCACAGGCGTACACCTACTGTACGGGAGAGGCGTGGGATATTCAAGAGGGTCTTCTGTGGGAAGCATAGGACTACTTATTGTATGCCTTTGGTCCTACCCACAAAATATAGCTGACTACCCGCTTTACTTTCCCTGCCGAGGCGGTTACCATAGACCCATCCCCCGAGACGATAATGGAAGGGGACGCTAATTTTGCTGAAGCTCAAGCGGGTCGAGATACAAGGCTTTAAGTCGTTCTTCGACCGAACCGAAATGAAGTTCAATGGTTCGGGGATTGCGGCAATCGTTGGCCCCAACGGTTGTGGAAAATCCAATCTGAGCGACGCGATGAGCTGGGTGCTTGGTGAGCAATCGGCCAAGAGCCTGCGCGGCGCCCGGATGGAAGATGTCATCTTCGCCGGCACGCGGGATCGCAAACCGCTCGGCTTGGCGTCGGTGACCATGACGTTGGTGGATCCGACAGCCGAAGCTGGGCATCACGAGCACAATGGCAATGGCCACACCAACGGAAATGGCCACGCCCCGCACAAGCCCAGCGAAGTGACCATCACGCGCCGCCTGTTTCGCTCCGGTGAGAGCGAATACCTGATTGACGGCAAAGGGGCACGTCTGCGCGATATCCAGGATCTCTTTATCGGCACCGGCCTGGGCCCGGAAAGCTACGCCATCATTGAGCAGGGACGCATCGGGCAAATCCTGAGCAACAAGCCGCAGGACCGGCGCGCCATCATTGAAGAAGCCGCAGGCATCGGCAAATTCAAAACCAAGAAGCGGCTGGCCGAAGCGAAGCTGGAAGGCGCGAAACAGAACCTCGCGCGGGTGTTCGACATTTTGGAAGAAGTGGGGCGGCAGGTAAATTCGCTCAAGCGCCAAGCGTCAAAAGCCAGAAGGTACGAAGAGCTTAAGACCGAGATGATCGCGCACCTGCGCGGGTCTTTGACGGCACGCTTCCGGATGCTGGAGCGCGACGCGGCCAAGACGGCGCTGGATTTGAATCTTGCGACGGCGGAGTTTCAAAACCTTTCCACGCAAGTTTCCGACCGCGAGCAGGAGCATGCCGCTTTGCAGGAAGCTTGCTATCGCAACGATGCGGAGCTGGCTGAGGCCCGCCGACGGCTGGCCGAATTCGAACTGGAACAGGAGCGCACACGCGGACGGTTGCAGTCCCAGGCACAACAGATCGGCGCGATGGAGCAGCGCCTGGCGCAAGGCGAGACGGAATCGCTGGAGTTGGAGAAGCGGCACCAACAGTTACGACAGGAGCTGGAGGCGCATTTGCAATCGGTGGTCGAATTGGAAGCGCAGATCCAATCGGCACGCGAGCGATTGTCGTCCAAAGCCGCGGAACGCGAGCAGATCCAACAGGCCCTGCAACAGCGTGCCAAGACGCTCGAGACCGGGCGGCAGAATGTGCTGCGCCTGCTGGGCGAATCGTCCGCGCTCAAGAATCAGCTGGCGCAGATCGCCGAATATCTTTCCGCCGTCGATCGCGATGCGGCGCGTTGCCAGCGCGATGAGCAGAGCGCTGGAGCCGAACTCGAGCGGCATGCGGTGGTGAAGGCGGAATTATCGCGTAAGATGTCGGCCGGACAAATGGAGCTGGAGTCCACGGCGGACAAGCGGCGGCGCGTGGAAGACGAACTCGCGGTTCGCAAGACGCAGGCCGGAGAGGCGCGAAAACTGCTGGATCAATTGCGCACCGATGCATCGCGCCTGAAAGCGCGCAAGGATTCGCTCGAAGAGATTCTGTCGCATCGGGCCTACAC
>JBEKLB010000280.1:0-8976 GCA_050010415.1 Bryobacteraceae bacterium | reverse complement strand
GCTGGGCCTGGCGTTCAGCTTCGGGTGCGCCCTGCTTATGGCCTACGGCTGCCTGCGGTTTCTGGTAGGCCTGATGACGCGCCAACAGTATAATGTGACCGTTGAACGTAATCTGAGCAATGATCTCAATTTAGCCACCGATGATTTGGCCAATGATCCGAGTCACGTTCGTTCTATTCTTTGGCTGGGCGCTGCTGTTGGAAGCTCAAGCCCCGGACAAGACGCCGGAACAGAGCGTGGCCGGGATCGCGGCACAACTGGCGGCCCGTATGTCCTCCCTGCTGCCGCGCCGCGCAACCGTTTCGCTCGAATGGCAAAATCTGAGTCCATTACCTCCAGCCGAGTGGTCAAGCTTCCGCGGTTCGCTCGAGAGCGAGTTGCGCAAGGCGGGAGTGCAGACAGTTGGGGTGGGAACAGCGGCGACGCCGCCTGAATCGGGCGCGAGCGCGACGCTGCCTCGGCTGCGTGTCACGGCGTCCAGCGACACCCGCGGGCTGCTCTTCGTGGCGGAACTGCTCGTGGGGGACACTCGGCAAGTCGCCATGCTCCCCTGGACCCTGCCATCTTCGGCGCAAGCTAAACCACGCGTCAGCATCACCACGAAAATTCTTTGGACACAGCCCGAGCCGATACTCGACCTCCTGCTGGTTGACTCGGGTTCGCAAATGCTCGTCTTGAGCCTGAACGGAGTGGCGAGTTACCGTTCCTCGGGGGAGAAATGGACGCCATCTGCAACAGCTTCATTGCTGCTACCCCGGCCAATGCCGCGCGATCCACGGGGCCGGCTGGAATCGACAGCTGGAGGGGTTGAGGCCTTCTTGCCGGTCGCCACTTGCGCTGGCGCCTGGAACCCCGAACTCAAGTTAACGTGCGCCAGCAGTGTCGCCAATTGGCCAGGCACGCTTGGGACGCATTGGGTTGCGGATCGTAACGTTTTAGAAGGGGACGCCCCCACTCCACGTTTTGCGGGATGGGGTAGCGACTGGGCGAGCATCGCCGATCCTTGCTCTGCGGGCACCGTGGGCGGGGCGGGCAAAGTCGCCATCGCGAGCAGCCCAAACACCGAGCACGACTCGGTTCGCGCGTACCTGATCCTGGATGGCCAAGCCAACCCGACCAGCGATCCGCTTCCTTTGCCTGGTCCCGTGACTGCGCTCTGGGAGGCGGAATCGCCGGGGCAAGCTACGCTTGTGGTGCACAACTTGCAAACTGGAGAGTATGAGGCTTCGCGGCTGGCTCTGGCTTGCAGTCAGTAGCCTCTTCATTTCAGCTTCTCTCACGGGAGCAGTGCGTCCGCACTACGGCGGAACGCTTACAGTGGAGCTTTCGAACGCAGATGGCCGGGGCGGCAACGCGTTGTCTATGCCTATCGCCGAGACGCTGGTGCGCTGGAACTCGGATGGCCAGATCGAGCCGGTGCTGGCAGTAGCCTGGCAACACGATCCGGACTATAAGCGCTGGCGATTCTCGCTGCGCCCGAAAGTGACCTTCCACGATGGGGAAGCGCTCACCGGTGCGAGCGCCGCGCCAGCACTGCTGGCCGCATTGAAGCCGAAATACAGCGACGTTTCGATTGAGGTTGGTGGCCAGGCCGTCGAGGTAAAGGCGGAGCATCCGATGCCCGATCTGCTGGAGGTGCTGGCCTTGCCGGGCGCCGCGATCTTCCGTAAGAGCGACGCGGGCGCGCTGATTGGAACCGGGCCGTTCCGCGTCACTGCGTCAGAGCCGGGCCGGCACTTGACCCTCGCCTCGTTTGACGATTACTGGGGCGGACGGCCATATCTGGACGCCGTGGCCATCGAGTTCGGCACTGGGCGCGGGCACGCCGACTTGTTCGATATCCCGGTGGGACCTGCGCGCCGGATCCTTCCGGAAGGTTTGGCGACATGGTCGTCAGCGCCTCGGACCCTGCTAGCGATTACAGCAACCAACGGAGCCCCCGCGCTGCTTCAAGCGCTGGCCCTGGCAATCGATCGCGGACCCATCGTCAACGTGCTGGCGCAGCACAATGGGGAAGCAGCGTTCGGTCTGTTGCCGCAGTGGCTCTCGGGCTATGCGTTCCTTTTTCAATCCACGCCGGATGTGTCGCGCGCGAAACAGATGGTTTCTCAACTGCGCCTTGCTCCCCTGAGCCTGAGTTACC
Source organism: Bryobacteraceae bacterium (assembly GCA_050010415.1). Taxonomy (GTDB): domain Bacteria; phylum Acidobacteriota; class Terriglobia; order Bryobacterales; family Bryobacteraceae; genus Palsa-89. Next base: position 6,833 of record JBEKLB010000280.1, on the reverse strand, counting down.
CGGCGAACGATTTGTTCCTGCGGTCGGTGGCCGAGCGGGTTGCCTTAAATGCGCGCGACGCGGGAATCGCGATCCAACCTATGCCTGGCGGCAACGGCAATCTGCGATTAGTGGAATTGCCGCTGGAAGCCGCGGACGCCGCTTACGAACTGCAGCGCATTGCACCGCAGTCCAGCCAGCCCGATCTCACGAGGCCCGAAAGCCTGTATCAACTGGAACGAACTCTCCTGGATGACCATCGCATCATCCCGCTGGTTCACTTGCGCGAAACCTATGGCATCGCGCCGCGAGTCCACTTCCCGCCATCAGCGTCCGACCCGTTCCAGCTTCATCTGGAAGACGCGTGGATTAAGCCGTGAGTTTTCGGACTAAGGTTTTTCTCAGTATCACGGCTACCGTAGTTGTGGCGGTGTGGATTGTCGCCGCGGTGGTTTCGGCACTGGTCACGCAATCGTTCGAGCGCAGAGATGCCCAGCGCACTGCGTCTCTTGTGAATCAATTGCAGCGCGAATTCGACCGACGGGGTGCGGAGGTGGCGCGCCGCGTTCAAGCCGTTGCAGATTCGGATGCGGTGCAGCGCCTGGCGGTGAATCTGGGAGGACAACTGGACGCCTCACAGTATGTCGCCGAAGCGCAAACGCTCGCGCCAGAGCAATCGCTCGATTTCCTGGAGTTGGTCGGGCCGGACTCAGCGATCATCAGCTCGGCCGAGTGGCCGGCGCGCTTCGGATACAAAGAGGATTGGCTGGCACAGCCCGTGGATTGGAAGACGCAGGGCGTGTTCTTAAGGAAAGAAGACCTGGCGGATGGCCCGGCGCTGGGGCTGATCACCGTTCGCAGCGTTACGGCGGGAGACAAGACGTTGTACGTGGTTGGCGGCCAGCGTCTTGACAAAGAATTTCTGGACTCGCTACCCGCAAGCGACGGCATGCGCTTCGAGCTCTATCGGAATTTCGAACCGGTGCCTTCGCCCGAAAGTTTGGGATCGAAGCTGGCAGCCGGGTTGGTGGACGAAGTCCGCCGTGAGCCTCGGGAACTAACGCGAGTGAGCGACTCTGCAACCATCACGGCACTGCCTCTGCGAGGCCGCGATAACCAATTGCTCGCGATCCTGCTGATCGAAAACTCGCGCGCGGAGCTGGCCAGCCTGAAGAGAACCATCCAAGGGACCGCGGCTGCCGTGGGCGTGGCGGGCGTGCTGTTGGGATTGATGCTGAGCTTCTGGACGGCAGCGCGCGTGACGCGTCCCTTGCGCGATCTGGCATCGAGCGTACGTGACGTCGCGGTGGGGAAATGGGACACGCGTGCGAAGGTATGGTCGTCGGACGAGGTGGGACAACTGGCGCGCGTTTTCAACGCTATGACCGAGCAATTGGTGGAACAGCGCGATCGCATGATCCAGGCCGAGAGGGTTGCCGCGTGGCGCGAGCTGGCGCGGCGCCTGGCTCACGAGCTCAAGAATCCGCTTTTCCCGCTGCAGATCACCATCGAGAATTTGCAGCGCTCGCGGGAAATGGCGCCCGAACAGTTCGACGAGGTATTTCGCGAGAGCACTTCGACGCTGCTCGCCGAGCTGGGACACTTGAAAACGATTATCGGGCGCTTCAGCGATTTCGCTAAGATGCCGGCGCCCGAGCTGGAGCCGGTGGATGTGAATCAAGTGGCACGCGAGGTGATCCAGCTCTTCGAGGCGCAACTCAGGGCGCCTGGACGTCCGCCGGTGGAAACGAAACTGCAACTTGGGGCGGACGCGGGCCAGGTGCCGGCCGATCCAGACCAGTTGCGGCGCGCCCTTCGAAATTTAGTATTGAACGCGCTGGACGCCATGCCGCAGGGCGGAGCGCTTACTGTACGAACCTCGCGGCACGACGGTAAGGTTGCAGTGGAAGTGTCCGACACGGGTGAGGGGCTAACGCCCGAAGAATGCGATCGTCTATTCACGCCCTACTACACCACCAAGCAACACGGCACGGGGCTCGGGTTGGCCATCGTGCAATCGGTGGTGAGCGATCATAGAGGCACGATCACGGTGCATAGCGAGCCGGGCCAAGGTACAACCTTCCGTATTGAGCTTAAGGTGACCACGTGAGCAAACTGCTGCTGGTGGATGACGACGCGAATACCCTGGCGTCGCTGGCGCGGGCTTTTCGCCTGGCGGGGCATGAGGCGGTGGTGTGCGATCAAGCCGATCGCGCGCTGGAGCTTGCCAAGGCGCAGCGTTTTGACGTGATTCTTTCGGACGTCGTGATGCCGGGGAAGGACGGGCTTACGCTGCTGGCCGAATTGAAAGCGGCCGGCGTGGCGGCGCCGGTAGTGATGATATCCGGACAAGCCAGCATCGAGATGGCGGTGCGGGCCACGCGTCTGGGCGCGGTGGATTTTCTGGAGAAACCGCTTTCCACCGAGAAATTGCTAGTGACTGTCGAAAACACGGTGAAGCTGGCGCGTCTGGAAGACGAAAACAAACGGCTGCGTCAGCGGGCAGGCAAGCAGGAGTTGATCTGGAAATCGGCCGTGATGCAGAGCGTCATGGCGAAGGTGGAGCGCGTAGCGGCCAGCGAAACCCGGGTTGCGATTCTGGGAGAAACCGGAGCAGGCAAGGAGCTGATCGCGCGCACGCTGCACGAAAAGAGCCAGCGCCGCAATGGCCCGTTCATCACGCTCAACTGCGCGGCGGTTCCAGCAGAGTTGATCGAGTCCGAATTATTCGGTCATGAGAAAGGCGCGTTCACGGGCGCGGCCGCGCGGCACACCGGCAAGTTCGAACAAGCACACGGCGGCACGCTGTTCCTAGATGAGATCGGCGACATGCCAGCGCTGATGCAGGCCAAACTGCTGCGCGTTCTGGAGCAGAAGGAAGTGGAGCGGATCGGCGGCGACCGTCCGATTACCGTCGACGTGCGTGTCATCGTGGCCACGCATCGCAATCTGGACGAACTGGTGCGCAAGGGTGAGTTTCGCCAGGATTTGTACCATCGCGTCTTTGTGTTTCCGATTGTGCTGCCTCCACTGCGCGAACGCCGGGAGGATATCCGGTTGCTCGTGGATTTCTTCGCGCAGGCCGTGGCGGAGCAGAACGATTGGAGAGTGCGCGAAATCGCGCCGGAGGCTTATGCGGAATTGGAGCGCTACTCCTGGCCGGGCAATGTGAGAGAACTGCGCAACGTGGTCGAAAGGTTGCTGCTGCTGGCCGATGACAGCGTGGACGGCGCCACCGCGCGGTTAGCGCTTCCCATCGATTCGAGCGCGCCATCAATGTCATTAGAGGGCCCCGAGGCGTTATCACAACAACCTTTGGGGGAGCGCATGGATGCGCATGAACGCGAGATCATCCTGGCGGAGTTGAAGAAGCACAACTACAAAATGACGGACACCGCCAAGGCGCTGGGGCTGGAGCGCAGCCATCTGTATAAGAAGTGCCAGCAGTTGGGTATCGAGCATCGCAGCACGGCGGGATAAATCTGGCAGATTTCGCGAATCTGGCAGATTTGCTAATCTTGGCAGTATGGAACGATTCAAGGTAGCAGTGGATGGCTCGGGCCGGATACTGATCCCCGCTAAAGTCCGCAAACAGCTCAAATTGGAGAAGGGTTCTGAGCTAAGTGCGCGCCTGAACGAAAAACAACTCGTGCTTCAGACTCGATTACAAGCTCTCCGGGAAGCTCAGGCATATTTCTCAAAGTTTCGACCGGAGGGAACGCTCTGGTCCGAGGAGCTGATAAAGGAGCGCCGTAAGGAAGCGCGCCGTGAGCTCAAGCGCTGAATATGTCCTGGATTCATCGGCTGTGCTTGCGCTACTTGGCCTGGAACCCGGCCATGAACACCTTACGGGACTTCTTGAGCGTTCAATTATTAGCGCTGTCAACTTGGCCGAGATCGCAAACAAGCTTGCGCGGGAAACGCCGTCTGTTCCCGCGGTGCGACAACTTCTCGCGCACATGGAACTGACTGTGGTGGAGTGGACCGAAGATCTTGCCTATCTCAGCGCGGAGTTTACCCAATTCAACAAATCGCACGGGCTCTCCCTCGGCGACCGCGCCTGCCTCACCCTCGCCAAGCATCTCCGGGCCACCGCCGTCACCTCGGACCGCGCATGGCGCCGCATACCGTCCCTGGGCGTTCGTATAATGATCTTTCGATGAGAATCGGCGTCTTCACCGCACTGTTGAGCAAGCTTCCGCTCGACCAGGTCCTCGACAAACTGGAAACTATCGATATCCACAGCGTGGAGCTGGGCACGGGCAATTATCCGGGCGACCCGCATTGCCCATTGTCGATGCTCACCGATCGCATTGCGCTGCGGGATTTCAAGGCCAAGCTCGAGGATCGCGGGTTTTCCATCAGCGCGCTGAGCTGTCATGGAAATCCGTTGCATCCCAATACGGCCGTCGCCAAAGCTTACCAAGAGACCAGCCGCAAGACGGTGCGCCTGGCGGAAAAGCTTGGGGTGCCCGTGGTCAACGATTTTTCGGGCTGTCCTGGCGATAGCAATCACGCGAAATATCCCAACTGGGTGACGTGTCCGTGGCCGCCGGAATACCTGGACGTTCTGGATTGGCAGTGGGAGAAAAAAGTGACGCCCTATTGGACCAGGCACGCGCAGTTCGCCAAGAACCACGGCGTCAAGATCGCCATCGAGATGCATCCCGGCTTCGTTGCATACAGTCCAGAGACGCTGCTGAAGCTCAGAGCCATCGCGGGACAGAGCATCGGATGCAATTACGATCCGAGCCACATGTTCTGGCAGAATATCGATCCGATTGCAGCCATCCGGGTGCTGGCCGATTCCATTTTTCACGTGCATGCCAAGGACACCCAGATCTACCCGGCCAATCTTCCGAAGACCGGGGTGCTGGATACGAAAAAGTACACCGACGAACGCAACCGCTCCTGGATCTTCCGCACGGTGGGCTATGGACACGGGTACGGCTGGTGGAAAGAATTTATATCCACGCTGCGGATGTACGGGTACGATTACGTGTTATCGATCGAGCACGAGGACACGTTGCTGTCGCCGGAAGAAGGACTCGCCAAGGGCGCCAAGTTCCTCAATGAAATCGTGATTACAGAGAAACCGGCCCAAGCCTGGTGGGTCTAGCGGGGCGCCGCGAGGAGTCACTCGACAAGTCGCGGAACTTAGCCGGGGTCATCCCGGAGTGCTTCTTGAACAGAGCGCAGAAGTGGCTTTGATCGGAGAACCCGCAGGTACGCGCGATTTCGGCCAGCGAAAGATCCGAGTGGGAGAGCAGATCGGAAGCATGCTCGATGCGCCGCTTGCGAATGTATTCTCCGATAGTCATTTGAAAATGCTTGTGGAACTCGCGCGAAAGATGCACGGGGTGCACTCCGGCGACACCGGCCAGCGCATTCAGACCGGGCGCTTCGAGATAGGAATCCTGCAACAACTCACGAACCCGTCTGAGCCAGCCGGGAGCGCTCGATCCATGCGTTTCGTCGGAGCAGCGCGCGCTCTCGGCCAGCATTTCGAGCAACACGCCTTCGATGGCCAGCGGAGCAATATCGTCCTGGGACATAAACTCGCGCATCATCCGATTGCCGAGCCACGCCGACAGCGGCCCGGTGATTTCCCTGGGCTCCGAGAGAGCGCGTTCAATACCCAACCTCTGCATCACTCCCGTTTCGATCTTCACGCGCAGCACACGCGCCGCCGTCTGGAATTGATTTTCGTGGCGCGCTCCCGCCGGCAGAAAATGCAGCTAGCCTTCACTCCACTGAAATTCCCGATCGCAGTGCCGCTCGAGGTACGTCCCGGCGAGGACTAAGTTGAGATAGGAGTTTGCGTGGCAATGCCGCGCCAGGTTCACACCTTCTGCATACACAGCTTCGGTGAGAGAGAATCCGGCAATATCGCGACGGCGGATGGTGCTTCCAGCGGCGTCCGTCACGGGACAAGAACTACTTGGTGTGGAGACTGGTTCACAAGCACTCATGCAGTGTTCTACGCGCGCGGCGGCAATTTCGTTTGCAAAAAAATGCGTCTAAGTGCATGATTCCCATACACGAACACCGCTTCCCAAAAGCGAACGTCCGGCGAAAGAAATGATTTATTCGGAGAGGTTACTTTTGTCCCAGCAATGTTACGAACGGGACACAGTTACTTGAATTCCGGGCTGCTGGCGTTGGCGGCTTCAGCGGACCAATTCTGGTGAATGAGTCCGTTCTGATCGGTATAAAAAGTGCGGCGGCCGGAAGTGTTGAACACCTTAGGATTCGCGTTGAGAGTATAACCCGAGGGTGTAGCTGTCATGGTGAATGTGTATCCATCCTTATCACCAACGGAGAGAGCGGACGGAATCAGGTCGGCAGCTTGCGGTCCAGGTCCGCCGCTCGCGGGCGGTCCCAGTTCGGCTAGGGTGGTGGCGAACCGCTGGAACTGCGACATGTACTGAACCTGCATGGTGTTAATGGTCTGCAATTCGCGGATCACGGCCATCTCGTTGGCGTTCATGCGCGCGCTTCCCAACTTGGGAACGGCGATGGCGAGAATAATCAAGATGATCGCGATGACGATCAGAAGCTCAATCAGCGAGAAACCGCGTGCGCGGCGGCGTTTCGAAAACTGCACCATGACTATAATTATGACGCGAAACCTAGTCGGAGCGTGCAAGCGGCTTCGCCTGCGGCCAACGCTACTTGAATTCCGGGCTACTGGCATTCGCAGGCTCGGCGGACCAATTCTGTCGAATGAGCCCGTCCTGGCCGGTAAAAAAAGTCCGGTAGCCGGAGCGACCAAACACCTTCGGATTCGCATGGACGACGTAGGCCGAGGGCGTCGCCGTCATGGTAAGAAGGTAGCCGTCTTTATCGCCGCT
>JBEKLB010000279.1:0-8979 GCA_050010415.1 Bryobacteraceae bacterium | reverse complement strand
AATACATGGTGATGGGTTACGGAGTGTCCCAATTGGAGCATCGCTTGCTTCCGGTATTGGAAGGCGATCGTGGCCTGGAGCCGGAACTGGCTGTCACTGTGGATACGCCCAGCAGTCGAACCACGATGTTCTGCGAACCGCCGGCGCCTCGCTATTCACCGCTGCGGGTCGCGCTTGCCACGGGCCTGCGTTTCGCCGGGTCAGTGGCGGGACTCTAGATCGCTTTGGCCATTGGCGGTTAGCCAATGCGGCTGCGGCTAGCGTCTGTTGATGATCCACAAAACAAGCGAAAGGATCACGCTGATCAAAAGGCACGTTACCAGCGGGAAGTAGAATACCGAGTGCTTGCCCCGGATAATGATATCGCCAGGCAAACGCCCCAGCCGGATGGGAAGCTTTTCGCCGAGCGAAATAAGCACCCCGAGCGCCGCTACCAGCAGTCCCAGAGCAATCAGGATGCGTCCCAAGCTCATACGCTTCCCATCTTAACGCCGGGGGTTCGCGGACCCGGTTTGACAACCTTAGATGCCCGCTGCGCTAAAGTGAAGGTGAGGCCGGAGGTGATGATATGAACAAACTGGCACTCGCCCTATTGGCAGCTTCCTGGCCGCTTTTCGGCGCTGAAGAACCTCTCCCGAGCGTAGCCACGGTGATCGATCATTTGGTCGCCGCAACGGGTGGAAGGGCCGCTTGGGAAGCGCGTCACAGCCAGGTGGAGCACGCCACCATCGACTTCGCAAAGCAGGGGCTCAAAGGCTCCCTGACCATTTACGAGGCCGCACCCGACAAATATCTCGGCCTCACCGAGCTTCCCGGCATCGGGAAGATCTCCACCGGCAGCAATGGCGACGTGGCTTGGGAGAACTCCGCCCTGCAAGGTCCCCGCATCAAGCAAGGCGCGGAAAGGGCCGATGCGCTGCGCGAAGGCGCCTTCAACGCCCAGCTCTATTGGCAAAAGTTGTACGCCAAGGCCGAAGTGACGGGTTCGGAAACCACTGAGGGCCACGATTGCTACAAGGTTGTCTTTACGCCGAAAGAAGGCAAGCCGGTCACCGAGTTTTACGACAAAAAGTCTGGGCTGCTGATCAAAACCGCCGCCACCGTGACTTCGCAGATGGGCGACGTCAACGCCGAGATTCTTTACAACGACTACCGCAAGGAAGGCGACGTTCTGTCGGCGCATCGGATGGTGAATCGAGCGGCCCAGCAGGAATTCGTGATTCAGATCGAGAGCGTGGAAGTGAATCCCGATCTTCCCAAGGACCGCTTCGATCTTCCGCCCGAAATCAAAGCGCTGCTGAACAAGCCGGCAGCCGCGGAAAGCAAACCGGCGCCCGCCAATCGCGAAGTCCCTTCAGCCAGTGATGGCAAACTTGCCATTTACATGTCTGGAGCGCCCGTGGCGAATGAAACCTACACGGTGAAGAAGTCGGATAGCGGGTTTGAGATCGACGGCTCAGGCTCGGCCAGCTTGGGCCCCATGAAAATCGACATCGAACGGTTTGAGGTGCTCACCAACGCGAGGTATGAGCCATTGCAAGCCATCGGCAAAGCCAAGCTTGGCCAGATCCCGATGAACGTGAATGCCACCTTCGCCGACGGCCAGGCCAAGAATGAAATCGACACCGGCCAGGGCCCGCAGACCAAGATGTTTCCCGTGCATCCCGGCGCCATCGTCGTCAATGCGAATCTGCCGCTCTATCCCTGGACCGTTCTGGCTATGCGTGCCAGCTTCGATAATCACGATCCGCAGCAGTTCCCCGTTTATGTCCTGGCGCAGGGCGAGGTGAGCGCCACAGCCATTTTCAAAGGACGCGAGCAGGTGGACTTCGCGCAAAAATCGGCGGAATTGAATCATCTGACCGTTAGCGGAACGTCGCCGCAGGGCCAAGCCATCAGTCTCGACTTCTGGGTGGATGACAACCGCAAGCTGATCAAAATCGCTGTTCCGTCCCAAGGCGTGGAAGCCTATCAGGAAGGTTTTGAGCCTCGAGCGCGGGCCACTGCATCTCAGTTAACAGCACCACATTGACAATGACTGCCGCGCTGGAGTGCTATCTCCGCTCCATCCTCGAGATCGCGGACATGATCCAAGCGATTTCGCCGGAGATCGCCTCCTCATTCCGTGAACCTTTGCTGTCCCTGCGGTCCCGCCTCTCGGCCGATTCCTCTTCCCAAGAGCTGGAATCGAGCCGCGACGCGCTGCACGAAATCATTGCCGGCTTCTGTCACAAAGCCCGCCTCCAGAACGAAACTCTGGCCCGCGATCTCAACCAAACGCTGAGCATGGTGACGCGAACCGAAGATACCAGCGCGGGGCGCAACGTTCAGTACGTCGAAAGGCTGGTGGATTTTGTAGACCGGCTGGAATCCGCCGTCCGATCCGGCGATCTGCCTCGTTTGGCTGCCCAGACCTCCGATTTGCGGGACTTCGCGCAATCCATCGAACTCGACAGCCGGGACGACTTCGCGCGTCTGCGCCAAAAGATGATCGAGATTCAGCACCGTCTGCACGAGGTGGAGCTGCTGGCCACGCTGGATCCATTGACCGGGGTCGCGAATCGCAGAGACCTGGACCGCGAACTCGCCGCTCGCATCGACGCCGAGCAGGACTTCTGCGTTCTGCTCTTCGATCTCAACGGGTTTAAGGAAATCAACGATCGATTTGGACATCTCCACGGTGACGAAGTATTGAAGCAATTAGCGGCCCGCTTGGGTGGCCAGGTGCGCGCCCACGATTACGTTTGCCGCTGGGGCGGTGATGAGTTCGTCGCCATTCTGGCCTGCGACCTGGCCATCGCCGAGTCGCGCTCCCGCCAGATCGCCGAGCGCCTCAACGGCCCGTACCAGATCGCAGGACCCGGCCGTGAAGTGCGTGTCGATGTCGCTCTTACGGTGGGCCTAGTTCAGTATTGCGCCGGCGAATCACCCGAACAGCTCTTCCACCGTGTCGACGAATCCATGTATCGCCAAAAGCACGCGGCGTCGAATAGCTCAGCATCGATCACTTCGCCCTGGGCCGGCTAACGTACAGCTGTCCTCGCGTTGTACTAACGTGAATTGGAAGGAATCAGTACGGTGGATACTCTGACCAACGCCGGTGTGCTTGTAACGGGAGCCGGACGGGGCATTGGCAAGCGGCTGGCCATTGGATTTGCCACTGCGGGAAATCGGGTGGCGCTGCTGGCGCGCAGCAAGGCCGAACTGGACCTGGCGCACCTGGAGATCGAGCACGCCGGCGGCAATGCTCTGCGCCTGCGCGCCGACGTCACCGACTTTGAGCAGGTCAACGCGGCCGTAGACCGCGTGCGCGTTCACTACGGCGAAGTGAATGTTCTGATTTGCGCCGCTGCCATTCCCGGTCCCATCGGACCCTTTGTAGAGCAATCGCCGAAAACGTGGGTGGACACCATTCAAACCAACCTGCTCGGCGTAATGAACGCCTGCAAGGCGGTTCTCCCCCACATGATCGCCCGCCGCGAAGGTAAGATCATCGTATTGAGCGGCCCAGGGGCAACCATGGCGCGCCCAAATCTTTCGGCCTATGCAGCGTCCAAGGCGGGGGTGGTGCGGCTGGTGGAGACCATCGCGGAAGAAGTTCGCGAGCATAACGTCCAGATCAATTGCATGGGACCCGGCGGCACCTATACTCACATGACCGACGAGATTCTCCGCGCCGGCGAGCGTGCGGGTTGGAAGGAGACCGAAGAGGCGTTGCAGATCCGCCAGACCGGCGGTGTGGCCCCCGAGAAACAGATTCAACTGGCGCTGTTTCTGGCGTCGGAGCAATCCAATCACATCAGCGGGAAATTGATTCACGTGTCTGACGACTGGAAAAAGCTGCGCTCGGAAAACATCCACCCGGAGATTTACACTCTGCGCAGGCTGCAAAAAGTAAATCCTTAGCCTCCCAAAATAACGCCTCTAACCTCGTCGTCCCCGGGGTTGTCAAATGATTGTGAAATCGCATCCCGGCAAGCTGAGTCTCAATTTCCTCATGCTAGTATCGAGCCCGAGGAGACGGATATGCATCGCTATTTTTTACTCTTAGGTGGTTTGATTTGCGCCGGGGGCCCGGTTCTTTTTGCTTCTGGTATCGACGCAACCGCAACTTATACCGATTCGCTGGTTTCGCCAGGCGTTTTCCAATACGATCTAACCTTGAATAACACCGGCACCACCACAATCGGCACGTTTTGGTTTTCGTGGGTACCCGGCGACAACTTTATGCCGGTCAGCCCTATCGACATCACGTTGCCCTCAGGCTGGCAGGAAGTGGTTACCAGCGGCGGCCCATCGGACGGATTTGCGATTCAGTGGACAGCCAAAACGGCGGGTAACGATTTGGCTTCCGGAGGCTCCTTGACGGGCTTCGATTTCGACAGCACGTTGACTCCGGCCGAGCTAGCGGGTTTTGCGTCGGGAAATCCCACAATTCCCATTACCACGGCTACCAGCTACAGCGGCGAACCGTTCAGTGACGGCGGCGTGCAGTTCGTGGCAACCCCAGCGGCGATTTCGAGTACTCCCGAACCAACCACAACGCTGAGCATGGCCCTGGGGTTCGGCTTAATCGTTCTCTCGAGTAGCGTGGTCCGGCGACGCAAGTCTACGCCGGCGATTCCGTCGCGATTTTCCGATTGATCAGTATCCCCGTTGCGATCAAACCGAAAGCTATCGCGCAGAATAGCAGAAGCCAGCCCCAATATTGCACCGGATGGCGGATCACACGGATGAAGTGGCGTCCGTAGAGATCCGCCACGATGGCGATGGCCGAATAGCGAGCGGCCCGGCAGACCGTGACAATCGGGAGATACTTGCGCATCCGATAGTCTGATGCGCCGGCGGCCGCGAACACCATGGCGGTCGGGAACGGGAAGGGAATGGCGGTGGACGCCACCAGAGTTCCGGTGCCCCACTGCTGAAATAGCTTCAGGAATCCTGACACCTTACTTCCTCGAAATTTGCTGTTCAAATATGCCGATCCGGCTTTGCGTGCGATGCGGAACGTGAAATACGCGCCGATCACTGAGCCCGCCGTCGCAACGGCCGCGTACTCGTACCAGGGACTGCGGTGAGTGCCCGCCAGAATCGCGATCAAGATGTCCGGCCCGCCGAAGGTCGGGATTGGAGTGCTATCCAGAATGGCGATAAAGAAGAGCCCCAATGCTCCCAGGTGACGGAACACTGAGGCGAAGCCACGCCCGCGACTTGGCGCCGCTCTTTGGATAAGAACGTTCAACAACGTGGAATAACCACCCTACACACTCAGCACCGGACACGGCGAGCGCTGAATAATCTCGTGTGCGTGCGTGCGCAGGCGGCCCAGCGTCTCATGCAGTGCCCCGCGCCCCAGCACGATCAGGTCGGCGCCTTCCTGCCGCGCTTCCTCAGTGATGGTGGCCACCACCTCGCCGACCGCGACGCGCAGCGGAAGGTCCAATCCGCCCGCCTTCAGATCCGCTTCGATTCTGTTACGCGCCTCGATCCGCAGTTCCTCCTGCAGCTCCCGCTCGCTTTCGAGCGATAGCCAATCGCTGATGGTCCGCACTACGTGTACCAACTGCAAGCTTGCACCAACCTGATGGCTGAAGTCCATGGCCCATTGCGCCAGCGCCCGGCTCTTCTCGCCACCATCCAGAGCGCAGAGAATCTTGCGCGGCGTCTGCTGCGCGTGCTGCTTTTCGGCGTGCGCCGCGGTCCACACCGGACAATGCACGTCGTGCAATACCTTGGACGTTACGGAACCCATCAACAGACCGCGAAACAGGCCATGGCCGTGCGTCGGCATCATCACCAGTTCCACTCCGTTGTCACGCGTGAATTCGGCGATCTTCAGTGCCGGGTCACCCACCACTGCGATCCGAGCCGGTGGGCTCTCGAAACCGTCCAGCGCCAACCGGTCCAAATGCTCCTGTAGCGAGTTCCTGAGCGCCACCGGGTCCGTGCCTGTGGTGGGTGGAATCAAGCCGGGTGGCGTAACCCAGGCCGGGGGCACCATGCTGAGCACCGTTAGCTTGGCGTGAAAATGGTTGGCCAGCGCGCCAACGTAGGGGATGGCAGCCATTCCGGCGGCCGAAAAATCCAGCGGGAACAAGACGTGTCTGATAGTGGGCATGCGACTCCACAATCTTACTGAATCGCCGGTTGTGATAGTATGACTAGCCGCATTCGAACTCGAAAGGAGTTGCCCCCAGGATGGGCAAATAACATGTCCGGCCTCAAACAACCTGTGCTCGGCGTTCTCGCCACCGTTCTCATCATCGCCATTTCGCTGGGCTTCATTTCGATTTTTGACTTCCCCAGGTTTTCCGGATGGATCTCCACGTTTCTGATTTGCATCATCCCCATGGAAATCGTCATGGGCGTGACATGGGGCATGAAGCAGCCTGGTTTCGCCGCGAAGCAATCGCAGCCAGTGCGCGGCATTTTGTTCAGCTTGATCGCGTTAGTGACCGGTGCGGTGGTTGCGGTCGCGCACTGGAGCGGTGTCGGAGGCAGTATGAGCCCTCCCACGCCGATGTTGACGCAGTGCATGATCGCCTCTGTAGTCATCATGTTCTGGATGGCGATCATGTGGGGCGGTTGGCCGTTTACCGCACTGATCAAGAATCCGATTGCGGCCGGATTATCCGTTCTGGTGGCCTGCTACGTCATCAATTACATCTTTTTCCGCGTCTTCTTCAACTACGATTTTATGAAGGGCGCGCCGGTTTACGTCGCCGCGCAGGATCCCCAAGGGATGTTCAATGCGTGGAACTGCGTGGTCTTCTATGTAACGGCGATCGGCGTAATGTTCCTGTCGTTGTGCTTCGATCTGTGGCCCTTTACGAAATCCGGGAGCCTGATGAAGCAGCCGGTGCTGGGCCTGGTGTGGACCATCGTGGCTCTTATTATCGGCGGCGCAGCGTATTACATCGGAGTCAACGTGATGAAGATGGATCCGGTGGCGTTTATGGTCACAGTGCCGATCCCGTTTATTTTTGGAACGATTTTCATGCTGAACATGCTGCAGGGATCGGTGTTCGCCAAGCTTACTCAGCCGCTGAAGGGCGTATTGAATACGGTGGCTGCGGCGGTGCTAGGCAGTCTGTTCGCGCTCCTGTATCGGGCAGTAGCGTCGACGGTCACAGGGAAACTCGATTCCGGGCCCCCGGCGTATCAGACGGAGATCTGGCTGGCTTCGGCGTTGCTCGCCGTGACGTTCCCATTCCTGGTGGCTTACGCCGACTTCTTCACCATGTGGCCTCTGCAGCGCGCCAAGGCGGAGCAAGCCATGGAAACGGCCGGCAGCCGCTGATACATTTGAAACATGCGGATCGCGATTTTCTTATTCGCCCCAGCGGTAATGATGGCTCAGGCTCCGCCGCCCGCCCCACCAGCGCCGAGCCCGGCGCCGTCTTACGCCCGAGCGGCACAGCTACCGGCCCGCATCGAGAAATTCACCGCGACGCCGGAATCCATGAAACCCGGCCAGTCTGTCACGCTGAATTGGGCGGTGGAAAATCCAACCAGCGTGACCATCGATCCGGCGCTCGGAAAGGTGCGGCCGCGCGGCGCCAAGACGCTGTCTCCGAGCGTGACCACCACGTATACCATCACCGTTAAGGGCCCCAAGGATCAGGTACTCACGCAATCGGCCACGGTAAATGTCGCCGGTACCGTTGCGTCGAACATCGCTCCCACGTCTGGCGCGTCGCCCGCGAGTAACCAGACGCCGCGCATGCCCGATGGCAAACCGAATCTCACCGGCGTCTACAATTCCGGCGGGGGACGCGATCCCTTTGCCGCCACGCTCAAGCCGGGAGCGGAGAAATACAAGGTGGTGCGCGGCCCCACCGACGCAGGCGTTTACGCCGATTGCATGCCCACCGGCGTCCCACTCGCCTACTTCGTCCCCTATCAATGGGAGATTGTGCAAGGCCTGGACAAGGTGGTCATTCTCTACGAATACCTGCACATGTTCCGTGTCATTCCGATCAACGGCACGCATCCGGCCGATCCCGATCCCACCTGGATGGGCGATTCGGTAGGGCATTGGGATGGCGACACGCTGGTGGTGGACACTGTGGGCTTTAACGATCGGACCGAGCTTCCCGGCGCCTTCCGCCACAGCGAAGCGCTGCACGTGGTGGAGCGTTTCCAGCGCACCGATTTCGATCATCTGCAATGGGAAGCGACCATCGAAGATCCCAACGTCTTCGCTAAAACCTGGACCATCGCTCGCACTTTCCCGCTCCGCACGGATCTGGACAAAGTGGACGAATACGTCTGCGAAAACAACAAAGACTACAAGGATCTTTTCGGCAAGTGACGCGTTTCGCGCGCCTGCCTTGTCTTCCCGTGAAATGCGAGTCATCCTGAGAGCATGCGATGGATGGCTCTCGTGTCGCTCGGGACCGCGCTTTGTCTTACGGTGGGTTTTACGCTGGGTTTTGCGCAGGTTCGAACCGTCGCGCACCCGGCGTATATTCTGGCGCCCAAGGACCACATCCTCATTCGCGCCTCTCAAAGTGACAAGCTCAATGGCCGGATATTCCAGATTCAGCTCAACGGTTTTCTCAACCTGCCGATGGTGGGCCGGGTGCGAGCGGCGGGCCTGACCGTCGAGGCCCTGGAGAAGCAAATCGCTGCGCGGCTGCGGCCGGATTCCTCCGGTCAGCGTGTGGTGCTGCTCTCGGTGATGAACTGTTCGCCTTCTCGTCCGAACTGCTTTGATTCGCTCACTCGGAAGTAGGGGTTTGACGCAAAGCCTGGTATTCGAGTAGTGTGATCTGTGAAGATGGCTGCCCTGGGAGGTGTCACTGGATGATTTCGCGCAGAGCTTTCTGGAACTCAGTGGTTTTGGCTGGCGCCGGCGCGCCCCTCCTGGCCCATCACGGTACCGGCATGTACGATATGCCGCACCCCATCACCATTACCGGCGTGGTGAAGCGCTTTGAGTGGACCAATCCGCACGCCTACATTTACCTGGAAGTC
>JBEKLB010000278.1:0-8984 GCA_050010415.1 Bryobacteraceae bacterium | reverse complement strand
CACCTTACGCGAATCGACATGCACGGCGCTCACGCCGTGATGCTGAAAATAGTTCCTGACAATCAGGCTGGAAAGCCGTTCGCCAAAGCTGGAAATGGCGTCAATGGACCGCGGCGTCAATTCGCCGAGAACCGCGAGGCCCTTCACCAACTCCGAGAGTTCCTGGAAATGCTCGTCGACGGTACGCTCCATGCCGGATTCGCGGAGATGGAAATCGCGCAGCTCGATCAATTCACGGAGGGCCTCTTCGCGCTGACCCGAGACCGCGAGGTCGGCGATCTTGAGCAGTCGATTGGTTGTTTTGCCCATGGCGGAAACGACCACGATGGGCTGTCTGTATAACCGCGACTTGACGATCGCGGTGACGCGCTGGATGGCTTCGGCGGACTCGACGGAGGTCCCGCCGAACTTCATGACGATCATTGGTGGGCTTCTCCACGGCGTTCACACGAGTGTGAACGCGGCACGCACGAGTGCGTGCGCCACGATGCGCGCGACCAAATTAGTCCAGATCCGCGCGGCCACATTAGTCGAGCAGGCCTTCCGAGTACATGAGCTCCGCATTCAAAACGGCTGCGCCGGCCGCCCCACGAATGGTGTTGTGTCCCAACGCGACGAATTTGTAGTCCAGCACCGGGCACTCACGCATGCGGCCCACAAACACGGCCATTCCTCGCTCGCGCCCCGCGTCGCGGCGAGGCTGCGGCCGGTCGTTCTCTTCCATATAGATGATGGGCTGCGGCGGCGCGCTGGGCAGCTTGCGTTCCTGCGGAACGCTGCGGTAATTCACCAGGGCGCGGATGATCTCGTCCTGGCTGGGCTTGCGATCGAATTCGACGCTGACGGTTACGGTGTGTCCATCCACTACTGGCACGCGATTACAATGCGCGCTGACTTTTGCACTCAGGGGAAGCAGTCTGTCGCCCGCGAAGTCGCCCAGGATTTTCTGCGTCTCCTGCTGCATCTTTTCCTCTTCGTTGCCAATGAAGGGAATCACATTGGCGTTGATATCCATGGACGCTACCCCCGGATAACCGGCGCCCGAAATGGCCTGCATCGTGGTGGCGACAACGCGCTGGATACCGAACTGCTTCAGCGGCGCAAGCGCCAGGGCCAGCACTATCGTCGAGCAATTCGGATTGGTGGCGATCTGTCCCTTCCAGCCGCGCAGGCGCTGCTGGTGCGGAATGATCTTCAAATGATCGGGATTCACCTCCGGAATGAGCAACGGCACATCCGGCTCCATGCGATGATTGCGCGAATTTGAGACGATGACGTGGCCGGCTTTTGCAAACTCCCGCTCAATCTCGGTGGCGACGGAGGCGTCCATCGATGAGAACATGAGGCGCGGTGCGTTGGCCGGTTTGCACTCCTGTACTACCAGGCGCTCGACGCCAGCAGGCATGGCGCCATCCAAGCGCCAACCCGTGGCTTCACGATAAGGCTTGCCGGCCGAGCGATCGCTCGCTCCCAACCACGCGATCTCAAACCAGGGATGATTCTGGAGAAAGGTGACGAACTGCTGGCCCACCATGCCGGTGGCGCCCAGGATTCCGACGGGGATTCTGTTGTCGTTCATAGAAGTTGCTGGACCATTCGCTTGTAGATTTGTACTGCTTCCAAAATCTGCGCTTTGGGGATTCGTTCTTCCGAGGTATGGGCCAGGTGAATGGAGCCCGGGCCGATCAAATACGGCTGGCCCCAGGATTCGCCGAGCGCGGGTATGTCGGTGGTATAGGAGACCACGGTGGTTTCAAAGCCCGGTAAAGATCCCAGCAGCACTGCGGGAATCCTGAGGGCTTCGTGAATTTCGGCCTTGCCGTTGGCGGCCTGTTCGATGGCTCGGAGCGTAGCGTCACCGCTGTCCACTAGCCGGATGAAAAGTTCGGCGCGGGCCTGATCGGGAATGACGTTGGGGGCGCGGCCTCCCGAAATGGTACCGATGTTCAATGTGCTGGCGCCGAGAATCTTATCGACCGGCAGGGGCACGCGGCGGGCTGCCTGGAGCGCGTCGAGCAGCTTCTCGATCGCGGACTCACCGAGCTCGGGGTAAGCGGAATGCGCCATGCGGCCGCTCGCGACCAATTCAAGACGTAATGCGCCCTTGGAGCCGAGCGCCAGCTTGTTTTCGGTTGGTTCGCCGTTGATGAGGAATTTGGAGCCGCGTGGCGATCTGGCGGCGGCCAGCGCGCCCGCGCTATTGCGCTCTTCGCCGACCACGAATAATAGCGCCAGATTGGTATGGCCAGCTTTCAGCAAATCGCGCACGGCGAAGATCATGGACGCGATGATGCCTTTGGTGTCGCAGGCGCCGCGTCCCCAGATATGCAGGTCATCTTCACGCGACGGGAAGAACGGCGGCACCGTGTCGATGTGCGTGGAAAGCGTGACGGTTGGATCACCCCACCAGGCCAGAACGTTGTTGCGGCGCGGCTCAACCGGAATCAGTTCGGCATGCCCGCCATATTGCGCGGCCATCTCCGACACGTGGGCGAAGAGCACATGGCCCATTTGCTCCTCGTTCCCGGTGATGGATTCGATATCCACCAGCGCGCGCGTGAGTTCGAAAACGTTCATACCATTCCAATCGGGAAATGACAGGGATGGAGACGGAAGGACACGCGGACAGCTAGCGTGCTTCCCGGTAGCGCTCCATCCGATCTCAAGTCCCACGAGATCCGGATGACAGTGGGCAGGTGTTAGCCTGGCCCCCCAATCGTGCCGGGCGGAGCTGCCCAGAGCCGACTTCGGCGGATGATGTACCCCTTTCGCCAGCGCTCCGAACTCCCGGAACCGCGCCCTGGTTACTGATGGCCTCCGCGCCTCTACGAGGACAAATCCAAGAATAGCAGGTTTCGTAGAATCCAGCTAAGCGCCTGAAAAGACAGCGAGAGCCAAAGATGTGCGGAGATTAGACGGCCTAATCACCGCACATGTTGCGGCGATTGTGCTTGTGGGATGCGGAGATTAGGCAGTATAATCAACGCAGAAGATGCGGAGAATATACATCCACGACCTTCGCCGCTGGCCTCAGTTCGAGTGGGACCGGGAGCGGCTGGCGGAGCCTTTGGCGGCGGTGCGCCTGCGGCAGGGCCGGCTGATCGGGCACATGGAGGCGCTCGGCTTTCCTCTGCGGAGCGAGGCCGTGCTTCAAACCCTCACCTCCGATGTGATCAAGAGCAGCGAAATCGAAGGGGAGCGGCTGGATGCCGGGCTGGTGCGATCCTCGATAGCGCGCAAGCTGGGCGTGGACATCGGCGCTTTGAAACCCGCCGACCGCTACGTGGACGGTGTGGTGGAAATGATGCTGAATGCCACCGGCCAATACGACAAGCCGCTGACGGCCATCCGCTTGTTCGCCTGGCAGGCATCGTTGTTTCCAACCGGACGCAGCGGATTGCGCAAAATCAAAACCGGACGCTGGCGCGACGACAGCACCGGGCCCATGCAGGTGGTCTCGGGTCCCATGCATCGCGAGAAGGTGCACTATGAAGCGCCGGCAGCGGTACGGCTCCCGGAGGAAATGAAGGCCTTTCTCAAGTGGTTCAACGCCAGCACGCCTGGAGACGCAGTGATGAAAGCTGCGCTCGCGCATTTGTGGTTTGTGACCCTGCATCCCTTTGACGACGGCAACGGGCGGATCGCGCGCGCGATCGCCGATATGGCGCTGGCGCGATCGGAGGGAAGTCCGCAACGCTTCTACAGCATGTCGGCGCAGATCCGGCAGGAGCGTAACGCCTACTACGACATTCTGGAGCAGACCCAGCGAGGCTCTCTGGATATCACGCCCTGGATGGAATGGTTTCTCGGGTGCCTGGGGCGCGCGATAGACGGTGCACAGACTGCGCTCAAAGGGGTGCTAGCCAAGGCCCGCTTCTGGGACACCTTCGCAACAACGCCGTTGAATGACCGCCAACGCAAGGTGGTGAACCGCCTGCTCGACGGGTTCGAAGGAAAGCTGACGACATCGAAGTACGCCAAGCTGACCGATTGCTCGCAGGATACCGCGCTGCGAGATATTCTCAGTTTGGTGGACCGCGGAATGCTCTCGCGCGGTGAAGAAGGAGGGCGCAGCACCAGCTACGCGCTGAGCGAAAGCGGACCAGCGTAATCTTACGCGCGTTCCTGGTAAGTGCCTTCCGCCGTGCTGATTCGGACTTTTTCGCCTTCATTGATGAAGGGCGGAACCTGCACCACGAGCCCGGTTTCGAGCTTGGCGGCTTTGGTGACGTTCGAGACGGAAGCGCCTTTGAGGCCGGGCTCGGTTTCGACCACCGTGAGATCCACCGTCGGCGGCAACTCCACGCTCATGGGCTTGCCTTCATAGAATTCGATATTTACCTTGAGCTGCGGGACCAGATATTCCACCGCGTCGCCGAGGATGTCGCGCGTAAGATGCATCTGCTCGAAATTCTCGGTGTTCATGAAATAGTAGTATTCGCCGTCGTCGTATAAATACTCCATTTCGATCTCTTCGAGCGCGGCACGATCCACGCGATCTTCCGAAGAGAAGCGGTGTTCCGTCATCGTGCCGCTGCGCAGGCTGCGCATCTTCACCTGGACGAAGCCGCGGAGATTGCCCGGCGTGCGGTGCTCCATTTTGAAGATGGAGTACAGTTCGTTGTTGAACTTGATCACCATGCCTGGACGTAGCTGTGTTGCAGAAATCATGTAAAGTCGTTTACCTTCCGTTGGCTCGGACGACGCCCGTAGCAGGGTCGCGAGCGAAACTTCAGTTTAACAGGGTGGAAGGGAAGGCTGCCCGCCGGATATAATGAATGCAGTCAAGAATTAGCGGCGCTATCGTCTAACGGTTAGGACGGAGCCCTCTCAAGGCTTAAATAAGGGTTCGATTCCCTTTAGCGCTACCAATTCCTCATTTGACACCCGCTCAGTCACGGATTTAGAGTTGGGGCGTGGAACAATCACCGCTAGGCAACCAATCGTTCGGCAATCAGGCCTTCGGGCTGGCCTCCATCGCGGCCGAGAACGCCCGATTCATGAGCCGTGTGTACGGTTGGATGACGGCTGGACTTTGTCTCACCGGCGCCATCGCCTGGGACGTGTCCGGCAATCCCCAACTGGTGCAAACGATTTTCGGCAACCCGCCTCTGTTGTGGGGGTTGATCATTGCGCAACTTGCGGCCGTCTTCGCCTTTTCGTGGCTCATCAACCGGATCAGCGCTGTCACTGCCACGCTCATCTATTTCCTGTACGCGGCGCTAACCGGACTAACGCTGTCGAGCATCTTCCTGATCTACACCGGCTCCAGCATTGCGGAAGTTTTCGGCATCACCGCCTTCGCCTTCGCGGGCCTCAGCGCCTTCGGCTTCGTCACCAAGCGGGACCTTGGCCCGGTAGGCTCGTTCTGCATGATGGGTTTATTCGGATTGGTCGGCTTCGGTCTAATCTCCATGATCTTCCCCAGGCTCATGACCGAAGGCGCCAGCTTCGTCTTCTCCGTGGTCGGCATTATTGTGTTTGCCGGGCTGACCGCTTACGATACTCAGAAAATCAAACGGATGAACGCTCCTGGCCAAGAAGAAACTGAGGCCGGACGTAAAGCCGCGATTTTCGGCGCCCTGATGCTGTATCTCGATTTTATTAACCTATTCCTCAGCCTGCTGCGGTTGATGGGACGCAGACGCTAATCTCTGGTCTATTGACGCACTTTCGTTAGCTGATCCAGCATGCGCTGCACCCCGGGATCGCGCCGGATTCTTTGCGCGGCTTCGAGTTCCGCGATTGCGTTCGGCACTTGACCGGGCATCTGCGCGAGCGCAGTTCCCAAATTGACGTGCGCTTGCGCGAGATTGGGCTGGATTCGTAGCGCCAGTCGCCACTCCTGAATGGCTTCGCGCAACCGGCCCGGCGTTCGAGCTAGCGCGTTCGCGAGGTTGTTGTGGGCCTGCGCGAATCCCGGCTGGCTGCGCAGCGCAGCTCGATACTCGGCAATCGCATCGGCGCGGCGGTCCGGCATTTGTGCCAACGCATTTCCGAGGTTGTAGTGTGCCTCGGCGAGATCTGGATCGCTCTCAACCGCAGCCTGCCACTGGGCCATCGCATCCGCCTGGCGCCCCGGCACGCGCGCCAACGCGTTGCCTAAATTGTTGTGTGCCATCGCGAAATCAGGCCGGCTTCGAATCGCGGCCTGGAACTCGCTAATCGCATCCGGCCATCGCTCGGTTTGTTCGAACACCAAGCCCAGGTTGTAGTGCGCGTCGGAGGCATCGGGTGCTATCCGCAGCGCCGCTTGAAACTCCGCGATTGCATCCTGGGCCCGTCCGGGGGTTCGGGCCAGCGCCTGCCCCAGATTGTAGTGCTCCTGTTCCCCATCCGGCAGGATTCTAAGCGCCGTTCGATACTCCGCAATAGCGTCCGGCAGCCGCCCGGGTAACGACGAGAGCGCAAGTCCTAAATTCATGTGCGGCCGGGCGCTCCCAGGGCACACCTCCACGGCGCTGGACCATAGATTCAGGTCGTCCTGCCAATCGACGTTGCGGGCATAAGTGCGGGCCGCGCATACCAGACACACCAGTCCCGTCGCCACCCAGGCAGCTCTCGGACCTGCCCGCCAGCGGGATGAAAGGCGATGGCCCAGCGCGTGGATCGCGGCCACCAGGCATCCAGCCAGCCCCACCGAAGGCAGATACATGAAGCGCTCGCCCATAATGCTCCCGATGATAATAGCCAGGTTCGCGGTAGGCATCTGGGTGATGAAGAAGAAACCCATGAAAAAGGACAGCGCCTTCCATCTGCGACGGCAGGCGACGGCCAGCACAATGGCGCCCACGGAAATAGCCAGTGCGATGAGCGTCTTGTCATCCTCCCAGTTCGCAAGCTTCCAGCCGAACAACGGAAACGCATTGTAGGAATAATCCGCCGACAAGCGGGCTGGCCAGATAAACAGCCACAGAAATTTGCCGATCACTTTGACGGCGGTGAAACGCGCAGTCCAGAAGTCGGCGTGAATCAGCGGATTCTCAGAAAAGGCCACCACCATCTGCGCGCGCATGGGACCCCACACATAGAAAAAGGTTGCCAAGGGCAACAGCAGAGCGGCATAGGCGGGGACGCGAGCGCGCCACGTCGTGCGGTTTGGGGTCGCGCGGTCTGAGAACGTCAGATCGTAGAGCAGCAGGATGCCCGGCAGCACCGCCGCGTTCTCCTTGGAGAAAATGCCGATCGCCTGCGCGCCAGTCAGCGCGGCAAGCCACCACCACTTGCGCCGTCCGCTGGCGGATATCCACCGCATGTAGCACCATAGGCCAGCCAGAACACCAAACGCGGCCAATTCGTCGGCGCGTCCTACGATGTTGGTTACCGATTCCGTTAGCAAGGGATGCAAGCCCCAGACTGCGGCCAGCGCCAGCCCGAGCGACGGTGTCGCAAGAATCGACGTGCCTAGCGCAAACACCAGGCTTACATTCACGCCATGCAACACG
Source organism: Bryobacteraceae bacterium (assembly GCA_050010415.1). GTDB lineage: Bacteria > Acidobacteriota > Terriglobia > Bryobacterales > Bryobacteraceae > Palsa-89. Next base: position 1,539 of record JBEKLB010000278.1, on the reverse strand, counting down.
AAGTTGACCCAGTGGTACCCGGTGGGGCTTGCGCCGTTGTCGAGAACCGCGTAGTTCACCAGGTACGACAAGGTGGTCAGCGGCCGATACGCTCCTGAGTTCGGATTGCTCTGCCAGTACCCTTCCGTCAGAATGGACGCGAGGTTGTGCGCCGTTACCGCATGGATTCGAGGGTCTTCGAACAGCACCCCGACGCTGTCGAACAAGATTCCGGCGTGAAAGCAATTGGAATACGCCAGAAAGACGAAGGCCCACAGCAACAGCAGACGCCGCCCATTTTCACTCCAGACTCGATCCGTAAACCTGCGCACCCAGGACGGCCGTGCCGGGGCGGGAGGCGCTGCGATTGTTCTTCGCTGTTTCTGAGTCTTTCCCACTCCTCGAACAGTATAGCTTTCCATTCGCCGAGCGGATGGAGAATAGCGGGCGCGCTCCGGCCGTTTCGAGAATTAGCGAAAAACGCCCGTGTGGCCCAGTGAGTACCGTCCCGGCTGCGGATAAACGCACAGGCCATGCGGACCCTTGCCGACTCTGATGCGAGCCAGCAGCTTTCCTGTTTGCGTATCGATCGCGTAGACTTCCTTGTTGTAGCGGCCTGACAGCCAGAGCACTTTCCCGTCGGCCGATACGCCGCCCATGTCGGGGCTGCCTCCGGGTATTTGCCATTTCTCCACAACTTTGCGGGCTGCGAAATCAATCACCGAAATGCTTCCTTCATCCCGATTGGAAACATATAGCAGTTTCGAATCGCGGCTGGCGTAAAGGCCATGCGCACCGGCGCCGGTGGGCACGAAGCCGATTACGCGGAAGGCGTCGGGCTCGACGAGATAGACGCCGTTGGCCACCATGTCAGCGACATAGAACACAGAGCCGTCGGGCGATGTCTTGACGTCTTGAGGCATGCCGTCCGGATTGTACTCAATGGAATGCCTGGAGCGATGGGGCGCACCACGCTCCTGAGCTTTCAACGCGATGCTGCCGACCACCTCGCGCTTCGCTACATCCACCTTGAGCAATTCCGCGGAAAATTCGCAGCTGACAATGAGAAAGCGTCCGTCCGCGGTGAAATCCATGTGATCCACTCCACGGCACGGCACCTTGAGGGAATCCTTCAGCGCCATCGTCGCCGGATCGCGGAAATCCAGCCGATGCACCCTCTCCGCTACAACAATGGCAAACTTGCCGTCGGGCGTGTAGTACATGTTGTACGGATCTTTCACCGTCACCGTTTCCCCTTTCTTCCCGGTGGCCGGATCGATCCTGGTCAAGCTGTCGCCGAGGTCGTTGAGCACCCAAAGCGTCTTTAGATCGTAGGATGGCGTCACGTGCTGGGGTTGGCGTCCAACTTTGAAGTGGCGCACGATTTCGTAGCTCTTCGGATCGATGACATCGACACTCGCGCTGCCGGTGTTCGGCACGTAGATGTAGGAAGGGAAGCTTTTCACCAGGGCACTGAGCTGGCCGGCGTGATCGGCCGCGTAGATGTCTTTGGGGTTCACCACCGGCGGCATCCCTGGCAGAGGAGTAGCGAACAGAAGC
>JBEKLB010000277.1:0-8990 GCA_050010415.1 Bryobacteraceae bacterium | reverse complement strand
AAAAGCCGGCGATGATATTCACGCCGGTGATGATGATGCTCGCGATGGCGTCGCGCTGCGTGAAGCGGGAAGCGCCGTCCATGGCTCCGTAGAACTCGGCTTCACTGCTCAAGTCCCGGCGCCGGCGGCGCGCCTCGGTTTCATCGATCAGCCCGCCGTTCAAATCGGCGTCGATCGACATTTGCTTGCCGGGCAGGGCATCTAAGGTAAAGCGCGCAGTTACTTCGGAAATACGCACCGAACCGTGGTTGATGACCACGTATTGAATAGCTATGAGAACGCAAAAGATCACCGCGCCGACGATGTAGTTGCCGCCCACCACGAAGCTGCCGAAAGCCTCGATAACATGGCCGGCGGCGGACGTTCCGGTATTTCCATTGAGCAAAATGAGACGCGACGAAGACACGTTGAGCGCGAGACGAAACAGCGTCAGCAACAGCAGCACGGTGGGGAACACGCTGAACTCCACGGGACGGCCGATGTACATGGCCACCATCATTACGATGACCGACATCATCAGATCGAGCACGATCAGGCCGTCCAGCATGAAGCTGGGCAGCGGAGTGATCAGCGCAATAACGATGAGCAATACCGCGATGGGTACCGCGAGTTCGCCGACGCTCGAAAGCCCAACTGCCTTGAGGGGAGCAGGCGCCGGCGCCGGACTGCTAATGGCACGCGCTTGAGCCATGGACTGCTAGGCGCACACTTCCAGGGACTTGAATTTGGAGAGCAGCGTGGTGCGCTTCATGTGGAGCATGCTGGCTGCACGGGCCTTGTTGCCGCCCGATTTCGCCAGCGCGCGTTCGAGCAGCCTGCGCTCGATGCCCGTCATGAGCTCCTCGAAATTGATGCCACTCTCCGGAACGTCCAGTGAGGACAATGAGCCGAACTCCGATGCATGGACCTCGGCCGGAAGATCGAAATCGCCGGGATAGAGAACGGAGCGAGAGCCGCTGAGCGCGCAGGCGGACTCCAGCGCATGTTCGAGCTGGCGCACGTTGCCGGGCCAAGAATACTTCAGGAACAGGTCGACGGCCTGCTGGGAGAGCTGTTTGCGCCAAGCCGGCTCATGTTCGGCGATCTTGCGAAGAAAATGCTCGGCCAGTTCGGGGACGTCGGAAGGGCGATCGCGCAGCGCCGGCATGCGCAGAGCGACGACATTCAGGCGGTAGTAAAGATCCTCCCGGAAGCGGCGATTCGCGACAGCTTCGAGCAGGTTGGCGTTGGACGCGGCAATCACGCGCACGTCGATGGAAAGCGGCTCCGAACTGCCGATGCGCTGGATTTCGCGCTCTTGCAGAACGCGCAGCAGCTTGGCTTGCAAAGGCAGCGGCATCTCGCCTATTTCGTCCAGAAAAATAGTGCCGCGATGCGCTTGTTCGAATAACCCAACGCGCGCGTTGATGGCTCCCGTGAAGGCGCCCTTGGTGTGGCCGAAGAGCTCGGCTTCGAGCAGATGATCGGGCAGCGCGGCGCAGTTGATGGCCACCATGCGGGAGCCTGAGCGGCTGCTCGAAAGGTGCAGCGCGCGCGCCGCCACTTCCTTGCCCGTGCCGGTTTCGCCCGTGATGAGCACCGTGGAACGGCGGTTCGCGACCAGATCGATAATCTCGACCACTTCACGCATCGGACCGCTGGAACCAACCAGCAGGTTGCGTGAGCTAGCCTGCTCGGTTTTTCCGTCACGCTGGGCCTCACGGTGCAACCCGTGGTGCCGGATGGCTACTGACAGCAGCTCGCAAAGTTCCTCGGGTTTCACCGGGTGCGAGACGTACTGAAAAGCGCCGCCCTGTGTCAATTCGAGAGCCTTGCTCACTGCACCACCGGCGGGTTCGTAGAGGACCACTGGAACGTGGCATCCTTCGTCGTGGATCTGCCGCAGAACTTCGGGCGCGTTCGAGTCCGCAATCGGCAGATGGACCAGGACTGCGCCGATCGAATGTGCTTTGAGCAATTCAAAAGCAACGGACAGGCTGGCGGCGAACAAAACCTGAAGTCTTTCAGGGCCGTCTTTCAAATACACGTGTCGGCTGCCAGTAGCGCTTTCGTCAATCCAAAGAACTGTGTTCAAACCAAACGCTCCCGACGCAAGTAAGGTAACTTCATCTAACTGTGCCTTGTGTTTACAAGATCGGAAGTTCAAACGGAAGACTTGATATGCTCAGTGTCTTTTCTTATGCGGGGAGCATATGGGGGTGGTCCGGATGGTAGGACTGCTACCCGCAAATGGGGGTGAAAGAATCTCTGAAAAAGTTCTAAGGTGGGTCGATATAGTAGCGCGGCAGAAAATAGGCCGCGCGGCGGAAATTCCATGACACCAACCGATCCTCACAAAGAGTACATTGCGAGCCGTGTGGCGGCGGCCACGCCGGTGGAACTCACCCGCATGCTCTATGAGACTGCCGTGCAGGCGGTCGAGGAAGCGCTGACCGCGCATCGGGGCGGCGACATTCTGGCCCGCGGCAACGCCGTTACGAAGGCGGTGCAAATCCTGGGTGAATTGCGCTTCTCTCTGCGGCGCGACGTGGCGCCGCAATATTGCGACACCCTGAGCGGTCTTTATGGCTATTTGCAGAACCGGCTGATTCAGGCGCACGCGGAAAAATCGGAAAGCATGCTGCAGGAGGTTTTGAAATTAATCCAGACGCTTCTGGACGGTTGGATCGGCGCGATGCACAATCTGAACACGCTGGACGCTGCCATCGCTAAGGATGCCGGCGTGCGCGCGGAAGTGCCCGAGGCGCCCGCTAGCGGCGCTTCAAACCAGCATTCGGCGCCGTCGGCGTCTCCGTACTCGTCGTCAAACTCTTCTCCCTACTCGTCTCCCTACTCAACGACGACAACGGCTGTGGCGCCGGAGCCTCAGAGCCGGAGCTGGCAGTTTTAGCCGCATCGGCGGCGGAGGCCGAGTGCCTCTCCAGGTTGGCGGTGACCATCTTTGCAATCCCCAATCCGCCGTGCGCGGCCAGGGCTTGCGACAAACCTTGCTCGCCCAATTCCATCACCATCGATCCGGTCTGATCTTCCTGGCCGTCACCGCTCTCGAGCCACCCTCCACCCGTTGCTTCCCTCGCGGATTTCAGAATTTGCCCGATCATCAAGGCTTCGAATTGTTTGGCGACACCGGCGATCTTCTCCGGCGTATCGGTTTTTTCCGACGCGTTCTGGAACGCTTCGTGAAAGGTTTGATTCTCCGGAATAACGGCGTTGTTGCCGGAGTTCGGAAGTGTCCAGGAGCTCGCCGCTAAATCCGTCGCCGATGAAATACTATCCATAAGAACCGTGCTTATATAACCTGGATCTCCGATTCCAATGCCCCGGCCGCGCGCAGGCTCTGCAGAATCGCGATAATGTCGCGCGGCGTGGAACCGATCGAATTGAGCGCGCGCACCAGTTCCTCCACCGTGGCGCCTTCCTTAAGAACCACGTTGCGCGCCTTCTCTTCCTTGACGCCTACGGCAACTTGAGGAATTACCGCGGTTGTTCCGTTGGAAAGGGGGCCCGGCTGGGACACATCGTAGGTGGTTTGAATTTCGACAGTGAGATCGCCGTGCATGATGGCAACCGGAGAAACGCGCACTTCCTTGCCCATCACGATGGTTCCAGTTCTTTCGTTGATGACCACTTTGGCCGGCCGGTCGGTTTGAACCGTGAGCGTTTCGAGCTCGGCGATGAACTCAGTGGTTCGCGCGGAGAAATCCGACGGAATCGCGACGCTGACCAGGCCGGAGTTGTCGGCGTGAGCGATCGACTTGGTTTCCGGTGTGAAGTGATGATTGACTACTTCGGCGATGCGAGCGGCGGTGGTGAAGTCGGCTTCGTGAAGTTGCAGGCGCACCTCTTTGGTGGGCTCCACGGCGGGCGATTGACGCTCTACCATGGCGCCGCTCGGGATGCGCCCCACGGTGGGGTGGTTCACCGTTTGCGTGTTGCCTGCGCCACCGGCGATGAAGCCGCCTGTTACCACGGGACCTTGAGCAATGGAATAGACCTGGCCGTCAATGCCGCGCAGGCTGGTCATCAAAAGCAGACCGCCTTGCAAGCTGGCTGAGTCGCCCATGGCGGCGACCGTGGCGTCGATCTGCATCCCCGACTGCGCGAATGGCGGGAGCATCGCGGTGACCATCACGGCCGCCGTGTTTTTCACCAGTATCGTCGATGGATTCACGGTGACGCCCATCTGCTGCAGCATGTTGGTCAAACTCTGCGCCGTAAAAAGCGTTTGTTGCCGGTCGCCGGTGCCCTTCAGTCCGACTACCATGCCGTAACCAATCAACTGGTTCTCGCGGACTCCTTCGAGCGAGACCAGTTCCTTGAGGCGCGTCATGGGGGTGTCCGCGGCCGGCGCCGGAATCTCCAGGAGGAGGACGGCAATCAGGAGAAAGTTAATGGATCGAATCATTGGAAAAGAGTGCTAAAACGGCAGTATTCCGAGTAAAATCCTGTATAAAATGTTCGGCCGGTGAATAGAATCGCCGATCACGCCTTTTCCGTTCACCTGGATTTCCATCTGCGCGATCAGGTTGGAAGGGATGGTGTTGGGCGGCACCAGGTCCACTGGCCGGATCACGCCCCGCACGGTGACCACTTGATTCTCCGAACTCACTTGTACGCGCTTGGTTCCTTCGATGACCAGATAGCCGTTGGGCAGCACGTGTGTTACGCGAGCGCTCAGATTTGCCGTGAGCACGGCGCCCCGGCTGGTTTCGCCGGTGCCCTGCAATTGGCTCTGCGTGTTGGTGTTGAGAAGATTGGCCAAAGGTCCAGTGGTTTTGGTGATACCGGCGAGCTGCGAGATATTGCTCTGGGCAGTGGATTGACGCTGCGTCTTTACATCGCCATTCGCCACGGCCGAAAACGTTTCATTTACAACGATGGTTACTAAGTCGTTCACGCGGCTGGCTCTGAGATCCAACCCCAAGTTCGACAAGAGCGCGTTTTGCGACCAGGTGGATCCGGGTGGATGGGCGGCCTGCGGAGAGCTGCCATCCTTGATCGCGTCGCTAATGTATTTGTCGAGCGGCGAAGGCTCCGGCGGCGTCTGCGCTTTTTTCTTTTTTGGATCGGCGGCCGTCGACAGTACGGCGCATATGAGTAAAAGGCTCGCTATTCGCAGCTTCATTGCGCCCTCGTTAACTCCGGCACCGGCCAGACCATGACCAGGGCTTTGTCTCTTCCTTCAATTCGAGCGCGAAAGTATTTTCCGCTGTGCGCGTTCTTGAGAGTGATCAAGTCGCCTTGCCGACCTGGAGTCTCCGCCAGCGCGGGCACGTGCAGTTGAGCCGCACCGGCGATGGCGGTTACGTCCACCAGGTCGCCACGCTGCACCTGGAACGGCTCGATCAAGTCGGCGCGGGAAACCGGGAGTCCCAGGCGGAGAGCACGTCTCGGCATGCGTCCCACCACTTCCTCCAGATTGCGGGCGATGTCGTTGCGCAAAGGGAAATCGTCGTAGGTCTCTATCCGCACTTGATCCGCCGTCACGGTCTGTCCCGGCAGAATCAATTGCGTGGCCACTACGCGCGTCATAGTAGAGGATATTTTCAAGCGCGCCCAGATCGAAAACTTGCGCGAGCCGTGATAAAGCACTTCGCCTCGCCAGGTGACTGGAGTGTCCGGGCCGGTGATGGTGGACGCCAGAAGTCCCGAGACCGGGAAACTGATTTTGCCGGCAGGAGCCAGGCTTCCGCTGATGGCGAGAACATCGATGCGCGCGTCCGGTGCTTGCAATGAATCGAGAATCGCCGCGCGAATTACGTCCTTGGTGAGCGGTTGCACGCTCCATTCGAAACACGCCTCGGCGTCAGGCGCCACTGCGACGCCATAAGGGGCGCCGATTCGTGCGAGCTCGACGGATGTAAAAACTCGGCGGATGCCGGGCGCGGGTGAATAGCCGATCACCGTGTCGCCGGGCATTTTATCCAGGAAACCCGGCACAATCTTCGCCAGGTCTTCGCCAAGAATGCGGTCGTTCGCGATCATTTCACAGGGTGCTGTGCGTGTGATCATGCTGAAAAAGAGAAGCCATACATGCATTAATTCAGCCTGCGGTTATTGCTTGAGATTGTTTACTTGCTGGTACATGTCGTCGGCGGCCTTGACCACCTTGGAGTTCGCCTCATAGGCGCGCTGGCTAACGATCAGGTTGACGAATTCCTGAACGATGCTGACGTTGGACTGTTCCACGTAACCTTGCATCAACGTGCCCAATCCGTCCTGTCCGCCGGGAGGGCCGATGATGGGCGCGCCGGAGGCCTCAGTCTGCTGGAACAGGCTTTGACCCAGGCTGTTCAAGCCGGAAGGATTGGCGAAGTTAGCCAGCTGAATCTGGCCGGCCTGCTGCGCCGCAGCCTGTCCAGGGAGCGTGTAACTCACCGTCCCGTCGCTGCCAATGGTAAGCGAAAGTGCGTTCTGCGGAACGGTGATTGGCGGATCGAGTAGGTTGCCATTGGGATCCACCACCTGTCCGGTCTGGTTGAGATGGAAAGTGCCAGCCTTGGTGTACGCTATCTGTCCCGACGGCGTCTGCACCTGGAAGAATCCGTTCCCTTGAATGACCAAGTCCAGCGGATTGTCCGTCTCAGAGAAGTCGCCTTGGGTGAAAATGATTTCGTTGGAAACCGCTCGCGTACCCAGGCCGAGCTGCAATCCGGTGGGGACGGTGGTCTGTTGCGTGGCCGCGGCGCCGGGCTGGATCAGATTCTGATAAAGCAAGTCTTGAAATTGCGCGCGCCTGGCCTTAAATCCGGCCGTGTTGGCATTCGCGATATTGTTCGCGATGTTTTCCACGTTGGTCTGCTGCGCGTTCATGCCGCTGGCAGCGCTAAAAAGTGCTCGTATCATCTGTCATTCCCCTCTGGTGGTTCCCATGCCGCTATACCTTGGCTACTTGTTCGATGGCCTGTTTGCTCATGTCGTTGGAAAGCGTAATCGCCTTCTGCATCATTTCGAACTGCCGTGAAAGCCCGACAATCCGGACTGCTCCGTGCGATGCGCTGACGTTGGACGTCTCAATTTTCCCCTGATAAATTTCCGTGCCCGTTGCCTCTACTGGATCTTGACCGGTGGTATTTGAGAAATAGTTCGCGCCGTATTTGGTAAGGCCCGCGGGATTCTCAAAGTTGGCGATCTCGACGTGCCCGAGCGAGCCGCCGTTCTGTGTGATTTCGCCCTCGCGCGATACTGCCAGCGGCTGCGCGGTGTTGGCGTGAAATGGCTGCCCGCCTTGCTGCAGCAGCGGGTAACCTTCGCTCGTGACCAAGGCGCCACCGGTGGTGAAGCGGAAGTTTCCGTTGCGCGTATACAGCGGTCCCGAGGGGCCCTGCACTACAAAGAAGCCTTTGCCGGAAAGACCGAAGTCCAGGGGATTGTTGGTGGGTTCCAGCAAGCCCTGCGTAAAATCGGTCCATTGCCGCTGGATCATCGGAACGGAAGAAGGGCCGGAGGCATCTTCGCCGGCGGCTTCGGAAGTGAACAACGTGTAGAACTCGCCATCGGTCTTAAATCCGCCGGTGGAAGAATTGGCCAGGTTGTTTGCAACCAGGTCGAGCGATTGCATGCGGGCCTGCATGCCCGCGGCCGCTAAAACACTAATCTGATCCATAGAGCGATTAGCAGCATTGCAAGTACGCAGCCAAAAGCGATGAATGAAAAAAATTGTATAGGTTTGTTCTGTATCCGCGATAAGTTGCGAGAGCTCGCCTAGTCACTTCGCCGAAACTAAGTCGGTGATCGCCGAGTTCTCGACGGACGCCCTGTGCTAACGCGCTGATAATCGGCGACGGCCGTTATGGTCGCGAACCTGCATTAGTGGCGGCGTGATTCTCTCCGCACCGGCGCTTGCCTCTCTCCACGTGCCGGTTGCTTCTCTCGCGCCAGCGTTGGATTCGAAAGGCACGGGTGCGTCTTCGCAGGCCAGTCCGTTTAAGAATGTCTTCGATAGCCTGACGCTGTTTGAGGACTCTCCGCAGCAAGGTGATGCCGGGCGGGAGCATGGCGGCGTCCCGCACACATCCACTAAGAGGACGCAGCCTGAGAGCTCAGGCGCTGGGACTGAGGACGCGATAGTCCCACAGGACCCGACCCGCAGCGCGTCCAAACTTCCGCTGGGACTTTCGCTGTTGGCGATTGGCGTCGCTTCGGAGAGCGATGAAGCAGTAAACGATAAGGCTCCCGAAGAAGCGCCCCTGCCGCAGCTCGGTGACTCACCCGAGCAGAGGGACGCCTCGTCGTCGCTGACCGCAAAGAGCCAACCGGCACCCATTGTTCAACAGTCACAAGTGCCGTCCTCTGTATCCGTGAGTCCCACGCTAGCGGCCGCATTATCCTCCGGAACGGCGCAGGTGGCTGCGCCAGCGAGCCAAGCAATACCGGCAAAAGTAGTCGCGGCAGCCACAACATCCGCAACGGCAAAGACCCAATTCACGGCGCCCTCGCCGGAATCGGTTCAAACCCAACCGGTTCAAACCCAACCGGTTCAAACAAAGCCTGTCCAAGAAGCGTCGAGTCCGGTACAAACAGCGCAAGCAGATCCAACGCTCCCTGCGACCCTTCAGGTTTATCAGCTTCATCAGCCCGCAACGACTGTTCGTCCGTCCACGAGTTTGCCCGTGCCCCAAGCGACCAGCGCGAATGCGACAAAGAGCACTCCGATCGCATCGAGCTTGCCGGTCAGGACGCCTGGAACGCCTGCGCCAGCCCCGCAGCGCGTGGCCGCACCCGAGTATCGAGCGCCACAGGCGTCAGTACCAGCGGCGTCCGCGCCAGCCAGCGTCGAGGCCAGCCGGAGCTATCCGGTAACGTCGAATCCGCCCGTAAGCAATGCGCCGCAAGCGGTTGCTCCTACGCCCGTTCTGGCGACTCCCGTTGGCGATCAGACGTCAACGGCGGCGCCGTTTCCATCGGTTGTAATCTCCGTGCCGGAGTCCGATTCGCAATCGAAGTCCGCTCAAAAGTCGTCTGCCGTGGATGCGAAAGCGCAACAGCCA
>JBEKLB010000276.1:0-9047 GCA_050010415.1 Bryobacteraceae bacterium | reverse complement strand
GCTACGCCCCCGCTCAAGAAGACGTGGACAAGATCGCGGGGTGGCTGGAATCGCATGGCTTCCAGGTGAACGTGCGGTATGCGAGCGGAATGGCGATCGATTTCTCGGGCACGGCGGGGCAAGTGCGCCAGGCTTTTCATACCGCAATTCACCACTATGCGGTGAACGGCAAGCAGCACATCGCGAATGCTTCGGACCCACAAATTCCGCAGGCCCTGGCGTCTGTGGTGGCAGGAGTGGCTTCCATGCACGATTTCGAACCTCACTCCATGCGGAAAGCTCGTAGCAGCTACACGTTCACCTCCGGCAACAATCCTTTTCAGGCCTTGGTTCCGGCGGATCTGGCCACCATTTACGATCTGAATCCGCTCTTCAATAAAGGCTACACGGGCCAGGGGCAAACCATCGCTGTTATCGAGGACACCAATCTGTTCTCCAGTGCAGACTGGTATACGTTCCGCTCGGCGTTTGGGCTCTCGGTGTACAGCTCCGGCTCTCTCAGCACGCTGTATCCGGCGCCGGCGTCGGGCAGCAATAACTGCGGCAACGCGGGCCTGCTGACCGGTGACGATGGCGAAGCCATTCTGGATGCCGAGTGGGCCTCGGCGGCCGCGCCCGGCGCCAACATTATCGTCGCAGCCTGCGCCGACACTTACACCACCTTCGGCGGCTTGATCGCGCTGCAGAATCTGGTCAACGGTTCCAATCCGCCCGCCATCATGAGCATCAGCTACGGCGAATGCGAAGTGGAAAACGGCGCGTCCTTGAACGCCACGTTTAGCTCGCTTTATCAGCAGGCGGTGGCGGAGGGAGTTTCGGTGTTTGTCTCGGCGGGCGATGAAGGCTCGGCCAGTTGCGACGCCGATCTGGTCTCCGCGACGCACGGAATCGGAGTCAGCGGCCTTGCTTCCACGCCCTATAATGTCGCGGTGGGCGGCACGGATTTTGCAGATACCTCCACCGGAAGCAACGCCACTTATTGGAGCGCCACGAACGGCAGCACGTACGGATCGGCTCTATCTTACATTCCCGAAATTCCCTGGAACGATTCCTGCGCCGGCGGAGTGCTGGTAAATTACCTGGGCTTTCCCTCGGCGTACGGCGCCGATAGCCTGTGCGCTCTTGGATATCGCACGGTGGCCGCGGGAAGCGGCGGGCCCAGCGGCTGCGCTTCCGGATCGCCCTACGTATACGGAATCGTTGGCGGAAAGTGCCAAGGCCAGGCGAAACCTTCCTGGCAAACGGGCGTTGCCGGAATTCCAAACGACGGCGTGCGCGACATCCCGGACGTCTCTTTGTTCGCCGCCAACGGCTTGTGGGGCCACTACTATGTGTTCTGCTGGAGCAACACCGCCGAGGGAGGCGCTCCGTGTCTGGGCGAGCCCAGCGCATGGGCCGGCGCGGGCGGGACGTCTTTCGCCTCGCCGATCCTGGCGGGAATTCAAGCACTGGTAAACCAGAAACAGGGTAGCGCGCAGGGCAATCCCAATTACGTTTACTACAAACTGGCCGCCAAAGAGTATGCTGCTCAGGGCTCCTCCACCTGCGACTCGTCGAGTGGTCCCAGCGCCGGCTGCATTTTTCATGACGTGACGGCGGGCGATATCGTGGTCAACTGCGGGGGCTCAGCCAGTTGCTATGGCTACGTAGGGAATCAACCGGGTGAAGTGTTCGGGGCGCCGGACGGCGCGCTTTCGGTTTCCAGTACATCCTTCACTGGAGCTTTCAGCGCTACAACCGGCTGGGATTTTGCCACCGGCATCGGCACCGTGGACGCGTATAATCTGGTCATGAATTGGGCTGCCGCGCAATAGCTTGCTCTCGCGCCTGGGGGACAAGAGTGAGGCGCCGCGGTGGATGTTAGCATGGTCGAGTGCGCTCCCGGCAGGTCCTTCTTTTATCCTTCGGGCTGGCCGCCGCGGGCATTCTGTGCGCATTTCAAAAGCCCTTCCGCGAGTATGCCGGACAAGAGTATAACGATTTCCCGCTGCCCGCCGACTACCGCGACAAAACCGAGTTTGTCTTCGCGCGCCTGATGTACCCGCAGGGGAACTGGGGCATCTTCGGATGGCTGTATCGCTTCGACTGGCGCCAGGGCCGCAGCGCCTGGACCAACGATTATCCGCGTGCCGATCGCCACTTCGCGCTGGCGCTGCGCCGTCTGACGCGGCTCGAAGTCCGCAGCGTGGAACAGCCCGTCAGTCCCGATGATGGCGACGACATTTACAATTGGCCTTTCCTCTATTGCGCGGGGCCGGATCAATGGAACATGAGCGACGCGGAAATGGCCCGGGTTCGCGATTATCTGGCGCGCGGCGGGTTCCTGCTGGGCGACGACTTTTGGGGCCCCAGCGATTGGGATTATTTTCAGCGCAATATGGCTAAGCTGCTTCCCGGCCGGCCCATCGTCGAAATCGAGAATAACGACGCTATCTTCCACACCGTGTTCGATCTTGACCAGCGTTATCAGGTATCGGGGCAATGGAGCCTGGGTGGCATGCCCTACTTGAACGGCGGACGCGATCCGCATTGGCGCGCCATCTACGACGACCAGGGACGCATCGAGGTAGCCGTGCTCTTCAATCACGACACGGGCGATTCCTGGGAGTGGGCCGACGACCCCGATTACCCGGAGCGCTATTCAGCGCTCGGCATTCGCACCGGCGTTAATTACGTGATGTATTCGATGACGCACTGAGTGATAGGATATTGCAAAGGTCGTAAAGGAGGATTTGCTCATGAAATTCCTGGTATCGGCAGCGGCACTGTTGCTGCTCACCGTCTCCGCTTTCGCCGCCGATGTAGACGGCAAATGGACCGGCAGCGTCTCCACTCCGAACGGCGACTTCCCGGTCGCATTCAGCTTCAAAGCGGAGGGCGCAACTCTGAACGGCACTATGGCCGGCCCGGACGGCGGAGACATCGCCATCAAAGACGGCAAGATCGACGGCGCTAATATTTCATTCTGGCTCAGCCTGGATTTCGGCGGAAACGCGCTGAAGCTGACCTACAAGGGCGTAGTGGCGGCCGATCAGATCAAGATTTCGGGCGATGCGGATGGGATGCCGTTTGAGTTGGTGGTGAAGAAAGCGTCCTAGCGCGGCTCAGTCCGTGGCGCCGTGTGCGAGTTGCGGAACGTGCTGGCCCTTCCAGCGCAGGCGCAATCGATCCAGCGATAAGTAAACCACCGGCGTAGTGTAGAGCGTCAACAGCTGGCTGACGATCAGCCCGCCGATGATGGTGATCCCGAGCGGACGCCTCAATTCCGCGCCCACGCCATGCCCCAGCGCCAGCGGCATAGCGCCGAGCATCGCGGACATGGTGGTCATCAGAATTGGCCGGAAGCGCAACAGGCACGCCTTGTAGATGGCATCGCGCGGAGCCAGCCCTTCGGAACGCTCGGCTTCAATAGCGAAATCGATCATCATGATGGCGTTCTTCTTGACGATGCCGATCAGCAAAATGATCCCGATCATGGCGATGATGCTGAGATCGGTCTTCGACAACAGAAGCGCCAGCATCGCGCCCACGCCCGCCGACGGCAGCGTGGAGAGAATCGTGATGGGATGCCAGCAGCTCTCATAGAGCATGCCCAGCACGATGTACACGGTGGCAAGGGCGGCGGCGATCAGGATAGGCTCATTGCGCAACGAGTCCTGATAGGCTTGCGCGGTTCCGGCGAAGAAGGTCTGGATGGTATCCGGCAGGCCCACCCTGCGCGCCGTGGCTTGGATGGCATCCACCGCGTCCCCGAGCGCCACGTTGGGCGCCAGATTGAACGAAATGGTCACTGCCGGAAACAGCCCCTGATGGTTGATCGCGAGCGGCGCCACTGAGTCCGAGTAATGACTGATGGCGTTGAGCGGCACGGTTCCACCCTGTGGACCGTATACGTAGATCTGTTTCAGGAACTCGGGATCCTGCCAGAAGCGCGGCGCCGCTTCCATCACCACGTGATACTGATTGAGCGCCGTGTACATGGTTGAGACCTGGCGCTGGCCAAACGCGTCGTACAGCACATTGTCCATGAGCTGGGAGGAAATCCCAAAGCGCGCGGCGGTGTCGCGATCGTACTGTACAACCGCTTGCAAGCCGCTATTCTGCTGATCGGTGTTGACGTCGTTGATCAAACGCAGATGCCGTAAAGACGAAAGCATCAGAGGGCCATATTTGGTTAAATCCTGGACGTTGTCGCCGCGCATGGTGAATTGATAAAGCGAGGCGCTGTTGCGCCCGCCCACGCGCACGTCCTGGTTGGCTTGCATGTAATTCGTAGATCCGCGAATGACGCTCAGCTTGGGCCGTAAGCGCTCGATTACGTCGTACACCGAGACTTTGCGTTCCGCGAGCGGCTTCAACTGGATTTGCATGCGCGCTGTGTTGAGAGTGTTCCCATAGCCGCCGCTGCCCCCGGTGTATCCGCCCACGGTGTCTACCGCCGGATCGGCCTGTACGATCTTCACCATCCGCAGCAGGTTCCCTTCCATGGCTTGAAAAGAGGTGTCCTGATCGGCGATGATGGTGCCGTTCAATCGCCCATTGTCCTGCTGCGGAAAGAATCCCTTGGGCACGTGAATGAAAAGGTAGACGTTCAGCGCGATGGTCCCCGCGAGAACAGCCAGGGTGATGGCGGGATGCTTCAGGACCCGGTCGAGCGTGCGTCCGTACAGGCTGACAATCCAATTGAACGCTCGTTCACTGGTGCGGTACATCCAGCCGTGCGTGGTGTGCTCCTTGAGCAGATGCGCGCACATCATGGGCGTGGTGGTCAGCGAGATGACCATCGAAATTGCGATAGCCACCGACATCGTCACTGCGAATTCGCGGAACAGACGGCCGACAATTCCGCCCATCATCAGCAGTGGAATGAACACCGCAACCAGAGAAACGCTGATGGTAAAAACCGTCGATCCGATCTCGCGCGCGCCACGCAGGGCGGCGGCGAAGGGCTTCATGCCCTGCTCCAGATAGCGCGTGATGTTCTCGATCACCACGATGGCGTCGTCCACCACAAAGCCGGTGCCGATGGTCAGGGCCATGAGAGAAAGGTTGTCCAGGCTGTAGTTGCACAAATACATCACGCCGAAAGTGCCGACCAGCGAAACCGGGACCGCCACGCTAGGAATCAGCGTGGTGCGGGGGCTCCTCAAGAATATAAACACCACCAGGACCACCAGCAGTATGGAAATGAGCAGCGTTCTTTCTATATCGCGCACCGAGGCACGGATGGTAACGGTCTGATCCTGAGTAACGTTCAAATTAATGGAGTGAGGAATGGCAGCCTTGAGCTGCGGCAGGGCCGCGCGAATGCGATCCACCGTGTCGATAATGTTCGCGCCTGGCTGCCGATTGATTGCGACGTTCACCGAAGGCTGGCTGTTGGCGAGTCCCAGGTTGCGAATATCCTCGACTGCATCGTCGACCTCCGCGATATCCGACAGCCGCACCGCGGCGCCTTTGTTGTAGGCCACCAGCAGCGATTGATAATCCTTGGCCTTGAACATCTGATCGTTCGCGCCCACTTCCCATAGGTGAAAACCGTCGGAAAAGTGCCCTTTGGGAACATTGGCGTTGGAGTTGTTCAAAACGCCGCGCACCTGCTCCATGCCGATGCCGTACTTGTTCAGCGCCATCGGATTCAGCTCCACGCGCACGCCCGGCAAGGCGCCCCCTTGGGCATTCACCTGCCCGACGCCGCGGATCTGCGAAAGCTTCTGCACGATGATGGTGGAAGCAGCATCGTAGAGCTGGCCACGATCGAGCACATTGGAGGTGAGCGCGATTTGAAAGATTTGCTGCTCGGCGGGATTGACCTTGCGGTAGCTTGGATTGCTCGGCAGATTGGTCGGCAGATAGCCGCGCGCCGCATTGATGGCGGCCTCCACATCGCGCGCGGCGGCGTTGATGTCGCGATTTAATTCGAACTGGAGGGTGATGCTGGTGCCGCCCAGCGTGCTGGTGGACGTCATTTCCGTGACCGCCGCGATGCGGCCGAACTGGCGCTCGAGCGGCGTCGCGACCGAGGACGCCATGGTCTCCGGGCTGGCACCCGGAAGGGTGGCCTGTACGTTAATGGTCGGGAAGTCCACTTGCGGCAGGGGTGAGACAGGCAACAGGCTGTAGGCTACGCCGCCGGCCATAGCGATCGCGATGGTTAGCAGCGTGGTGGCGACTGGCCGATGAATAAATGGCTCGGAGATGTTCATGCGCTAGTCGCCCATCTCCCCGCTAAAACCGGGCGCCAGACTCGGATCCATGGCGGGCACGGTGCGCTTGCGGTGCGCCAAGCGGTCGAACCAAAGATAAATCACCGGCGTTGTGTACAGTGTCAATAGCTGGCTGAAGATCAGTCCGCCCACCATGGTGATTCCAAGCGGACGCCGCAGCTCAGAGCCCACTCCGTTTCCGAGCGCCAGCGGCAGGCCGCCCAGCAGCGCCGCCATGGTGGTCATCATAATGGGCCGGAAGCGCAACAGACACGCCTGATAGATGGCCTCGTGGGGTTGCATTCCCTGGGTCCGCTCGGCGTCCAGCGCGAAATCGATCATCATGATTCCGTTCTTTTTCACAATGCCGATCAGCAGAATAATTCCAATCAGCGCAATCACGCTGAAATCCTGGCGGCAAATGAAAAGCGCGAGTAGCGCGCCCACGCCCGCCGACGGCAGGGTGGAAAGAATGGTGATGGGATGGATGTAGCTCTCATAAAGAACACCCAGAACGATGTAGACCGTGATCAACGCCGCCAGGATCAAGATAGGCTCGTTGGCAAGCGAGGCTTGGAACGCCTCCGCCGTGCCTTGAAACGCACCCTGGATGCTGGCCGGCATCTGCAGATCGTCTTTTACGCGATTGATATCGTTCACCGCATCACCGAGTGAAGCGCCGGGCGCCAGATTGAACGAGAGCGTAACCACCGGGAACTGGCCCTGATGATTCACCGTTATGGGAACCGTGGTCTGTTCCACGTGGGTGAAGGCGCTCAATGGCACCTGGCTTCCGTTGGTGAATACCAGCGACGATGCCGATATCCCACCGCCGAACGGCCCACTGGACGACCCGCCGACTGCGGCGCCCAGCGCTTGCCCGCCCGTGGCCTGCGCTACCGACTGGCTGGACGGGCCGAAACCCACCGTATTGGTTGAGCCTCCCGACACCACACCGGAGCCGCCGGTGGTTCCAGCTGACGACCGGATGAACAAATTTCGCAAGTCGACAGGATTGTTCTGGAAGCCTGGCTTCACTTCCAGCACCACGTGATACTGGTTCAGCTGCGTGAACATGGTGGACACTTCGCGCTGGCCGTAAGCGTCGTAAAGGGTATTGTCGATGGTGGACGGCGTGATGCCCAGACGGGAAGCCGTATCGCGGTCGAACACCACGCTCACGCGCAGCCCATTCACTTGCTGGTCGGTTGCCACGTCACGCAGCTCGGGTATTTCCTTCAGACGCGCCACCATCTTGGGAACGAAGGCATTCAGTTCGGCTGCGTTGGGATCCTCAAGCGTGTACTGATACTGCGTGCGGCTGACGCGATCTTCCACTGTCAGATCCTGCACCGGCTGCATGTAAAGCGTGATCCCGGCAACCTTGGTCAACGCCGGCTGCAGTCGCCGGATCACATCGCTCGCGTCGATCTTGCGGTCCTCGAGGGGCTTCAGATTGATTTGAATGCGTCCGGTGTTGAGCGTGGTGTTGGTTCCATCCACGCCGATGAAGGAAGACAGGCTCTCGACGGCGGGGTCCTGCAGAATCACTTTGCCCAGCGCTTGCTGCCGTGCAGACATGGCGCGGAACGAGATGGTCTGTTCGGCTTCCGACACGCCCTGGATCACGCCCGTATCTTGAACCGGAAAGAATCCTTTGGGTATCTTGATGAACAGAACGAATGTGAACGCCAGCGTCGCCAGGGCTACCGCCAGCGTCAGCGGCTGATTTCGCAACACCCAGCGTAGCGTCTTGGCATAGAGCGCGATCACGGCCTCGAAGCCATGCTCGGAAGCGCGATAAAACCACCCCTGCTGGTTCTCGGGAGTATGCTTCAGAATCTTCGCGCACATCATGGGGGTTAAGGTGAGCGAAACGATCGCCGAGACCAGGATGGTGACGCTCAGCGTCACGGCGAACTCGCGAAACAGGCGGCCCACGATGTCGCCCATAAAGAGCAGCGGAATCAGCACCGCGATCAACGATACGGTGAGCGAAACGATGGTGAAGCCGATCTGCTCGGAACCTAGCAGCGCGGCCTGCAGCGGACGCTTGCCCTCTTCGAGATAACGCGAGATGTTCTCGATCATCACGATCGCGTCGTCCACCACGAAGCCGGTCGAAATCGTCAGCGCCATCAGCGTCAGATTATTCAGGCTGTAGCCCAGCAGATACATCACGCCGAACGTTCCCACCAGCGAAAGCGGCACCGCGACGCTCGGAATCACCGTCGCAGCCACCGTCCGCAGGAACAGGAAAATGACCATCACCACCAGCGCGATGGTCAGCATCAGCTCGAACTGCACGTCCGCGACCGATGCGCGGATCGTGATCGTCCGATCGGTAAGAATGGTCGTTTCAATCGCGCTCGGCAGCGACGCCCGCAGCGTCGGCAGCAGTTTTTTCACCCGGTCCACCACGTCGATGATGTTCGCGCCCGGCTGCCTCTGAATATTGACGATCACCGCGGGAGTCTCGTTCATCCACGCCGCCAGCTTCAGGTTCTCCGGCTCGTCGACCACGTCGGCCACGTCCGACAGCGTCACCGGAGCCCCGTCGCGGTACGCCACCACCAGCGTCTTATAATCCGGGCTGGTCAGAATCTGATCGTTCGCCCCGATGGTGTACGCGTTCTGCTTCCCGTCGAAGCTCCCTTTCGCCTGATTCACGTTGGCCGCCACCAGCGCCGCCCGCAAATCTTCCAGATTCAATTTGTACGACGACAGCGCCATCGGATTCGCCTGAATCCGTATCGACGGCTTCTGCCCGCCCGAAATGCTCACCAGTCCGACGCCCGGCAGCTGCGAAATTTTCTGCGCGAGGCGCGTGTCCGCGTAATC
>JBEKLB010000275.1:0-9073 GCA_050010415.1 Bryobacteraceae bacterium | reverse complement strand
ACCATCACGGTTCGCGCCTTGTAGGCTTGAATGATCGGCATACCCGCGATCGCGCTGTTCGGATCGGTCTCCGCTCCAGGATTCACCACGTCGTTGGCGCCGATGATCAGCGCTACGTCGACGTTAGCCATCTCGGGATTGATATCGTCCATTTCCCACAGCTTGTCGTACGGGATGTCGGCTTCGGCCAGCAACACGTTCATGTGGCCGGGCATGCGTCCGGCGACGGGATGAATCGCAAACCGAACGTCGACGCCGCGGCGCGTCAGCATATCGAACATTTCGCGCAACTTGTGTTGGGCCTGCGCCACGGCCATTCCGTAGCCGGGAATCACCACCACGTTCCGCGCCGAATCGAGAATCTGCGCGGCGTCTTCGGGCGTTGCCGAATGCACCGGTTTGGCCTCGCCCGCTCCGGCCACGCTGGTCTGCAACTGGCCGAACGCGCCGAACAGCACGTTGGTGAACGATCGGTTCATGGCCCGGCACATGATGATCGACAGAATGAATCCCGACGATCCATCCAGTGCGCCGGCCACGATGAGCAGCTTGTTGTTGAGCACGAATCCCATCGCGCTGGCCGACAGCCCGGCGTAGGAATTCAACAGTGCGATCACGGTCGGCATGTCCGCACCGCCAATAGGTATGATCAACAGGACACCGAACAACAGAGCCAGCGCCGCGAAGATCGGAAACAGGAGGCTGCGTTCGGGCGACACGATCAGCGCCAACCCCACGCCCGCCGCCGCGGCGAACACTCCCAGATTCACGAAGTTTTGGCCTTTATAAGTGATAGGGCGCTGCGCCAGAACCTCCTGCAGTTTGCCGAAGGCCATCATGCTGGCCGTGAAGGTAAGAAAGCCCAGCAGGGTTTCCACGATCAACGCGATCATCACTACCTTGGAAAATGGGGTGCCCTGGTCCAGGCCCTTGTAATACTCCGCGGTTCCGATCAACGCCGATGCCAGCGCGCCACAGGCATGCGAGAATGCGGTCCGCTGCGGCACCGCTGTCATGGGCATGATATACGCGATCGGAACTCCAACCGCCGTTCCGAGGAAGAACGCCACCAGTATCCATTGGTAGTTGACTACCTCAAACCGCAGCAGCGTGGCCACCACTGCGATCAGCATGCCGATCTCGCCGACAATCACGCCCCGGCGCGCCGTCGCCGGAGAGTTCAGCCATTTGATGGCCAGGATGAATCCCATGGCCGCGAGCATGTACAAAAGCGGAAGAAGAGTATCGTCGAGTTTCATTTCTTCTCTCCCGCCGGCTCGCGGCGCTTAAACATCTTGAGCATGCGATCGGTGATGAGATATCCGCTCACCACATTGAGCACCGCCAGAAACACCGCCGAGAAACCCAGGACGCGCGAGAGCGTGCTCGCGTCCTTTTCGCCGGTCAGCAGGATGGCGCCCACCACGGTGATGGCCGAGATCGCATTGGTCAGCGACATCAGCGGAGTGTGCAGCAGCGGCGAAACACCGCGAATGAGCTGGAAGCCCAGAAATGCCGCCAGCATGAAAACCCACAAATCAAATTCGTAGCCACCCATGCCCTTATCTCCTCAGCTTGATCGTCTATCTCGGGGCCGGCGCCGCATTGGCCTTGCCCAGCAATTCGCTCACGCGCGGATTCACCACCTGATGTCCATGCGTGACCAATGTTTCGCGGATGATCTCATCCTCGCGATTTACGGTCAGCTCGCCGTTTTTGTTGATCATCAGCTTCAAGAATGCGGCAATGTTCGATCCATACATTTGGCTCGCGTGATACGGCGCCGAAGATGGCATATTCAGCGGGCCCAGAATCGAGATGCCCTGATGCATCACCGTTTCACCGGGCCGCGTGAGCTCGCAATTGCCTCCGCGCTCGGCCGCGATATCCACGATCACCGATCCCGGCGCCATGGCGCTCGCCATCTCCGCTGTCACCAGAATGGGAGCCTTCTTGCCGGGAACCGCCGCGGTGGTAATCAGCACGTCCTGCTCCCGGATCACTTCCTGAAGCGCCGCGCGCTGACGCCGGTAAAACTCTTCGTCCATGGCCTTGGCGTAACCGCCCTGCCCTTCCGCGACGCCGGCTTCCAGGTTGAGCACCACGAACTTCGCTCCCAGACTTTCGATTTGTTCCTTCACCGCGCTACGGACGTCATAAGCGGAAACCACGGCGCCCAAGCGCCGCGCGGTAGCGATGGCTTGCAGGCCCGCCACGCCGGCTCCCAGGATCAGCACCCGCGCCGCCGTGATGGTTCCCGCCGCAGTCATGAGCATGGGGAAAATTTTCGGCAGGGCTTCGGCCGCCAGCAGGACGCTGCGATATCCGGAAATGGTGGCCATCGACGAGAGCGCATCCATGCTCTGCGCACGGGTGATGCGCGGCATCAGCTCCATGGCGAAGAACGAAACACCCGCTCTCGCGAGCTCGGATGCTTCCTCCGCCGCCGTCAATGGTTCGCCAAACCCGATTACGATTTGCCCATCGCGCAGCAGAGGCAGATCCGCGCGGCCCTGGGATGGGTTGGCTCCGAGCGATCGCACCTGCACCACAATGTCGGCTTGCTCGAAAACCTCGGCGCGGGTACCGACACGTGCCGATCGAGCGACATAAAGTTGGTCTGGAAAACCTGCGTCGGCGCCAGCCGACTGTTCGATGATTACGCCTGCGCCCAGCTTCCCCAGTGTCTCGGTTGCGCGCGGCGTCAACGCAACGCGGCGCTCACCAGGGAAAGTCTCGCGCGGCACTCCTATCGTCAGGGCCACGATTTACCTCCTCGCGAACATTGCTTCAGAGGACAGGCATGCCCCAAGATTTCACCCTCGCCTCTCACGCGCCAGGGCGTCTTGCGGCCGGATGCACTCCAAAACTGCTGAAGAGAATCATACTCCCATTTCAGGCCGGACGCTTTCTGGAGCGAGAGGCACTAGAGAAAGACACAATCGAGGCCCCTACCAGCAACAGCGCCGTGAGAAGGCTGATCACCCGGGCGGCGCGCATCTCCGTACCCCCGTCGTAGACCATCTCGATCTTCGAGGGTCCGGCTATCTGGGGATCGATATACATCAGCCCGATGGCATCGCGCAGCACCGGAGTGGGCTTCCCGTTGGCCGTGGCGTGCCAGCCCTGATTCCAGGCCATCTGCACGGAGAGCAGCTGGTTCGATGCGAGCGTGGCACTGATGTCGGCGCTGTGCGCAGTGGTCCAGCGGAATTCGGCGCGCGGCAGGCTAAGGTCGTCGAGTGCGGCCACATAGGGGCGCAGCGGATCCACATCCAGCCCGTGAAGCGGCGCTTTGGAAACCAGAGAGTCGCGTGGAATCACGCGAGCTAAGGATACCGGCCCCGCGCCCACGCGATAGATGACATCGTCGGGGCCGTCCCGCCAAATAGGTTGGAGCAGGCCTTCAAACTTCTTCGTATTTCGATACGGCTTCCAGACCACGTTACTCAAAGGCCCAGCCACACCGACGGCTTGCACACCGAAGGCCTTGAACCAGAGCACGGTATCCTCACCGTCCTGCGGAAAGGCTGGATCGGTGTTGTAAAAGGCAAACTCCGCTACGCGAATTGTGTAGTCGGTAACGGCCTGGTCGAAGCCCCAAAGCTCGGGGACGTCACTGAAGGCGCCCTGCCAAAATGCGGACGATCCGGGCATCAGAACGCGGCCGCCCGTCCAGCCATGGTTCAGCCAGTTGGCTGTCTTCCATTCGATAGTGCTCTGGATGTCCACGCTACGAAGCAGGCCGCGCGCATACTTCCGGTCCATCCTGATGGGCACGATCAGCGCCAGCAACAACGTTGCCAGGCTAGCCGCTCTGATCCAACCGGGCCGGTCTCGAAGCAAGGCATGCGCGACAACCGCTATCAGGATGGCAAGCGCCATTTCCATTTCCAGGTGGTAACGGACGGCCATGGGAACTATTGCGATTTGCTTCCACGCGTCGGCCAGAGTGATCAGCGACATGAGGAATGCAAACAGAACGGCGAATTGCAGATGCGGCGCCAATTTCCGCATGGCTGTTTTGATGGCGGCCAGCGCGATCAGAATGACCGATCCCCACAACACGCCGGACCGATAGGCGCTCGAATAATCGCCGCCCGTGCTCTTGGCGTTCATTTGCAGGACGGCGATGGTGGAAGGGGGCATCAAGGGCATGGCCAGGCAATACGCCGCCACGCCGATCAGCGCCAGCCAGGCGAAATGACGCCATGTCCATCCGCGCGGACCAAGCTGCGCCAACGCGTAGGGCACCACGATGAGGACGATGGCGAAGGCTCCCAGCCAGTTGGTAGTGGCCGTTGCGGCGAAGGCCAGCGCAGCCAGCAGGAAGTAAGGCGCACGGCGCTTGGCGATCGCGAGGTCCAGGCAGAGCAGAGCCAGCGTCAGCAAAGTCATCGAAGAAACGTGCGGCCCTTCGCCATAGAAGACCATCGCTTGCAGACGCCGGGGAAAGAACGGACTACCTAAATCGCGCGCGATATCCGGCACCAGCCAGGCCGACATCGATACCGAAGAATAGAGCAGTCCCGCAACGAAGGCCGCCCAGCGCGACGCTGTCATTCGAAGGACCAGGGCGAACAGCGCCACCGGTCCCAGGCAGTAAGCCAGCGCAGTGACCCAGTGATAGGCGTGAGCGATAGAAATACCCCGCAGAGACGCCACCAGAGCCACGGTCAGGTTCAACAGCGGCGGATAGGTGGTAGGAAACGGCGTACCGTCGTTCAACAGGGGGTACCACGCGAGATCGCTCCAGTGAGCCTGAATATATCGGCTGATACCGATGAACGCGCCCTCAATGGACCCCTTGAATGGCAGGTCCTCGATGCGGAACAGCTCGCGGCAGATGTACAGGTTCAACAGAAAAAGCGCGAGTGCTAAGAGCGCCGTCTGGCCCCACGCCGTGCTCTTCGCCGACACCTACCGGGTGCCTCCGTGGTAACGATTGCGCCGTTTCAGCGCGAGACCAAGCGGGAGCAACAACAGCGTGGCGAGAGCGGTGTAACTAATAAAACGGCTCAGCCGAAGCTCCCAACCGCCGTCATAATTCAAATCCACCTGGCACGAGCCGTGACAACCTGGATCCAGCCACATCAATCCCAGAGCGTCGGCATGCAGGGCAATGGCGCGGCCGGCAGCGCGCGCATGCCAGCCGGGATGATACGAAATCTGGATCGAAATTACTTGCCCTGGAGCGGCAGTGGTCCGCACATGCGCGCGATTCCGTCCCTCCCACCGCAGGTCCGCCAACGGGAGAGTCGGATCGTCGAGAGCCTGTACGTAGGACTCGAACCCCGCGGTGTCGGCTATGTTCAACGGAGAATGGGTTGGGATAGCGAGAGCGGGCACCACGTGCACCAGCGATGGCGAGCGTTGCGGGACGCGGTAGATGGTGACGTCGTCTTCAGTCCAGAGAACCGGAAGAATGCCATCAAACTTGGACGGGTGCGTATAGGGCTTCCAAAATTCCTGACTCTGTGGCCCATTGACGGCGACCGCTCCCGCTCCGAACGCCTGCAGCCAGGGTAGCGAGACCGCCTCGTCTTCTTCGGGAGTTGATCCTCCGTTGAACACCGCATGCAGTCCGAGTTGTTGCACTGGATTGGTGGACATACTCCACGAACCACCGGCGAACTGGGTGACATCGCCGAACGCGTTAGCCCATTGCGCGATGGATCCCGGCAGCATTACGCGTGTTCCAAGGTGCTGGGCTTCCATCGAAGTCCGATATTCGATGGTCCGGGTTACGTCGCTCGGCTGGAGGACTGCCCGGGCGAAGCGGCGATGGCTGACGATTTGTTCTCCCGCGAGAGCCAGGAGCAGGAAGACCACCGCGATCCTGACGGGGAATCGGACGCGCTGAAACCAGGGGCGAAGTGCGAACACCAGTAAGAGAGGCAGGGCCAATTCCATTTCGGCCTTATAGCGATCGGGCTGCGGCAGAAATTGCCGGTGGAAATATACGGCAAGAATCGGGACGCTGGAGGTCAAATAGGCGAAATAAACGAAGAATTGCAGGCGCCAATCCGCGGTCCAGCGCGGGAGGAACTGGGCAAGGATGGTCCATCCCACGGCAACCATCGCGAGGGTGGTGAGTGAGCTTAAGTTGAAAGCAGATTCGCGCCCGTCCCCGGATGCTCGGGTGATTGCGCCGACCATCGATGGCGAAAGGAACGGCATAACTATCGCATAGGCGGCGGCGCCCAATGCCGCTGTAATTCCGATATTTCGCCATAGCGCTTCGCGGCGAAACACGAAAAGGAGACAGAGTGCGGCCATGCCGACTTCGATCACGCCGAACTCGCTGGCCAAGGCCATGAGAGCAATCAAGAGGATGGTGGGGATGTAATAGCGGAGGCGGCGGTGCTCAAGTGACGCCACAAGAAAGATAATGACGAGCGGCAGAAACGCTAGGG
Organism: Bryobacteraceae bacterium; assembly: GCA_050010415.1. Taxonomy (GTDB): domain Bacteria; phylum Acidobacteriota; class Terriglobia; order Bryobacterales; family Bryobacteraceae; genus Palsa-89. The sequence goes on along the minus strand of JBEKLB010000275.1, from coordinate 2,657 downwards.
CGGTGAAATGCGGCGTGTCGTCCCAGCCCGTCATCAGGTAGAACCGGCGGGCGTCCCACAGGCCTCGCCACGCGAACGAGGCGTCAGGCACGATGCCCTGCGTGGGCGCGGTGAGCGAATAAATCAAAGCGGCTGCGAAGGCACACCCGGGAGTTCGCATCAAAAGCCAACTCATCGCAAACAACGTGAGCGGAAGCAGGCAATACACGCAAGCTGTGATGGATTGGAGCGCAAGGACGTGCGAGATTCCGGTAAGGGCCGTTACTGCGGCAATCGAGCCCGGCACCAGAGGCGCGTATGCGGCTTCGAACGGTATGCCGCAGTTCCAGTAGGGCCACCAATTGGATTGAAACCAGCTATGGCCGGCGTGTTTAGCCAGCGCGATCCAAAACCCGTGCATCGAGTTCATCTTCGCGGTGGGGTGTGAGAACAGATCGCGGCAGATGTACAGGTTGATCCAAAGGAGCGTAACAAGGTAAGAGAGCGCGGTGAGCCACTCCCGGCGGCTGATGGCGTCCGGGTTCGGCGGCAGCGGGTCGGAACCATGGACCGATGAGTCCGAAACACCTATGGATATGGACTTTTTTGCCAGAACTCCATTCTAGCGCCCGGTCGAGAAGTGCAGATCAGTGAGGCGGGTCCTGGGGGCAGCCGCGGGATGTACAATAAAGCCATACTGATTCGCTCATCTTCAACGAACTCAAATTGACCCTGTGGTTGAGATCGAAAGGATCCATGTGTGAACGCCACGGACACGAACAACCCGAACTACTTCCACAAGGTTGTGGATTGTCAGTGGGCCTGTCCGGCCCATACCAATGTTCCTGAGTACATCCGGCTGATCGCGCAAGGGCGCTATACCGACGCCTACATGCTGAACCGGGAATCCAATGTTTTTCCGGCGATTCTCGGGCGCACGTGCGATCGTCCTTGCGAACCGGCCTGCCGCCGGGGACGCGTGGATGGCAAGCCGGTCGCCATTTGCCGCCTGAAGCGCGTGGCGGCCGATCTGCGGGACGACATTACGGAGCGGCTGCCGAAGATCCCGAGCAAGAAAAACGGAAAGCGCATCGCCTGTATCGGCGCGGGACCGGCTTCGTTGACCGTGGCGAACGACCTGATGCCGCTGGGCTACGAAGTGGTGATGTTTGAAAAGTACGACCGGCCGGGCGGCCTGATGCGCACCAACATTCCGGCTTTCCGCCTGCCCGAAAGCGTTCTCATGGACGAGATCAATCAGATTCTCGACATGGGCGTGGAGATCCGCTATAACTCCGACATCACCAGCATGAAGGCGTTGCTGGCGGAAGGCTTCGACGCGATTTTTGTGGGCACGGGCGCGCCGCGCGGCAAAGAGCTCGACATTCCGGGCCGGCACGACACCGACCGTATCCATATCGGAATCGATTGGTTGGAATCCATTGCATTCGGCCACACAGACTCAGTGGGCGAGAAGGTGCTGATCATCGGGGTGGGCAATACGGCCATGGATTGCTGCCGGTCCAGTTGCAGGCTAGGTGGAAAAAGCATCAAAGTGATGGCGCGGCGTCCGCGCGGATTTTTCAAAGCTTCGCCCTGGGAGTTGGAGGACGCCGAGGAAGAAGGCGTCGAGATCCTGATCAATCACGCACCGGTGCGATTCGTGATCGAGAACGGGAAGCTGACCGGCATGGATTTCGAGCGGCTGGAATGGGACGCTCAGGCCAAGAAATCAAAAACGATCGATCATGTTTTTCTGCCGGCCGACGACGTGATCCTGGCGATCGGCCAGGAAAATGCTTTCCCGTGGATCGAGCGCGACATCGGAATCGAATTCGACAAGTGGGACATGCCGGTGGTGGACGAGAAGACCATGCAGTGTACACGTGACGGGATCTTCTTCGGTGGCGACGCAGCGTGGGGGCCCAAGAACATCATCTGGGCCGCTGAACACGGCCATCAGGCGGCCATTTCCATCCACAATTATTGCCAGGGCACCGCGGTTACCGAGCGCCTGCCGCAGGGCATGAACCTGATCAGCCAGAAGATGGGGATCAGCGAGTGGAGCTACCACAACGACTACAATCCCTCGAAGCGCCAGAAGATGCAGCACGTGGATCTGACGCGGCGCTTCCAACAGATGAACATTGAGGTGGAGCTCGGATTCTCCGCCGAGCAGACCGCGCGGGAAGTGCTGCGCTGCATGAACTGCGACGTGGAAACCGCGTTCGTGGCCCCGCGCTGCATCGAGTGTGACGCGTGCATCGATATTTGTCCGGTGCAATGCCTCACCATCACGCGCAATGGCGAAGAGGACGATCTGCGCCAGCGCTTGTCGGCTCCGGCCATCAATCTGACACAGGATCTCTACGTCTCGGCCCCGCTGCCGCAAACCGCGCGCATCATGGCGAAGGACGAAGACCTGTGCGTGCATTGCGGGCTGTGCGCGGAGCGTTGTCCCACGGCAGCTTGGGACATGCAGAAGTTTGAGCTGCTTATTTCTTACGCGGGGCGGCCTTATGCCGGGAGCCCGCTGGTGCCAGCACATGCGTGACCGCGTAAACGATTTCGCTGTGAAGCTGGCAAATGTGAATGGAACCGGATCGGCCAGCGCCAACGGTCTGCTGATGCAGGCGATTTTCAGAATGGGCATTCCGGTTTCGGGTAAGAATCTGTTC
>JBEKLB010000274.1:0-9098 GCA_050010415.1 Bryobacteraceae bacterium | reverse complement strand
GCTACGATTATCAGGGATTCAGCCCGCTGAAGCAGGTTACGAAATCGAATGTGAACAATCTGCGCGTCGCCTGGACATGGACGCTTTCCCCCGGCTCCAATGAAGCTACGCCTGTAGTTCACGACGGCGTGATGTTCCTGCATAGTCCGGGTGACAAACTGGAAGCGCTGGATGCCGCCACCGGCGACCTGCTCTGGCAGTATGCGCGGGTGTTGCCTCCAGGCGTGAACGCGGGCAACAAACGCGCCATCGCCATTTATGGGAACAAAGTCTATATGGGGACTTCCGACGTCCACGTAGTGGCACTGGATGTAAAGACCGGCCGGGTGGTCTGGGATCAGCCGCTGACTGAGGAACGCGGCTTCGGCCTCTCGGGCGGTCCGCTGGTCGCCAAGGGCAAAGTGATGATCGGAACCAGTGGCCACGTCGGCGGGAAGAACTACATTGTCGCGCTCGACGCCGAAACCGGCAACCTCGCATGGCGATTCAACACCATCGCACAGCCCGGCGAGCCCGGTGGCGACACCTGGAACGATCACACCGCCGAGGAGCGCAACGGCGGCTCCGTCTGGATCGCGGGAAGCTACGACTCCGCGCTCAACCTAGCGTTCTTCGGCGTGGCGCAGACCTATGACACTGCTTTGCTGGCGAAGCCCGTGAGGCCGGGGGCCAATACGGATGGTCTGTATACGGACTGCACGCTGGCCATCAATCCCGATACCGGCAAGCTGGTCTGGTATTATCAGCACCTGCCTAACGATCAGTGGGACCTGGACTGGGTGTTTGAACGCCAGGTCGTGCGCATGAAAGTGAACGGGGTGGTTCGCCCGGTGATCATGACTTCCGGCAAGCAAGCCACCTATGACGTTCTCGACGCAGAGACGGGAAAGTGGATCTGGTCAAAGGATCTGGGCCTGCAAAACATCGTTTCCTCGATCGATCCGGTTACCGGCAAGAAGACCATCAATCCGCAAACGCTGCCGGGCGACGGCCAATCGCACCTGGTGTGCCCGCATGCCGACGGCGCCAAGAGCTGGCTTCCGGCTTCTTTCAATCCCGAGACGAATATTCTGTACATACCGCTGGTGGAGGCGTGTATGGATCTGGTGCCGGTGACGGACGGCAGCCGGACCTTGTTATCCACGGGCGTTCGCCCCACCGTGCGGCCGCGTCCGGATTCGGACGGCAACTACGGCCGGGTGGAGGCTGTCAACATGCTGACGCGCGAGGTGGTGTGGACCGACCGGCATCGCGCGCCGGTATCGAGCGGCACATTGGATACGGCCGGCGGGGTGATCTTCAACGGTTCCATCGATCGGTTCTTTCGCGCTTACGACGATCAGACCGGCAAACTGCTATGGGAAACGCGACTGAGCGATGTGCCGAGCGACGCGCCGATTTCCTATACGGTGAACGGCAAGCAGTACATCGCTATCGGCGTGGGCAACGGGGGCGCCCAGGCCACGGGATTCACGCCGCTGGTGCCGGAAATCCAGAACGTCGACCGTGCTCCGGCGGTCTGGGTATTCCAACTGCCGTAATCGCGCTAGCCGGCGACAGGCGCGGCTTGTTCGTAGTAGTAAAACAAGATGTCGGTCGCGGGCGGCTTCGTGCCAAGCTGACGCAGCATGGCGACGATTTGGCCGCGGTGTAGCGTGGCGTGGTTCACCACGTGCACTACGATCTGCCAGGCAGGAAGGCCGGCGTTGCCGACAAAGCGTGACTTGAAGGTAACCTGACGGGCGAGGTCTGAGTCGGTGACCGCATTTGCCCAGGCCTCCCACTTGGCCTGCAGTCGAGGCCATTCTTCGATGACGAAATCAAGCGAGGGGAGCGCATCATGCGGCGGCACGGGATAGCCGGGGTCGGCAATCCGCGAAAACCAGATTGCGTCTCCAAAATAAATGTGAGCGAGCGTGTTCGCGACGCTTTCGTGGGAGACGCCCATTGGCTTGGCTCGGTCCTCGGGCGGCAAGGCGAGCGCGGCCTCTAGGACCTTGCGCGAGGCCCAGCCTGAATATCCAATGTATGTGCGCACTTCTTGAGCGGTCATTTGTGTTTAGTTTATATTCTGCTTAGTTTACATCGCGGGCCGCCGGTGGCCGGATGGTGGAGGCCCGGGCCGTGTCCCTTCGACTCGAGCCTCAGTTCAGCGACTCATTGAACCCACGCCCGCTCAGGATCATCGGCACGCACTTTTCCACCCGCGCTGCTCTGGTTTTTGCCTGCTTCGCAGATGAGACGTGGAAAATGTATGACTTCCTCCGGCCTGGTGTGAGAGTTGCGAATGCCGACCCGAGAACAGCGTTGTCATCCAGCCTCCTCTGCAACTCCTCAGGAAGTGGGTGCTCTGAAGGTTTCTTAAGTTCTATCTTCGTCCCGGACTCCTCCAATTCGATGGCTTCGTAGAGGTAGTCCTTCAGGGTCGATCGTACCGCCGCAATCTCCCGAAGTGAAGTGAATTTAATCCATCGCCTGGCCTGCGTATGCTCTCCAATCCTTTCGAGAACGTGCTTCGGATCTTTGAGCAGTGCGCCCTTGAAGAACAAGAACGCGCACGACTCCTTGAGCGGGATCACGATCGCCACGTTTTTCTTCAGAAAGGTGAAGCACGGTTTGTCCCACTTGAGTTCTTCGGTCAGGTCACAATCGAGCGCGATCTGGCGTAGCTTATCCGTTTCCTTCTGCCACTTCTTCGCATAGGGGACTTTCATCGTTTCAGGCCGTTTTCCAGGATTGCTGAATTCATTCAATTCTGCCAGAAAATACAGCATGCCTGTTTCGCCATACCCCATCCCGCTCGATCCCTCGCTATACTCTCTCTCGAATGGGTGCAGATTTGTTTCAGGCAAACGTCGACCTTCTGCGACTGTTTATGAAACATCGCGAAGATATCGTCGAGCGAATAGAAGCCGTTCTGAACGCCCAGCGAAAGCCGATCCGGTACCTGCAGGACCACTCTCTTCTGTCCGGCGAAATCGAGGATTGCTTCTTTGCACCCACTGCGGGCACAGCCAGCCAAAGACTTCTCAGGGGCCTACTCGAAGAAGCGCATTGGGCTGAGGGATTCAGGCCTCGTCAGGTTCCCGATCTTCACAACGACCTGATCCATCCCGCGGAGATGATGATTCGCGGTTTTTATTGCTGGCAGCAGACGCGGTGGCCGGGTCGCAACGGTCGGATACACTACGCGCACACGCTGTTCAACCTGTATGTACTGCGGTGTCTCCAGTTTCTGAGCATGCGGCTTTGGGATGACGGCCGGGATAAGGACAAGAGCAGCGCCGGCGGCCGGCTCGCGGAAATTCAAGGGGTGCTCGATGAGCTCTGGAGAAGCTCGCCCGCCGATCAGCCCGTGATCGTGCGCGATGCGCGCTGGCTGATTCCATTGGCGCAGAGCCTCATCACCGATGAGTTGGCGCCCTATTTCAACGTCGCCCAGCGGGTGAAAGAGACGCTTCCGGAAGCGGACGTGCTCGAAATCCAGAAGGCCCATGTTCGGATGCTGGGCGGGCATCTGACTTCACAGATTCGTTACTACTGCGCGAAGGATGGCTTGTCTATCAACGAGCATAGCGTCGTCCTCCGAACGCGCAGCTCCAATGCACTGGATTTCGCACTGCTGGTGCAAGGTCTGGTGGGGCTGCTCAAGGCCTATGACTGTGCTTTGCGGAACGGCGATCAGCGAATGCGGCTCGACATGGCAGGAGCCATTTGTCAGGGCATATCCGCCGATCCCGAACTGTTTCTGAATCGCAGGGACCTCGCGAGCGCTTACAGCATGATCGAGCACGTTTTCATCGAAACGGAGAATGTCGCGCATTCGCCCCTGGGAAAGCGGCACGTGCAGCTGATAAAAGAGTACGGCGCACTGATGGACCGATTGATCCCTTCATTGCGGCGTGACGATTTCCCGCGTTTCAGGCCGGTTGACGGAGGCTGTTCGCCATACGGAGTTATATTCGGGTTGCCATCCCATCTCATCGAGCACATGGCGCTCAAAGCCTTAGAGCACGATGCTGAAACGCGATTCGGCATAGAGGATGTATTTGAGGATGTGTTTGACGATCGGGAGACCAGCGCGGCCAAGCTCGCCTGGGTGAACGGCTGGCGGCGTTTGCCCCACATCGACCGTGAAGTGCAGCGGTTGTTCGACTACCCGCAACAGTTCGCCGAAGACATTTACAACCGCATCGAGAGCGAGCTCACGCGGCCCGACTCAAGAACCGGTCGCCTATATATCGTGTCCGGTGACGATCATGAGAATGATCCGAGGGCCTCGGCGATTCCGGAGCTGCCGTCCCGGTACTTCGTCTCTTCGGACCGAGAGATTGTGGCGGCGAACAAGGCCGAGCCGTATGAGCAGACGCAACTGCTGGCGGGTCGGCGGGAAGCGCACTTCCTTGTCAGTTACCAAACGCGAGGTGGATGGATGGCCCTCAAGAAGGACCTTCTCACCGAGGTCCTTGGTGCTGGCCTTGATGCCAGGATTGTCGGGCTGCCGCTCCACGCGACTCAGGTGTTGCGGCTCATGTGCACCGATCTGAAATTACTTGCGGGAAACTGAGTCCCGAAGAAGTGCGCGGATCTCGGTCACATTTGCCTGGTTCGCGGTCTTGGCCTGGCCAGCTCCATCAGGCGTGGCGCCGCCTCTGCCCGAAGGAGGGCTGATACCAACCAGGTCGATCGGCTTGTGGCCGTTACTGTCGACGATCCCGGCATCCGCCCCTTTGTCGAGCAGGAAGCGCACAACATCCGCTCTGCCGGACTGAGCCGCGATGTGGAGCGCCGACATACCCTCGTTCGTGGAGGGCGCGCGCGCAACACGCATGGAGTAGGTTTTTGTGCCGGTCACCTGAGCGTTCACATCCGCGCCATGCTGCAGAAGCATGTCCATCAGCGCTATATTGGCGACACCACTGGCGCCGGCTTGCCCGCCAATGCCGCGGCCGCCTCCGAAGCCCGCTGCCACCAGGAACGCTGTCATACCCATGTCATTGATGTTGGGCGACGCACCCTTCGCCAATAGCGCCTGCACCACTTCCATGTCGTTGCCCATCGTCGCCCGCAACAACGGGGTGCATCCAGTGCTGAGAAGGGGATCGCCGAATCGTCCGCTGTTCCCTCCCCGGCTGGGACGATGCATATTGAGCTGAATATTGGGGTCGACATCCGCTGCCAGCAACATGTTGATCATTTCCATGCTCGAATCGAGCGGACGCTTCGAAGCGCGCGCAGTCTCTCGCCTGTCGATGGCAATGTACAATGCGGTGCGGCCCCACCAGTCCCACACATGCGGATTGGCGCTCCGCTCGAGCAACAGCTTAGCGACATCGTTATGTTGATTATCGAGAGCGAGCATCAGGGGAGTTACGCCTTCAGGGGTTGGCACATTCACATCGGCGCCGGCCGCGATCAGCGCCTCAACGCAGTCATAGCAACCGTCGCGCGCGGCATAAAGCAGTGCGGTTAGTCCGCCTACGGGACGATACTGCGCCCGGGGCTCGGACGTAATCTGGTTGGGCCAATCGGTGTAGAGCGCGCGCGGCCTGACATCGGCGCCTTTCGAAAGAAGCAGCTTTACCATTTCGCCGGCATTCCTAGGCGCTGTGGCGGCCCACATCAGCGGCGTCTGGTTGCGAAATTCTTCGATCCTGTTTACGCTGGCGCCGGCCTGGATCAACATTTCGACCACCGGAAGTTCGCCGGTGTTGATCGCGAGCATCAGGGCCGTCTGGCCATCCGAATTCGCACCCTCGGGTTCGGCGCCGGCATCGAGCAGCATCTTCACCATCCTGGCATCGCCGAGTTTAGCCGCCTCAGCAATCGGAGTGGAGCCGAAATCATTGGTGACGTTCACTTTGGCTTTTTTCGCCAGCAGCGCGCCCAGCAGCTCGTAATCGACGTGGTAGACAGCCCAGTGTACGGGGCGGGTACCATCGGGCTGCGCCTCATTCACATCCGCGCCGGCGCGAATCCAGGCGAGCGCCTCCTTATTGTTCCCCGCCTGGATGAGACTGGCGAGCGATTCTTTCGCAACCTCTCCGAGGACAGGCGCAGAGGCAGCGATTACACAGCAGATGGCGAGAATGCAACGTTTCATGCGTGCCTACACGTCCGCAATCACTCCGGTGCTGTCGCCGAACTTGTCGCGCTCCATTCCCACCTTCTGCAGGATCGTCAAGTGCAGGTTCGCAATCGGCGTGCGTTCCGGCAACACAAGATGCCGGCCACCCAGCTTCATCCTGCCGTTGCCGCCACCCACCAGAATGTTCGGCTCCGGATAATTGTTGTGCAGGTCGCTGTTGCTCATGTTCGAGCCATACAGGAAAATCGAGTGATCGAGCAGCGTTCCCTCCCCTTCCGGCGTGTCCGCCAGCTTCTTCAGAAAAGCCGCGAACTGCTCCATGTGCCAGGTCTGGATCTTGACCAGCTTATTGATTCGTTCCAGATCGTTGGCGTGATGGGAAACGGGGTGGAAGGAATCCGGAACGCCGATGTGGTTGTAGGTCCGGTTGGTTCCTTCCGCGGCCATGATGTAGGAAGCCACGCGCGTGAGATCGGCTTGATAGGCGAGCGCGATCAGATCGAACATCAGCTTCACTTGGTCAGGGAAGGAATCGAGTTCTCCGGCTGGAGCATCGGGAAGCTTGAGGGAGGAGACATCGGACGCGGCGGCCTTCTGGGTACGGCGCTCGATCTCGCGTACGCTGTCCAGATACCCGTCGAGAGCGGCCTTGTCATGGTTTCCCAGATCGCTCCGCAGACTCTTGGTACCATCCAGAATCAAATCCAGGAGGCTCGCGGTCTCGCGGTTGATGGACGCGCGCTCCTGCGGCGTATCGCCCTCGCCGAACAACTGCAGGAACACCTTGCGCGGATTGGGCTCCATCGGCAGCGGCGATTCGACGTCGCGAAAAGACAAGGTGGAATAATTTCCGCCGCCTCCCGCCGCTGACTGCACGGTGGTTTCCGAAGCCACCTCGAGCGATGGCAGCGGCGTCTCCTGGCCAATGAGTTTCGCGATTACCTGATCGAGCGTGATCGACATGTGCGCGCGGACTTTGCCGAGGTCCGGACGCGTCGCGCTGAGCCAGGTGGCCGGAGTGAACGCATGCACCGAGCCGGCTGTAGCAGCGTTCTCGAGATTGCCGAAAGACGAAACATATTTCTTATACGGCTCGAGCGAAGCCAGAATTACGCTGAGCTTGAAATCGGCGCCCGCGCCACTGGGCGTCCACCGATCCATGGCCGGACCATGCGCGGTGTTCGACATGATCGCGCCGTGAGGAAGATAGAAGAAGCCGGTCCGCAGCTTTGGCATGGCGGCCGTCTGTGCCAAAGCTGTTCCGGCAGGCACCATCGCATCGAGGAACGGGAGCCCCAAAGTCACTCCGGCGGCCTTCAGCACTGCTCGCCGGGGAATGTGTTTCTTAGTGAGGAACATGTTCTCTCCTATCGCTTTATTTCCGCCGCCGTCAGTTCCGATCCGCTTGATTTTGGGTTCGCATCGGATGGCGGGCCTTGCCTGCGGAATGCATCGGAATTCACGATTCCCAGAATCAGGGACGACAGCTTGTAATTGTCTTTCGCGGCGCCGCGGACGATGGCACGAACCTGCGGCATATCGAAATACTCGAGCCGGCGATTGACAGCGTAAGTCATCAATCTCTCGGTTACGTTTCGCGCAAACAGCTCGGGCCGATCCATAAGTTGCGCCCTGAGTTCCACCACGCCATTGATCGGAACACCGCTCGGCAGCACCGTGCTGGCATCGATGGGGGCCTTCGCCTGACTGTCGGTCGTCCGCCATACACCGGTCGCGTCGAAGTTTTCGAGAGCCAATCCGATCGGATCGATCACCCCGTGGCACATCTTACAACTCGCTTTGTTACGATGTTGCTCCAGCCTGGCCCGCACGGTCTTGGGCTGCTCGCCGACCTTTTGCGAAAGGTCGGTTGCCGTATCGGGCGGCGGAGGTGTCGCCGGACTGCCAATGATCTTATCCAGCACCCAGGCTCCGCGCAGAACCGGAGAAGTGCGATCGCCATAGGAAGTCCGCAGCAACATCGCGCCCTTGCCCAGCAGGCCCCAGCGTTCCTTCTCATCCAGCTTGACTTCGCGCAACTGGGGGCCGAAGACGCCCGAAACGCCATAATGACGGGCCAGCCGTTCATTCAGGAACGTGTAGTTGGCGGTCAGGAGTTCCAGAACGCTGCGGTCATCGGAAAAGACGCGGCTGATGAAGGCCTCCGCCTCCGCCACAAAATCCTGCCGCAGTGGATCGTTGAAATTGGGGAACAGAACAGGATCGGGGATCACCTGATCGAGATCGGTCAGGTTCAGCCATTTCATCGCGAAGCTGGTTACCAGGCTGGATGCCTTGGGATCCGCCAGCATGCGCTTTACTTGTCTATCGAGCACTCCGGGACGCGTCAGCTTGTTGGTCTCGGCCAGCGTCAGGAGCTCCTCGTCCGGGCCGGTGTTCCATAGGAAAAAGGAAAGCCGTGAAGCCAGCTCCAGATCGGTGAGCGCGAACTCGGTGTCAGGCGCGGTGTCCTTCGGCCCCGTGATGATCCGATATAGGAATTGGGGGCTGACGAGAACCGCGGCCACCACCTGCTCGATTCCCTGGTCAAATGATTCACCGTCCCGGCGTGCCCTTTCATAAAACGGCATCAGGCGGTTCATATCCGTCGCGGTGACTGGGCGCCGGAATGCGCGTGTCGCCAGATTTTCCGCGATTCGGTGAGCGCAGGCGGATTCCTCTCCGGCCCGTTCTCCAGGCTGGGGTTCGCAGATGAAGATGAGGGCCCGGCTGGGAGTTTTCGAAACGCCCGTGGGATGACAGGGCCCGACGATCTCGACTGAGTCGCGGAGCTCCGCCATACGGTTGAGGGCCGCGGCCCCGCCGGTCAAACCCTGGTAGGGTTCCAGGAACTGGAAATTCTCGTCCGACGCTACATGGGAACGGTCGATGAATGCCACGACGACATCACGAGGTCCAGCCTCCACATGTACGGGAATCTTCGAGAATCGTTCCATTACCAGGGAGCGTCCGGTGCCGGCCTGGCGATCGGCGAGAGTCAGATCTGCCC
>JBEKLB010000273.1:0-9171 GCA_050010415.1 Bryobacteraceae bacterium | reverse complement strand
GGAGAAATACATATTCGCGGTCTTCACCAGATCCGCGCGCGACATGCGCTGCGCCTCGGGAATCGCTTCCGAAAACAAATGATTCGGCGTGCCAATCTTTTCCAGCCGCTCGGCCGTCTCCGGATTCCGCACTACGAACGTCTCCGCCTCCGAGATCCGTCCATTCTGCAATTTCAGGCGTAACGCGACCACGCCGGCAATCGGCTTATCGGGAGCGCGTCCCTCTTCTTTGATCGTTCCGATAAACGCCACCGCTCCAGCCTGCGGATCGTCCACGAACAAACGATAGGTCCCCTTGGCGGCCATCGAATTCCAAAGCCCGTCGGGGATCACCAGCTTCTGCCCGTTCTCGGTGAACTTCACGTCTTTCGCAAGCGGCGCCAGCTTCGGATCGTGCGCGGTCATGGCGTCCAGATATTGATCCACGAAGCCCTCCAGGCATGCCCGGTCACAAGCTCCGCTTTTTCCGCTGGCATTCTGGCCCAACAAAGCGCCGGCCAGCGAGAAACCCAATACGACCATTGCAATCAATATTTTTGCCATAACGCTCCAGCCAGACATTGTATACCCGACTCGCCAAGAAACCTCTGGAACCCCAATCTGTGCGCCTAAACTGTGGCCATGGACTCGCTCTCGGTGATCCCCGACATCACGGTCGAGATCGCGACACGAATGCTTCCGTCTGCTCCGCGCGCCAATGTCGAAAGGAACCTTCCGTTGGTCCTCAACGCACTGGTCGCGTCCGAGCTCGCCGACAAGGCGATGATCCTGATGTCGCTCGCCACCATTCGCGCGGAAACCGGATCGTTTCTGCCCATCTGCGAAGGCCAGAGTCACTTCAACACCTCGCCGGGCGGCCAACCTTTCGACCTCTACGATGCGCGCGCAGACCTCGGCAATCAGGGCCCACCCGACGGCGAGCTCTTCAAGGGACGCGGCTTCATCCAACTCACCGGCCGCGCAAATTACGCGTTACACGGCAACGCCATCGGCCTGGGCCATCAGCTCATCACCCATCCGGATCTCGCCAACGATCCCGGCATCGCTGCACGGCTGCTCGCCAGCTTCCTGAAGACCAACGAACAGAAGATCCGCGCGGCACTCGCGGCCGATGATCTGCGCGAAGCTCGCCGTTTGGTAAATGGCGGCAGCAACGGGTTCGATGCGTTTGAGGCCGCTTACCGAACTGGTTTGCCGCTCGTTCCTTCCGAACCGCGCGCATAAGCAGGCGGAAGCATATATACTGAGCGGGAACGCGACATGAGAATGCGATTCTCACTCCTGCTAGTAATTCTCGCTGCGCATCTTTACGCGCAAGGAACTCGTCCCGAAGCTGGGCCCTTTAATGCCTCTCTCGCTTACTCTCCGCCGCCGGCGCAAGGCGTCGCCATCCGCGCTGGACGCCTGTTCGAATCGAAATCCGGCACCATGCTCAAGAACCAGGTCATCCTCATTAAAGGCGACCGCATCACCGCCGTCGGCCCGTCCGATCGCATCACAATTCCTTCCGGCGCATTGATCGTCGATCTGAGCGGCGCCACTGTTCTTCCCGGCCTGATCGATCGCCACGTGCATTTGATGCAAGACCAGCAACCCAACGACGCGCGCGCTGCTTTTTCCGGCTGGAATTACGCGCTCAAAGACTTGAACGCGGGCTTCACAACCTTACAGGACATGGGCTCGCCCTATACCTACGCCACCGTCGAACTGCGCGATGCCATCAACAAAGGCCAGGTTCCCGGACCGCGCCTGCAAGTAGCCGGACCGCAATTGAATCCGCGCGCCGCTGGATATTATCCCGCGCCCTCCGTGGTGACCCCTTTCGGACAAACCGGGGGTCCCAACGCCTGGCAAATATCAAGCGATGTTAACTCTCCGTGGCTGGCCCGCGCCGCCGTGCGCGAGCACTCCCACTACGGTGTGGATTGGATCAAAGTGTATGAGACGGAGGATTACGAAGGCGGCGGTTATCCCGATCCCTCAGGTACGGGAGCCTTCACTCCCGATGGAAAGATGATCAACGTTCCATCGCTGACGCTCGAAGAGAATCAGGCAATCGTCGATGAAGCGCATCGCCGGGGTCTGCGCGTCGCTTGCCACGCGTATGGCGGCGAAGGTCTGCGCAATTGTTTGGAAGCGGGCGTGGACATGCCGATGCACGTCATCGTCGGCGTAACCGGCGCCGAGGGTCTGGACGACGAAACCATTCGCTTGTTCAAGAAACCGCTGTGGGACGGGACGCAACGCCCGGTCATGCAAACGCTCTGGGATTTGATCGGCGACATGGAAGGCCGGGATCTCAAGGCCAGCGGCGGACATACCACGCGCTTCCGTCTCACCGAGATAAGTTTTAAACGGCTGGTCGCGGCAGGCGTCAAAGAAGTTTTCGGAAGCGGCGCTTATACTAACGGCCATGGCGTGCAGGCGTTCCAATTTGCTTATTACGTGAAGTGGGGGATGACGCCCGCACAGGCCTTGCAAATGGCTACCAGCTCAGCCGCCGAAAGCCTGGCCTTTGAATTGGCGAAACAGGTTGGGAGTGTGGAAGCGGGCAAGTACGCCGACCTGCTGGCGGTCTCCGGCGATCCGCTGGCCGACATCACCGAAATGCAGCGCGTGAAATTTGTTATGAAAGGCGGAGTAGTATTCCGAAATGAGATCAAATAACATCAGCCGGCGGTCATTCGTCCTGGCAGCCACTGCTCTTCCGCTCACGGCTGCGAGCGCATCGCCCAGCCCTACCATGGCCAGGCTCAGTTCCTATATGAGTGAGGCCGGCAGCCAGCAGCTACCCGAAGAAGTGGTCGAAAAAACCAAGCAACACATCATCGATACCTTCGCCGCCATGGTCTCCGGCGCCGATCTCGCACCGGGCCGCTTCGCGATCAATTTTGCGCGCGCCCATTCTGCGGAAAAGATCGCGACCGTCGCGGCGTCCGATGTAGTCTGCGGCGCAATCGAAGCCGCGTTCGCCAATGCGATGCTGGCGCATTCAGACGAAACGGACGATTCCCACGCACCTTCGGAATCCCATCCGGGCGCTTCCGTTGTCCCGTCGGCCTTCGCCACTGGCGAGCAATTCAACATCGATGGCTCGCGATTCCTGCGCGCTGTCGCGCTCGGCTACGACGTGGGAACGCGAGTCACCATGACGGTTGGTGCCGGCGGATTTCAAACCGCCACCCACATCAGCACCCATGCGCTCGCGGGCAACTTTGGATCGGCCGCCGCTGCCGGTTGCGCCGCTGGTCTAAACCAACAGCAAATGCGCTGGCTGATCGATTATGCATCCCAGCAGGCTTCGGGAATCAAAACCTGGCAGCGCGACACCGAACATATTGAGAAGGCCTTCCTGTTCGCTGGAATGCCGGCGCGCAACGGCGTAACAGCCGCTCTTCTGGTGCAGGCCGGCGCTACCGGCGTGGATGATGTTCTGTCAGGCCAGGACAACTTCCTCGCCGACTACGCACCGCAGGCCGATCCGGCGAAACTGGGGGCGAGCCTAATAGACAAGCTCGGCGAACGCTTCGAAGTAACGCGCACCAATATCAAGAAGTGGACCGTCGGTTCGCCAATTCAAGCCCCGCTCGATGCGCTCGAGATCATTCTAAAACGGCGGCCATTCGAACCCGATCAGGTGCAAGCCGTCACCGTGCGGGTGGCAACCAGCGAAGCCTCGCTCGTCACCAATCGCGAGATGCCCGACATTTGTATGCAGCACATGGTCGCGGTGATGCTGATCGACAAAACAGCATCTTTCAAAGCAGCGCACGACAAGCCCCGCATGCAAGATCCCGCGGTCTTGAAACAGCGAGCGAAGGTACAACTGATACCCGACGCCGAACTCGAGCGCCTATTGCCCGCTCGCGTGGCGATCGTCGAAGTAACGCTCGCCGATGGAACGCGTCTCACCGAAACCGTCAAGGCTGTCCGCGGTACCGCCGAAAATCCAATGCCGCGCGAAGAAGTGATCGCCAAGGTGCGCGACCTGATGACGCCGGTTCTCGGCGCGGAGCGCTGCGGCAAACTCATCGAGGCCACGCTCCACCTGGAAAAGGTCAAATCCGTTCGCGAATTGCGCCCTCTGTTGCAGCGAACTTGATATACTTTTCCCCATGCGCAAGAGCTCCGTTGTCCGGTTGTCCGCGTCCGTAGTGGTTTGCGGCGCATTGTTTACCGCCTACACCCAGTTTGGGAATCAGCCCTCAAAACTCAACACCATCAAGCTCAAGGACGACCTGTACGTCATCCACAACGATTTTGTACCCGGCAACACCACGGCGCTCATCACCAACGACGGCGTTCTGCTGGTGGATGACAAATTCGAGATTGACCACGCCGGCATCATGGCCGAGTTGAAAAAGATCACCGACAAGCCGGTGAAATACGTGATCAATACGCATCATCACGGCGATCACAGCGGCGGCAATGTCAAGTTCCAAGCCATGGACGCGAAAGTTGTCGCATCCCAGGAAGCTCGCGAGCAAATGGTGGTGGCCAACCAGCCGGGCCTTCCCGACATCGTGATCGAACATCACGCGCACATTTATCTCGGCGGCAAAAACGTGGCGCTCTATCATTTCGGACGTTCGCACACCAATGGGGACCTGGTGGTGCTGTTCCCGGCTGATCGCGTCCTGGCCGCCGGCGACATGTACACCAAGGGCGACGATGTTCCCGAGCTGATCGATTATTCAGGCGGCGGCAGCGCCGTGGAATGGCCCAGTACGCTGCGCTCGGCTCTGCAGCTCGACTTCGACACTGTAGTTCCCGGCCACGGGCCCATGTCCAATAAACAGGAGATGACTGCCTATCGCGAAAGCACCATCAAATTGGTTGCGCGCGTTCGCGAAATGAATCGCGCCAAGAAATCGAAGGACGACATCGCGAAGATGCTCAGAACGGAATTCCACTGGGCGGATCTGCACCTGGCGCGCGGCCTGAACGGAGTGGTCGAAGAGGCGCAGTAGGTAAGAAACCAGAATTCAGAAGTCAGAATTCAGAATCCAGACTGCTTACTTACCAACCAGATGCTGCACGTCTAGATTATTTCCGCGCTCGTCCTGATTCTCGTTGCAAATGTATTCCATGATTTCCCAACCCGGCGCCAGTTGCGCTACTTCATGCACGCTCCAGGGCTTGGAGTAAGCGCCGGGATCGTCGATGGTGATATCGATCGCCATCTTGCCTAGCTCCGGCCGCGTGAAGCGCTCGATGATGTGAGCCTTAGTGGTGCGCGGGTGCCCATCGGCGTCCAGCCATACCTTGTCGTTCATTCCCACCGTGTCCACCACCAGCGTGTCGCCTTCCCAGTGGCCGATCGAATCGCCCCACCACGTTTCGACGACATCTTTGTCATGCGGACGCCGATCCAGAAAAATCTGGCGATAACTATGCACATTGCCCTCGTAAAGAATCAGCATCAGCTTATCCGTCTGCACAATTTTCCACGGGTATGGATTCACGCGCGGCGTTCCCATCGGCAGGCAGAATCCCTCGGGATCGTCCTTGCTTTCGTTTTCAAAGCGCTCCTTGAAGAGCTTGGCCGCCGCAGGCAGCATGGGGACATCAGCGGGATTCATATCGCGCGCGATGTTGTGCGCATAGCCTTCGCCGCTCTTGCTGCGCGGATCGCCGGGTCCGTATCCGGGAGCATGATAGACACCCGAGAAATCGGGTTTGCCGTCCGCTCTGCGTGGCGCAGGTTGTCCCTCGGGAGCGCGGGGCATCCGTTTGCCCGCGCCAAATTCCTGACCCGTGAGTGCCAGAACTGCGGCGCTGCCCAGAACAATCAGACGCGTGAGGTTCATTTGCAAAACACTATACCAGTTGTGCAAGATAGATCATGCAATCCACCCGGCGGCTCTGGCTGTCGCAATGCGTGGGAGTGGCTGCGTTAGCAGAAATGGCTTCGGCGCAGCAGCACGCGCATGAAGCCGCGCAATCCGCCACACCGCCTCCCTTCCAAACTCTCGACGCAGTAACCGCCGCGGAGCTGGACGCCATCACTTCCCAGATCATCCCTTCGACGGATGGCCCGGGCGCGCATGAAGCGGGAATCGTTTATTTCATCGATCGCGCTCTCGCAACCTTCGACTCGGATCTGCGCGCAAGCTATCGCACGGGAATGGCTAGCGTGCAACAAAAACGCAAAGAGTTGTTCCCAGGCTCGGCCAGTGTCGCGGCGCTGAAGAGTGAACAGCAGGTTCAATTGATTCACGCCATCGAGAAAACCGATTTCTTCGAGCTGCTTCGCACGCACACCCTGTACGGATTCCTTGGCAATCCCAGCTATGGCGGCAATCGCAACAAGGTGGGTTGGAAGCTGATTGGCTTCGAAGATCGCGGAGCTTTTCAACCACCCTTCGGCTACTACGACGCCAACGGAGACAAGGCATGAGCGGCGCCACATTCCAGCCCTCGGATGCAGTCGATTTCCTGGTGATCGGCGCGGGTGCGGCCGGCGGCGTGATGGCGAAGGAGCTGTCTACGGCTGGCTTTCGCGTAGTGGTGCTGGAGCAGGGCCCCTATCTCAACGAGAAGGATTACAAACACGATGAGATCCGGTACACCTATCAGGCTGGGCTGACCAACGATACGAAAGTTCAGCCCATCACTTTTCGCAAGAGTGAATCCGAGCACGCCAAGCCGCTCAAGGCCATTATGTACGGACGTCAGGTGGGCGGAGGCAGCGTCCACTTCACTGCAAACTATTGGCGATTTCATGAAAGCGATTTCGAGGAGCGCAGCCAGTTCGGCGATGTGCCGGGAAGTGGCCTGGCTGATTGGCCGATTAAATACGGGGATCTGGAGCCCTACTACACCAAGGCCGAATACGATCTCGGCATCTCGGGCCTGGGAGGCGCCAATCCGTTCGAAGGGCCGCGCTCGAAGCCCTATCCTCTGCCGCCGATGCCGGTGAAATCGTCCGGCGTTTTGTTCGAGCGCGCGACGAAAAAACTCGGCCTGCATCCTTATCCGGCTCCCATGGCGATCCTGTCGCAGCCCTATCAAGGCCGCGCGGCCTGCGTCCATTGCGGCTTCTGCGAGTATTTTGGCTGCGAGATGCGTGCAAAATCGAGCACTTTGGTTTCGGTAATCCCAACCGCCGAGAAGACCGGCAAGTGCGAGATTCGTCCCAATTCCTACGTGCGCAAGATCGAAACTGATGCGCAGGGCCGCGCTACGGGCGCGGTTTATTTCGACGCGAATCGCCGAGAGGTATTCCAGCGCGCAAAGGCAGTTGTGCTTTGCGCCAATGGCGCCGAAACTGCCCGTCTGTTGCTGATGTCGAAATCGAAGCGCTTTCCAAACGGCCTTGCCAACTCGAGCGGCCTGGTCGGTAAGTACTTAATGTGGGACACCGGTGGCCTGGCCACGGGGCTGTTTGAGCACCCGCTGAACGAATACAAAGGCATTCAAGTTACGCGCGTCATCCACGATTACTATCGCGCGGACCCCAAGCGCGGGTTCTACGGCGGCGCGGGATTAGATGCGCGCTTCAATTATTACCCAGCGAATTTCGCGCTCCAAGGCATGCCGCCGGACGCTCCGAAATGGGGCGCCGACTACAAGAAGATGCTGGCGACGTATTTCACGCACACCATGACCGTGCTGGCGCACATCAGTTCCCTGCCCCAACTGCGCAACAGTATCTCGCTCGACCCGGATCTTAAGGACGCCTGGGGCCTGCCCGCCATGCGTGTCACGTTCGACTTCCATCTAGATGACGTCAAGACCCTGCATTGGGCGCTCACCAAACAAATCGAGATTCTGGATGCGGCCGGAGCCAAGAAAACCTGGACGAGCGGCAGTACGCTGGCGGAGAATACGCCGTCTACTCATTTGATGGGCACCTGCCGCATGGGCAACGATCCAAAGCAATCCGTGGTGAACCGTTTCAACCGCGCGCACGACGTGCCGAATTTAGTGATCGCGGATGGCAGCAGCTTTGTCACCGCGGCGCGGCAGCAGCCGACGGCCACCATCCAGGCGCTCTCTTATCGCGCAGCCGACTTCGCGATTCAAGCGGCCAAGCGCGGCGAATTAGGCTGAGGTCCAAGGCGTGAAACGTGGAATCCACCTCGGGACTTCGGCGCAGAACGCTCTGTACTCCGGCCCAAAGCTTGATCTCAGGACCGGCTCTTCGTAAAGCAACACAAACAGGTGAAACAGCAGCCATACTAGCGCGCCGTATTCCAGCACGCGCGAGTTCCCGAGCAGCAAGCCTTGCCCGAGAATTGCGCTGACCACCGCTACATACATCGGATTTCGGACAAATCGATAAAGACCCGTGACCACCAAATGGCGAGTTGGGAAGACCGGCGCAGGCGTGCCCAGGCCTTGTACTGCGAATCTCATGAATGAATCCAGCAGGCCGACGATTCCTAGCATGATCAGAATGCCGCCGGCGATTCGGAAAAGCGGCATCGCAAAGAAGGGAGCTTCGATCCGCCATTGCGATATCCACCAGGGCACCCAGCCGGCCACGAATCCGGGCGCGATCACCAGAAAAATCGCAGAGCCAAGGATCGCCGAGAGCTTCCTGCGCGGCGTTATTTCGAAATCTTGTCCAGACAGATATCCTCCGCCAGCCTCTCGCCCCCGTGGAACGAAAGACTGCTGCTGGATGTCCAGGTTTTCGTGTACGCACCGGGGTCGTCGATCACGACTTCGTATTTCATCGTTCCTGGCCCGGTCCGCGTGTATTTTTCGATCAGGTGCAATTGTTCGGTGTGCGGATGGCCGGCATCGTCCAGCCACGTCCTGTCATTGAAGCCCACCGAGTCCACAATCAACGTGTCGCCTTCCCAGTGGCCAATGGAATGGCCCATCCAATCGGGATTCGGGTCTTTCGGATGAGCGCGTCCGTCCATCCATACCTGACGCCAGATGTGCGCCCCACCTTCGTACAGCAACACGATTCGTTTCGCCTCTTGCACCATCTGCAATGGACGCGCCATGAGCATGATGCGCGGAACGCCGGGAGGCAGGCAGTGCGAATCCGTGTCGCTTTGTTTCATCGCGTGGTTTTCATGAAATCTCTGGTTGGCCCAAGGCTGGAACGGAGCGTCGCCCTGGGGAGCCAGGTCCGTAACGTGTACCGGCACCCACACGCCGCCGCTACCCAGGTCGCGTGTTTGTGCCTGCGCGGGAACGACAGCCAGAGCG
>JBEKLB010000272.1:0-9193 GCA_050010415.1 Bryobacteraceae bacterium | reverse complement strand
GGCACAGGCATTGGACTGGCGATCTGCCAGCGAATCGTGGAGCGATATCATGGCCGCATCTGGGTCGAATCCGAGCCCGGAAAAGGTTCAACCTTCAAGTTCACGCTCCCCGTCTGACTCGACTTCGCGGAAGCAACCCCAGATTCTTGTCGTAGAGGACAGCAAGGCTGACTTGTATTTGATCCGGCAAGCTATCTCGGTCGCACAGGTTAACGCGGCGGTCACGGTTGTTTACGACGGACACCAAGCGGTGGAATTTATCGACAAGGCGGAGACGGGTCAGGACACGCCTTGCCCGGACCTCGTTCTGCTCGACTTGAATCTCCGTAAAAAGAACGGCATCGAGGTACTGCGCCACATGCGCAACAGTTCTGCTTGCAAGAACGCTCTCGTGTTGGTGGTGACTTCTTCAGACTCCGCGGGTGATCGGGAGGCCGTAAAGGCTTTGGGCTTTAATGGATATTTTCGCAAGCCTTCCGTTTACGCTGAGTTTAGGACGCTCGGGCCAATGATTAGAGATTTGCTCAAAGGCGCCAGTGCCGGAGAGCTCTGAAAAAGCGAATCCGGAGTTGGATCTTGAGGCGCCCCTTTGCTACCAGTAGCGGGATGAGAAGTGAACGCACCGTGGTCAGGCATTGAACTTCTGGCGCTTGCGGATGTTCAGCGCGGCTGCAAAACCAAGGTCGGAATACGCGCCACTCGTACACTGGTCCGGCCGAGAATGCGGGTGCCGTGCGGAGGGGCTGACGGATTCCTCCTTTGAAACGCCGCGCGAGGAATTTGCCCAGAGGCGGGTGTATAACCTAACCCATCAAACCAGAGTTTTGTTCTGGATTGTTTTAGCCTTGCCCGATATGCTCATCAGATTCGACCTTTGGCGAATACTGTTCAGTGCCTATCGATTTTCATCGCTGTAAGAGTATTGCGACGTTTAGCGAGGCAACTGGCTCCCTGATTTTATTGGCTTCGCGAAGCCCATTCTGAAACAGATAGTTTTTTAATAAGTTACAGATCAGGTACAGTGCAGCGAGGTTGGCTATTTGTAACTTGTGGATTCTTTGCGGATTCGAGCCTGCGGCGGGTCGACCGGTTGATTGGACTAAAATGTTCGGACAAGATTCTTCTGGGGCGGCTGGTGGGATTCGAGCCCACGACATCCAGAACCACAATCGTAATGCGGGCATACTGAAGGAGACCGAAGCATCCTTACCCGTTCAAAAATTCAAAGATCGGCGCCCCGACAAATACGGATGGAAACGGACTCATAAGCTACAATTAGCTACACCCTTCAACCTAGGGGATGCTAATAAACACCGACTTGTTAAAAACCGCTTCTGGTGGATACTCAAATCGGAACCTGGCAGCCCACAATACGGCACACAGACCCGGCTAATCAATCCCATCCTATCGTCTCATCAGGTCGTTTTCCGTCGAATGAAGTGATGGCGACATAGGACAAAGCTGCGTGCCCTCGGAGTTTCGCGAGTGAGCTGTCTGTCGTTCCTTGGTTTTGAGAGAACGGGCGTGTTCACGCACCTGACAATATCAACGAAGTTGGATCGTGGGCATGCGCGCTCGTTTCGGTCAGCGGACGCCGGACAACCAAGACTGTCGTTGGCCCAATCTCGATCCGCTGATTAAGCGCGGGGATGATTTCTCGTTTGGTGGCGAAGAACCGAAAACCGTCGCTTGCAAGCCGGCAAGTGAAGAGGCGTCGGGTACAGCGCTGGGGGAAACTACGGTTCATTAGGCAGCGGGCCGAACTCCGGCGGCGGCTTGTGATGCCTGGTTGCAGCTTCGAATGCCGAGGCGATGCGGAATAGCATTGCTTCGTCAAAGGGACGTGCTATAAAATCCGCGCCCACCGGCAAGTTGGCCTGTATGGGGCCGATCAAACGTGTGCCGCCGCCGTCGGACACACGGTCCCAAATCTGCGTCGTAAAGCCCGCGGGCACGGTGATGGCAGGGAAACCTTGCTGGCCGATCAGTGACCAGCCGATCGGAGGGCGACCGTTGATGCTGGGTTCGCGCGGCGACGTGAGCTTTCGTGGCGGGACGGTGGACATAGGGGAAACGAGTGCGTCGAGCCGCTGTTCCTGCATGCACTGCAGGAAAACGGTTTGAAGGGCGTAGCGGGCCTGAAGGCGTGCCGAGGTATCCAACATAGTGGCGCGTTCCGCGGCCTGCCTGCCCTGTTTCCGATCGGGAAAATTAGGATCCTCATAGAACCTCGCCTTCGCGATGAGGTCCGCGTTGGTTTTGATGTTGGCGTCTCCACGTTCCTGCAGATACTTATTCAGCATGTATTTGTCTTCGCCGGGAACACCCAGCCCGTTCAAGCTGCGCAGCGAAACAGCTTGCGGAACTCGCGCCGTATCTGCGTGCATATCCAGTAACGTGGCGATCTGATCGGATTGCGGCTGGCCCGCGGCATCGAGGGGGAACTGCTCCCGATACTGGCGCGTGAACGCGCTGTTCATAAGTTCCGGCGCATCACGTGAGATGCAGGCCTGGAACAATGCGCCCTTCGGACCGGGATCCACGATGGTCGCGCCCAATTTGCGAAGATCGTCGATCGCGCGCTCGACGATGTCGATACTTTCTTCATCGGCTTTGGAGAACAACTCCCTAGCCATGTATTCACGAATCACGCCGATCCGGACTCCGTCCAGCCGCTCGGCCGCGGTGAAGCTGGCATAGGGCTTCGGCGTCCGGCGGCCGACGCTCAACACGGTGGTCTCGTCCTTAGGGTCGTAGCCTGCGATTACGTCCAATATTCTTGCCGCATCTTGCACGTTGCGGCAAATCGGACCGGTCCGCATGTTCAGGCCCGCTCCGATCATTCCTTTCCGGCTCACCAAGTCCAGCGTCGGCGCCAGCCCAACCAGGCTGTTGACGGATGCCGGCCATCGGATGGACACAACGGTTTCTTCACCGATGGCGCAGGTCACCAGGTTTGCCGCTACCGACGTCGCCGAGCCCGCGCTCGACATGCCGGGTTCGCGTTCCGTGTCGTAGGGATTGCAGAAGGTTCCGCCAAAGGAACTACGCGCGCCGTCGGTTGCATACTCGGCCAGGTTTGCCTTGGCCAGAATGATCGCTCCGGCATCCCGCAGCCGTTTGACGAAGGTGGCATCCTGCGGAGGGCGGTCGTTCGCGTACTCCGCGTCGGCGCCAGACGTGGTGCGCAAGTCAAATGTGTCGAATTGATCTTTGATCGCCATCACCACTCCATGCAGCGGACCAGCCAGCTTTCCGGTCTGCTTGAATTGGCGATCCTGCGCGGCCGCCACCTCAAGCGCGTCGGGCATGTTCGGATCGTTATCAATCGCGTCCGTCATGCTGCGCGCCTTACGTTCGTCAAAGCCCCAATCCTCACGCGCCGCCGGCTTCAGGTTCAGGGTGGAGAGCGCGTTAATTTGCCGGGCGTGCGGAATGGTGGTAATCGGTCCGAGAATACCCATAGGCTGGTTCACGCACGTGTTGTTGTAGGTCTTGATCCGTTTCAAATAAAGGTTGACGAGGCCCACGCTTGTGATCTGGCGGGCCACGATGGCCCTCTGGATATCGCTAATACTGGCGTCCTGGAGATGAAATCTCGCTGCAGCCTTTGGCTGCGCACCAACGCCGGGGCTCACAATCGGCAGGGCAGTCAGGATGGCGACAATTCTCGTGCTGAAGAGGGGACCGAGATTTTGAAACACTGGCTCTGCTCCTGGTGAAGAAGTTTCCCAGTATATCCGTAAATGCTGGCGATGAGGCGCACGGTTTGTTACCGTGGATCTTCCGCCGGTTCCAGCATGGTCATAAGACGACGAGATTTTCTCCAGTTCGCCGGCGCTACGGCCACGGCCGCCTTCGCCTCCGGATGCGCGGTCCGAAGGTCAGTTGCGACCACCCAGGCTCCCGTGCCGCCGGCAAGGGCGGCGGCTCTGCAAAGCCAGGCGCACCGGCCTGTCAACCTGGTGGCGCCTCGTCTATCGTGGGAGCGCGTGATTCGAACCACCGTCGGTTTGCGGCCACATCGCGATTCCGGTTTCGTCTTGAAGGCGGAGAAATTCGACGAGAAGACAGTCGTCCATGACTACGGATTCGGCGGCGCGGGCATGTCTCTGGCGTGGGGCTGCGGTGCCCTGGCGGCAGACTTAGCGTTGCAGCACGACAACCGCAAGGCCGCCGTGCTCGGATGCGGGTCGCCTGGGCTGACTGCGGCACGGCAACTGCAACGCCGCGGCTTCGAGGTCACGATTTATACCGCGAAAGTGCCCCCCGACACGACCTCGAACATGTCCTATGCCGGTTTCACGCCCACCACTGCGCTGATCAGCAGCCAGCTGCGCACACCGGCTTGGGACGCACAATTCCGCCAAGCGGCTGAGATTTCCTTCCGCCAATTGCAACTGCTGGCCGGCGCTCCGGGCTGGGGTGTTTATTGGATCGATAGCTACAACGCCACCGCCGACCCCGATCAACCGCGCACCCAGGCGGGCGCCGCGGCGCCCAGCAGCCGCGAAGACGACCTGCTGCCCGAATATATGCGGCCTGAGCGCGATCGAGAAGTACTGGGGCCGGGCGAACATCCGTTCCCAACCAAGTATGCCGTTCGAACTTCGTCGCTGGCCATCGAGCCGTCCATCTATCTGGACAAGCTCGTGGCCGATTTTGTGCTTTTCGGCGGGAAGATCGTGATCCGAAAGTTCGACACGCCGCGGGATTTGATGTCGCTTCCCGAATCGATCATCGTTAATTGCACTGGCCTGGGATCGAAGGCGTTGTTCAACGACGATGAAATTATCCCGATCAAGGGCCAACTCACGGTCTGTATCCCGCAGCCGGAAGTGAAGTATCGTGCTTTTGGCAGATTACCGGAAAGCACGGCCGCCGCCAGCATCAACCCGCGCAGCGACGGCATCGTGATTGGCAATATGATGGAACTCGGCAACTGGTCGCTCGATCCCAACCCGGAAGTGCGCCAGCAGAACGTGGACGCCGCGATACGGTTTTTCGCGGCGATGCGCGCGCCGTCCATTCAGCCTGCCGCCACGTAAGTTACAGGTGAAAGCGGCCCACCAGAACGGCTTTCGCGAGAATGTGGCCGTCTATGGCTTTGAGCACATCGGCCCTGGTGGCATCCGGGCCCAGACTCAATTTCGTGTCGAGCGCGAAAAGTTCGAAAGTGTAGTGGTGGTAAGGCCCCGGGGCATCCGCGCCGGGCCCCATATAGCCGGGAGTTCTTCGAACGCTCTTGGCCTGAATTGTTCCATCGGGCAGCGTCGGATCCGGAGCTAAATTGCCTGGAAGTTCGCGGGCCGTTCCCGGAATATTGAACACCAGCCAGTGCAGGACGTCTTCGATCTTCTGGCGCATGGCTTCATCGGGATCGTGAAAAATGAGGGCGAACGAAACCGTGCCTGGGGGAACATTGGACCACTCCAGCTTCGGAGAAACGAACTTCTTTACGGCGAAGGTAAACTTGTCGGGAATGACGCCGCCGTCGGTGAAGTCTGGAGTGGTCAGCGTGAGTCCGGGCAGCGCCGGCGGTTTGGGAGATGCGGCTTTGCTTTGGGCCGCCGCCGAGCCGGCGGCCGCTATCACTAAAAACGTAAGTATCGTCGCCTGCATCATTGTTTTCCTTCAGCGCTTTCCTTTAGTGAGTGTCGCCGGGCAAAGGCTGCAGCGTAGTGTTGATCATGTAACTCACGGTGTAATCGCTCTTTTCGCCCGCGTGCCGTCCGGGCGATGGAAGCAACCGCGCGCTGAGTGGCGTCTTGTCTTTGAATGCCACCGTCGCAACGTCCCCGAGTATGCCGGCGATCTGCTGCTCGGTGACGTCGCCCGGCAGAGGAACCGTCTCTAAGCCGTTTGCGCCCACGGCCGAGTACGCCAGCAGCGAAGTGAGGCTGTATGTTCCTTGGCCCCAGCGGCTCGAAAGAGTGGGATCTTCCAGAACGGGAAGCATCGGCCCGGAGGTTCCCGCCCGTTTAATCGGCGTGGCCAGCAACGCCCGCGCGATGATCCCAGCCGCGGTCAGCGATCCGCTGGAGCCAAACGGGGCCCCGCTAAATGACTCGATGGCTGCGCCAATGGAGTGCTCCTTCTGCGGCGCCGGGGTTGCGTCGATTCCTTCATAGGTCCAGCCCGTACTGCTGGCGACGGCCATGGCCGCAGTCTGCAGTTGCTTCGTATATTGAGAGAACGCCGCCGTCAATTGTTGCTCGGCTTCGCGCGGATCGTGATACTTGGCGAAAACGTCCTGCACCACATTGGCGCCTTCCATGGCGAGCGTGAAAACATGGCCCTTCCCCTGATGAAAGGAGCTTGGATAATACGGTCCGTACGGTTTGATGAGCGCCATAGCGCTGAAATCGGCGTTGGCGTCGCCATGAGAACTGCGTGTGGAGATCGCCTTAATCATCTTGGCCGCCTCCTGAATGGCGTGCCAGTGGATGCCTTGCGCGTCCGCGATGATGATGTTCCCGTTCACGCTGCCCTCGGCGACGATGTCGATCATCAGAGCCACCGACTCCGGGTCGTCCTTGTCGTCGGTCATGGCGGGCCCGATGCACAGCGTAGTCTTCCCTTTGGACGCAACCTCGCCCATACTGCGAAGTAGATTGAGGGCCTTCTCCCGCGGCATGCCTTTGGTGTAGAGCGGAAAGGGCTGCGTGGTGATGCGGCCACCCCCGCCCTCGAATCCGGCTTTATTCAAGGCTTCCTTGGCGCCTGCCAAAAACTTCTGCGCATCCTGGATGGTGGCGCTTGCGTTGTTCGGATCCACTTCGATGAACGCCGTAACGGCGCGAATCCGCGGACGGCTGTCAGCGGCATGAGCCATTGCGGCGAAGGAAAGAGCCAGGAGGAATGTTCGCATAGGGTTAGATCATAACACGAGTCGGCATATCAGTTTCAACAGTCTGGTCCGTAACTTTGGGGGAACACCGTGCAAAACAAATCGATGATATAGCAAACATGCCGGTCACCCTGGTACTGAGGTATCATGCCTGAATGCTGAAACCCATCTCAACAATGATCTGCCTTACACTTCTGCTGGCGGTTTGCGCCTTGGCCGCCGACGAACCCGCCAAGAAGAGGGTGGTGACCCCCAAGGATTCTCCGGCCGGAAGACCCTTCAGCGCCGGCATTTTGGCCGGAGACACGCTGTACGTTTCCGGGCAAGGCGGCTTCGATTCCAAGACCGGGAAGGTTCCCGACAGCTTCGAGGACGAGGTTCGCTCCTGCTTGAGTCACGTGCATGCTGTTCTGGAAGCCGGCGGCATGGACTATTCCGATGTGGTCGCGGTGCAGGTCTACCTCACCGATATGGATCTGTTCCAGCGCATGAACGCGGTTTACACGGATGTCTTCAAAGAGCCGCGCCCAACGCGCACTACGCTCGGTGTATCGAAGCTGGCCGGCGGGGGCGCTCATATCGAAATTACGGTCACGGCTCACAAGTAAACCAGCTCCGTCAGAGCCGTCCGGGAATGAGGGCGATGGAGGCCCGCGTGATACGGGGGAGGGTGGGCGTACCGCACTGGCGCATGGTCATCAACAGCTCCGCGCGCAGAATATCCAACACGCGCTCCACGCCTTCCTGTCCGAAAGCGGTGAGGCCGTAGATGTACGGACGGCCAATACCCACCGCGCTGGCGCCCAGGGCTAAGGCCTTGTAGACGTCCGTGCCGCGGCGAAAACCGCCG
Source organism: Bryobacteraceae bacterium (assembly GCA_050010415.1). Classification (GTDB taxonomy): domain Bacteria; phylum Acidobacteriota; class Terriglobia; order Bryobacterales; family Bryobacteraceae; genus Palsa-89. The sequence continues at coordinate 1,493 of JBEKLB010000272.1, read as the reverse complement.
TCCACCAAGATCTTCACCTGGCCATCCGCGCCATCGATTACCTCCGGAAGGCTCTCAACGGTGGGACGCAAATCTTCGGTGGCGCGGCCTCCATGGTTCGAGACCACTACGCCGTCCACGCCGTGCTCTTTGCATAGACGCGCGTCTTCGCGGGTCTCAATGCCTTTGAGCACCAGCTTCATTTTGGTGAATTTCTTCAAGCGATCCACCTGCTGCCAGGTGGGCCGTTCCGTATTGCGGCCATAATCTTCAATTCCTGCAGTCATGGGCCAGCTTCCCGGCGGGGGGAGCAAGCGCCCGTTGTTGCTGACATGGCAATCCAGGCAGTTTTGGGTGTCCGTTCTCGCCAGGCGCTCGGATGTTTCCGCGTTTCTGCCGCCGAAACCATCCACCGTCATCACCAGCGCCGGGGACCCTGCGTCTTCCGCTCGTTTGACCATCTTCTCGGCGTCTTGCCATCGCAGCGGCATATCGAACTGATACCAGGGAGCAACGCCGCGCGCCTTGGCTACTTCCTCCAGAATGATGGACGTCTGCGTCGCCAAAATCTGCATGGTATTCCTGGAACGCGCGGCGCGGGCCGATCCAACTTCGGCGTCCGGATGAAACATGCGCTGGTCGCTCACCGGGCAAAGAAAAATGGGAGCGTCGAAAGTGGCTCCGAAAAGCTCGGTGTGTATGTCGGTATTGGAAATGTCCACCAAACGCCGCGGCCGAAGTTGGATGCGCTGGAAGGCCGCGATATTGCCTTTGAAGGTGCGGTCGTCATCCACGCCGGTGGATAAATAGCCCCAATGAGCGGGACGCAGTTTGCGCTGCGCGATCTCCTCAAAATCCTTGACGCTGAGTGCGTCTTTCGCGCTCTCCACCACCTCCGCGCGCTGCGCCGAAGAAATTGGCTGCGCCCAGGCAACGGCTGGGCTTGCCGCCAGAAACTCCAGGAATTTACGGCGGCTGTATGTAGTGAGAGATATCATCGAATGATCCTTAGGTTGTCCTTAGAAAAAATGATTGGCTATTAGCTGACCGCAACGGAGGCTCGCGTGATCCGAGCCAAGGTGGGAGTGCCGCATTGGCGCATGGTCATCAACAACTCCGCCAGTAAAATATCCAGCACGCGCTCCACGCCCTGCTGTCCGAAGGCAGTGAGACCGTAGACGTACGGACGTCCGATTCCCACCGCGCTCGCGCCCAGCGCCAGTGCTTTATAAACGTCGGTTCCACGGCGGAAGCCGCTATCCACCAGGATCTTCATGCGCGGGCCGGCGCCGTCCACCACTTCGGGAAGGCTTTCAATAGTGGGCCGTAGATCTTCCGTGGCGCGGCCGCCGTGATTGGACACCACGATTCCGTCCACGCCGTGCTCGCGGCACAGCATGGCGTCTTCGCGGGTCTCTATGCCTTTGAGCACCAGCTTCATCCTGGTCATTTTTTTCAGGCGATCCACATCGTCCCAAGTGGGCCGCGCCAGGGCGGAGCCGATTCCGTCTTCC
>JBEKLB010000271.1:0-9206 GCA_050010415.1 Bryobacteraceae bacterium | reverse complement strand
GACTTCTTCATCTGCAGGCTGTCGCCGAATGGCGTGACAGGGAAGCCTTCGACCTTCAGTTTGGGATAGATCCAATGCTCCATTGTGTAGCAATGGAGAGCCAGACCGCCCGTGGCCACAATACCCCCAGCTAGAAACGCTCCGCGTATCAATTCAGCCCACCTGCACTTTCGCGTCCATTCTCAATCCCCGCTCAACCAGAGCGCTTAGCCTTTGTACTCCTTGTAACCCCACGAACCGCCATGCACTACCACGCGGCGGGCATGTTTTTCCCAGCCTTCGCCGTACAGCCACTGCTCCAGCGTCTTTAGTTTGAGCTCCGGGTAACGTCGGCGAAGTTCCTGTACGTCGGCCCTGTAGCCGCTGGTGTTGAGCCAGTGGAAGAAGTTATAGATATCTTTGCCCATCCAAAGGCGAATGACCCACTCCGGCAGGTGAATGAATCTCACCTTCCTCCTGGTGACGCGGCTGAGGACCTCGGCGTTCTCAAGGTTGGTCAGGGCGCTTCCGGCGATCTCAAGCTCCATTCCGATAAACTCCTGGGGGCGCTCAAAGGCCAACTGCACGAAACCGCCGATGTCCCAGGTGGCAATCATCTGATAAGGAATGTGCTTCTTTACCGGCGAGCCGAGCCATCCAAGCAGAATCGGCAGGTGGAAGAAGTCAAAGTAATAATCCTCGAAGAATGATACAGGGCGGAAAATCGTTGCAGGCAGGCCCAGCCGGCGCACATATTTTTCAATTGCCCACTTGCGCTCCCATATATTGATGCCCGTGTTCCGGTCCGCTCCTGCGACAGAATTGAAGACAAAATGTTCAACGTTGGCCTTCTTCGCAGCATCGGCCATGTTCTTGCCCTGCATAATCTCACGTTCCGCGCCGACCGATCCATCCTGAACGCTGAACACCCCATAGGCGCCTTTCAGGGCGGCATCCAGCGATGCCGGATCTTCCAGATCGCCCTTAGCGAGTTCGACGCCTTTTTGGGCGAGCGCCTCCGCCGCGCGACTCTCGGGTCTGCGCGTCAACGCCCGCACCTTCCACCCTTTTTCGAGCAACCGGGCCACGACTGCTCCCCCTTGATTGCCCAAGGCCCCGCAGACGAGGATGGTCTTTGTGCTGTTCGGTGAGTCTGCCATCATTTTGCAGCGACGTTTTGCACGTCCCCCCCGTACTCCTGTTCCATATCTTTCAGCAAGCCCATTCGACGGCGGTACTCCGAACCATCGTCCAGAGGTTTTACCTCCGACATCACCTTCATGTACTCGATGATCGCCATTCGTTCTTTGGGGCTGAGATAGGGTCCGATCACGCCCGGGGTACCCTTCGGGGCATCGCGGAACTCGTGGCCCAGATTCGAGTTTCCGGCAACATCGCGATCGAATCGAAGATGGCCGGAGAACAGATCCCGCACGCTGGATGCGGCAGCCTGCAGGAAATTGCGCTTCGTATCAAATCTGAACCCGCCTTCGAACTTCTCGGACCGGTAACCGACCTTCACGGGATCGAACTCTTCGCTGCCCGTCCAGAAGGTTGCGGATCGCTCGCTGACCGGGCTCATCACCTCATAGAGGTTGGGAATCGCGCCGTTGTGCATGTAGGGTGGAGTAGACCAGTAACCGGTCAACGGCCTTGCGGGATAAGCCAGCGGGGCACGGAAATCGTTCTTCCGAAATCCAGTAACCTTGAGACGGTCTTCGGCAGGAATATGCTGATGATCTAGTTCGCGCGCCATAATTTCAGTCGTGGTGACCAGCAGCGCTTCTCCGACTCCGACTTTGTCCTTGCCTCCGAACTTGTCTTTCAAAACGCCTGTGTAGACCTGGCGACCGTTGAAATTCTCCGCATCCATGGGATCGGTGCCGATAACACTCAGCTTGTACATCGGCAGCTGGAAGTATCGTTTTCCGTTCTCGTTCGCATTCACCTGTCCGGTCGCTGCGTGACAGCGGGCGCACAGTCCTTTTTTCTGCGTGTTGGGATTCGGACAGGGCTGATAGTCGCCTGTCGGCGAAGCATCTGCACACCATTGCTCCTCGGCTGGCGTCAGAGCGTTGTCGAAGACCTTTTCTTCATAGAGATAACGGCCCAGTTCGACGGTCTGAGGGTCGACCTTTCCCAGAATCTCCTCGGGCCACTGAGGAGGTTTCATCACCGAGATGAGCGTCTCCATCCAGAACATATTTTTGATCGGGATGGAAGAATGGAAGCGCTGCGTGGGGTCGGGATTGGCGAGGTCCACGGCCGAATTAACGCCCCACGATTCTGTAATGTTGCGCCCCAGCGGTTGACCGATCGCCGCGACGCTTTGTACCCAATCGAAATCGTGTGTATACCAAAGCGGCGGAATCAGGACAGGAGCGTTGGCTACAAGGATGTTGCGCTTGTCCAGTGGGCCGAATTGCCCGTTGGCGCCTCTTCCCAGCGCGTCCATCCGGCCGTAGCCTTCTTCGGTCGGGTAGGTGTTTTTTATGCCTGCCACGACTCCGCCAACAATAGAAGGTCCATGCAGGAACTCATCGAGTTCGTGCTTTACTTTTTCTTTTTCGTCCTGGGTATCCGGTCGTTTCTCCAACCGGATCACCTTATCCGCAAAGCGCGCAAACATACCCGGCGAATAACGCGTCTCCAGAAGCAAGTTGGCAAGCGTTGTGTTGAACACCGTGAAATTCCAGCGTCCTCTGCCGCCATCGACGATGAAGCTCTTGCCCTGGTAATTGATCTGAGCAATATGGCAGGCGGCGCATGTATAAGTCACCCATTCCGAATGGAGGGAAGATCCGGAGGCGCATGGAGGCGCACCGCATCCGAGATTCCGAAGGTGATCGTTATCGATCGTTTGTACGGTGACTCCGACTGGAAGGTGGTCCGGGTTGAATCTTGAAGCGTCGGGGACCAGATCGTAGCGTACGAGGTTTTCTACGGCGGCGAAGGGCTCGTGGTTGCCCAATCCCGGCTGCTCAAGCGCCAGGAACCAGCTGTATGGAATGATCAGGGAGCCTTGCGCGGTCTGATAGAACTTCTCGCGCTGATCCGGAGTCCAGCCCTGGTCCGGCCGGACTACCTCTTTGGGAACCGCGACCTTCGGCAGGACAGGGAAAAGGAAACGATATCCCACCGCGCCGAGGATCACCACAGCCAGCGCGAGGGCGATCAGGACCGCGGAGATTCTCCGGACAAGAGTTCTTTTCTTTTGAGACATATGTGTGTCCGATAGTACAGCGAAAATCTTCAGGATGGCATACGAAATTTTGACTTTTCGCTGGCTAGAGCTTGATTGGCTCCTGTGCCAGCGAAGAACCTCCCCGCACCGGCGAAGTTTCGCGCATGTCGACCCAATAGAGCCACATGCCGCGCACCAGGCATACAGCCGCGACGCTGTAGAACATCGTGTACTGCACATGCGACATGAGCAGCAGGGAGTAAGCGAAGGCGATACCGGATCCGAAGAAGATTTGACTGCGGAGCTTCGAGGGCGATGTCTGCGGGTCGGTAATCATATACAGCGTAAACAGGACCATGGGGATGCCTGTCAGCACCACAAGCTGGCCGGGGAACGGATAACCCAGAAACCAGGATCTCAGCGCGGCAAAGACCACGAAGGAGGTCAGCCACGAAACGATGGTCGGAATTCGGCCCGTGAACATAATGTTCAGGCGCGTGCCGAGCATCACGATGATGGCCGGTACAATCCAGTCCCATGCGCCGTGGAGATCGACGGTATAACCCCACGGAAGCATGCCCGCGGTCCCCTGGAAGACGTAAAGGACCACCGCGACGGCGAAGTTCGACGGGTTCATGAAGTGACGCAGCCGGCCGTTCTGGCGCACGCGCAGGACATATTTTGAGCCGATGGCGATGGCGACCGTCAGAGCCATCAACCACAGGCGCTGATTCACGTAGATCAGAAACGATATCGTGATGGCGGTCATGTGAGGCGCAAGCAGGAAGTTGACCACCTTCCACTTGCCGCCGCCCATAAACTCCGGCTCGCGGTTATTTGCTTTTGCGTCCACCCACTCAAACAGGAAGGCGCAGCAGTATCCGGAAGCCAGGGCGACGAAGACCTGCGCCCACGACTGCTCGAAGCCGAATACCGAGTGGCCGAGAATCGTGAATATCGTCGCAAACGTAGCCGAGGTCTTCAGACCCATGCGAGGATCTTTCTTCTTCGGAGCGACTGTCAACGCCGGTGCGTTGGCAACGGACGAAACCATGGCGGGAGCACTCATGAGTTCTTTCCCTTTGTTGAGAGCAATACTGTGTGATAGCCGGGCGCCAGCGACAACTCGTCGTGGTGCAGGGTTCCGTGAAAATCGCGCCAGGTGATCCGCACCGGGATGGCCGACGCCTGAGTCTGACCGAGACCGAACCTTACTTCGGGGCTGCGCTGACCGGAATGGCCGTTGCCGCCGTCGGACTGTCTGATCTGCTTGCGTCCATCGGGGGTCTCGATTTCAACAAATGCGCCGATGGCCGGAGTGCCTTCGCGCCATGTCGGGTGACCGTCATGGACCCGGATAGCTGCCGGCTGGTCCGCAGCTTCGGCCGTGGGCAGCAGCAGGTGCAGCCCCATAAACTTGTTGCCGGAGCCGTTGTTCTTGATATAGACCGAATTGTCCCAGTAATTCGCGAACACCATATCGGGATACCCGTCTCCATCCACATCGGCTACGGCGATCCCGCGAGCGGGCGATGTGAGATCCGGCCACAGGTTGTCTGCGAGATCGACATAGTGTCCGTCATTGCCGCGAACCCAGAAAGGCTTGCGGGCGGTGCCGTCGACATCGGATCCGGGCAGGAACCTGGGCCAGGAGGCGGGATGGCGCACGAGTTCGTCGTTGGCTCCGCCCACCTGGGCCAGATCCGGCCAGCGGTTCTCCGTTCCTTTTACCAGGCCCGTGGCCTGAACCAGTTCCACGCTTCCACAGTTATCGAAGTCCTCGAACCTTGCGTCCCAGGCCCACGCGCTGTGGGCCACGCCCAGGTCTTCGGCTTTGTCCACCCAGGGAGCGATGCCTTTCTTTATCTTGCCCATCTTCCCCGTGCTGACCCAGAGGAAGTGGCTTTCCTGCATGGCGAACGGTGAGGCGATATTGCTGACATACCAGTCGAAGATGCCATCGTTATTCACGTCGGCGAAATCGACGCTCATGCTCTTGAATGTATCGTTCCCGATGGACATCGAGGTGGGGATGGTGAAGCCGCCCTCGCCTTTCAGTTCCTCGAGCCGGACCGAGCCGGGCGTGGAATGATTGGCCAGCAACTGGTCAGGCCCGAAATCGTTGGCGATGTAGAAGTCGGAGAGCCCGTCGCGCTCCAAATCGGCCGCGCCGCTGGCCAGAGTCCAGGCGTGCGCACCGTTGTTCGGCAGCACGTTTCCCGCGTCGCGATAAACGACAGAAGGCGTGGGACCGGACACGCTGGAGACGTGCAGGAAAATGCGGCTCGTGCCGCCGTTTTTCGCGCGCGAGAAGTCCTCGTTCATCTGGAAAGGCTTCGACGAGTTCGCGTCCGTGAGCTCGGATCCATCCGCGTAGTAGTTGCCGACGAAAAGATCCATGTGCCCGTCGCCATCCACGTCGAAGAAGTTAGCCGTGGCCGTCCACCAGCGCTGATTGAGGCCGGGAACCAGTTCCTGCACGGTATAGGAATCCATGGAAAGGGGCGCGCCCGGCTTCAGATCGGCGGAGGCTTTGCGCAGCAGGAGCAGAGGCGGCCGGCCATAGAATCCGATGAAGATATCCTCCAGGCCATCCTCATTCATATCGGCGATGCGGCAAACGCTGGGGTATTCCGTGATGGGATCGAAATATTTACCGAATTCCAGTTTGAAGGGAGCGTAGCGCGCACCGGTTCCGGGAACCGGGCTGATCCAGGCGCTCTTCGCGCGCACGTCGGTCTGGCATAAATCATTGGGCAGGCCGTCGCCGTCCAGGTCGCCGAGCGCGGCCGATTCACCTACCTGGTAGTAGTAATACTGCATTTGTTTCGCCATCTGGTTGACCGGATAGACAACGTCCGCGGGGATCGGCACAAGGGGAAGCTTCTCCATCGAGAACCGGAATCGCGAAGCCAGGCGGGCCGCTTCACCGGCGGGCGCATGGGGGATGCGCGCCAGCGCGGAGAGCGCAGCCACCACGGCGAGGACGGCTACAATCACCGGGGTGCGGCGATAGGGGGCGCGAGTTACTTCTATGGAAGGCATAAACGCATCACCTTTTCAATTTGTCGTCCGGCCATTCGCAGCAACGCTGGCCGGCGCCGCAGGCACGGACACGCTGGCTCTCGCTGGCGCCGTTGCAACCTGCGCTCCTTGTGGCGAAACCCATTCCTTGTTCCAGGCCTTGAAAACGTCCCGGACATAACCGCGCGTGCGGCGTCTGGAAATACTCATGTTGTGGAGGATGGATACAAGGATGTATTTGTAGGCGGTCCACGGCTTCCATCCGTAGAGCTCCTGGAAGACCAGGCGCGGCGATTTGAACAGGTACCAGAAATACATGCGGGTCATGCCGCCGATGGTGAAAGCAGGCGTGGTGCGAACCGCCTTGTTGTGCCATTTGAAATACGTGGGGACGAAGTCGAGGCCGCGGAACATTGCGCGGATGTTGTTCGCCGCTTCTTTCGGATCTCCGCCCGCCCGGACGTTGTCCATCTCGCTGCTCGCCCGCTCGAAGAGTTCGCTGAACGGCTTGAAATCCGAACCCAGAACGCCGCGCGCTGACTTCTTTGCATCGAGAACCGATTTGTCGCCGGATTCTATGAATTTGAGATAAGTCTTTCCGTTCAGCTCCGTGCCCACCAGCAGACCGACCACCCACACCCGGAACCATGCGTCCCACAAATCGATATCGCGGAAAGATGTGAAAGAGTTGCCCACCACGCGGTCGAAAAACTGCACGTTCTTCGCGAAGAAATCGTCGATGTGCTGGAAGTTCTCCACCGCGAAATCGTTGTGTTCGAAAGCGTGAAGGAGTTGCTGCGCCAGCATGTCCACGCCCGCCGTGGTCAGCACCAGGCCCGAAGAAAAGAGCGGGTCGATGAAGAACGCGGCGTGGGAGAGAAGGCTGTAGCGATGCCCGTTGAGGCGTGTCGCGCCGTACTGAAGGCGGCCGGTGCCTATCCAGTTGCGCACCGACTTCGCTTTGGCGAACTGTTTTTTCATTCCCGGATAGCGGTGCACGAAGCTGAAGAACTCCGTTTCCGGGTCCATCCCGGTTTCCGGGTGGATGTCGCGATTGAGCAGCAAACCGACGCTGCAGAGCGGATTCACCGCATCGGCGTGATTGTTGAACGGGATTACCCACATCCAGCCGCCCTCGAATATATGGTGAAGCGTGCTCTGCGAGAGCGGGTATTTGAGCTTGTATTCTTCGCGCGAATGGCCGACGTTATCGTAGTGCTCCACATTCACCATGTGGGTGAAAATGGCGCGCGAGTTGGTCAGATAATTGGTGGTGTTGTCGCGCAGATCGAACTTGTGCGCCAGCACCGACTTCATGCCCGTGGCATCGACGAGGTAAGAGCCGGTGAAGACTTCGCCTTTATTCGAGACCAGCCGCGCGACGTCTCCCTTCACTTCGAAATCGACGATGCGCGTCTGCTGCCGGATGGTCGCTCCGTGGCGCACCGCAGCCGCCATCATATAGGCGTCGGTATCCTGCCGGAAGAAGTGGCAATCCGGGCCCATGGGTGGCGCCAGAGTCGGATACTGATGGCTTTCAAGCGGGTTCTGTTCCTGGCCCTCGCGATGATAGAGGAAGCTGAAGGCTCGCTTCACGCCGCTCGAAGGGCCCACATTGTCCCGCAGGTCGTGGAACGTGCTGAGATTCGTGATCTCCGGGACGTCGTACTTCAGTCCCAGCAATTTGAGACGGAAGTTCGTGTCCGGCGTCGTCGCCTCGCCGATGGTGAAGCGCGGATGCGTCTCGCCTTCCACAAGGAGGACGGACAGCCCCGCCTTTGCCAGGATGGCCGCCAGCATGGCGCCGCCAAGGCCGCTTCCAAGGACCATTACTTCGTATTGGGGTATCTCAGACATACGATTCGACCTTTGCGATTGTTTGGCACTGGGCCACTAAATGCTGTCTCAGCAGTGCATATGCTGCCGTGATTCCCGATCCCCGCACTTGACTGCGAACGGAGTCTGCTGCCGCCTCCGCCATATCTGCCACTTCATCCGTACTCCGATCCAGTAATGTCCGGCAGGCCAACTCGGTTCGATCCGAGTAGTTTCCCGCCTTTTGCCGCAGACGCGCGCCGAAGGGCAAACCCGAGAGCAAATCCACGCGGAAGGTCCCCGACAATTCCTGCAAGCTCCGCAACTCGGCGACGTCAACCCCTCCCGCGTAACAGGCGGCGATGCCGATTCCCGCCCAAAGTTCGGCGCGGCGATCTTCGGGGAAGCGGTCAATGGCGGCAAGTATCCCCAAAGGGTCGGCGCCTTTCACCCACCATAGCGAACGGCCCAGCCCCGAATCGAATAACTGCCTGCCCAACGACGACAGAGATGCGGGCGGGTCTTCGGCCGCGTCGATGAACCGCCGGTGGTGAAAAAAGCCTTCGTGAAAGCCGTAGCCGCAGGGAACGCACCATGCGATCAGCGGGTCGAGAGTCCGCAGATAACCATCCATGGCCCTAAGTCCCCACGGGATTCGGGCCACCGCAAACCCCGCGCCCACGGCGATGATGTAGTCATGGTGCTCGCCGGCGCCCTTGAAATAGCTATTCAGACGATAGGACTTGCCTGGAATCAGCATGTCCAGCATGGCGATATAAAGCCCCACGCCCTCGAAGGCAAAGCCAACATGGTGGCTATCGAAAGCCGCGTACAAACGCTGGGACAACTCGACCTTATCCTGCGTCTCCACGGCGAGATTGTAGCCGCCGATAAAGCTCTCCAACATCTGTTCCAGCCTTCGGCAGATCGTCGGATCGCAGGCTTCGAAGCCTCGAGCCTTGAAGCTTGCTTCCTCCGGGCGAATCTTCAGCAAACGTTCCACGATACGTGGCATAGGTTTACTCCGAGGCGATGACTTTACGGTGTTATTCAACGGTACGCGGGCAACGCCATGCCAACGTACTGTTGGCTGCTAGCGCTATTTGCTGTCGCGCCGGCACTTTCCGCTGCCGCGCCGCTGACACCTCCCCAGCGCACGGAGATGCCTCCATCCATCACCAGAACGCTTCCGGTGAACAGTTTG
>JBEKLB010000270.1:0-9249 GCA_050010415.1 Bryobacteraceae bacterium | reverse complement strand
AAGGTGCTGCGGACGACGGCGGGGGTAGAGGCTGTCTCCAGAGCTGCGGCGAGGCCTTTTTTTCCGTCGCCATTCATCTCTCGCAAGCGGCGAGTGAACACCTCACCCAGGCGCTCTTCGAGGCTGGTGGTGGCGAGATCCGTCAGCGCCTTTCGTGCAATGGCGAATACTTCCTGCTGCGTCCGGAGGATGATCGCTTGATGTAAGTTATGTTCCTCGTCTTTCAACGTTTCCTGTTGCTTTGCGCTCAAAGCCACGGCCGCCTTGCGCGATTCATCGAGGAGCCGCTGACCTTCGGCCTGCGCGTCGGTTGTCGCCTTGCTCAAGAGTGCTGCGCGCTGCTGATCGAACTCCGTGTTCTTGTGCTGGAACTCGTCGTGCTCCTTCTGGGCTTCGGCCTTTTTCGCGTCGGCGCTCGCGAGTTCGGTGGCAATCCGCTTCTCCCGCTCGTCGATGGCGTTGAGGATAGGCTTGTAAAGAAAACGCTTCATCAACCACACCAGGATGAGAAAATTGAGCGCCTGCGCACCGACGGTGAACCAATCGATAAGCATGGCGTTACTTTCCTGGAGCTTGTGCGATGGCGTGGTTCCAAAACGGGTTGGCGAAGATCAGAATCATCGAGACCACGAAACAGTAGATAGCGATGGACTCGATCATTGCCAGACCCACGAACAAGGTTCGCGTGATGGTAGCCGAGGCATCCGGCTGCTGGGCCAGCGATGTCAGCGCCGTCGCCACGGCCCTGCCTTCTGCTAGTGCAGGCCCTATGGCGCCGAGACTAATGGTGATGCCTGCGATGACGATTGATGCCACCGCGATAATAGTGAGGTTATCCACAAAATCTCCTTTTGCTGTTTCAAACTGCATTGCCCTGCGCCGCTTCCGGTTTGGGCTTACGGACTCGCGTGGCGGCTGCGATGTACACGGCCGCGAGGATGCTGAAAATGTACGCCTGCACCATGCCGGTTAGCTGTCCGAGCAGCGTCATGACGATCGGAAAGACGAAGGGCGTAATCGTAAGCAGGATCGCGATAATCATCGCCCCGCTCATCATGTTGCCGAACAAACGGACGGCCAGGGCTAGGGTGCGCGAAAGTTCGCTGATGATATTGAACGGCAGCATGATGAACGTCGGCTTCGCATAAGACCGAAGATAGTCGCCGAGTCCTTGGTCTTCGATGCCGAAGAACGGCACGGCCACAAATACGCACAGCGCCAGTGCAGCCGTGGTGGAAAGCGAGCCAGTCGGCGGCTGGTAGCCGGGAATAACCGTGCACAGGCTGGCCGTGGCGATAAATAGAAAAAGCGTGCCCAAGAAACCAAGATATTTCTGTGGCTCACTCAGGCCCACGTCTTCAATCTGTTTCTCGATGCCGGTGACGAGGATTTCCAGAAGATTCTGCCAGCGGGAACGTTCCAGGCCAATGGAAAGTTTGCGTGTGATTAGCTTTGAGCCGGCGGCCAGCAGGAGCATCAGCGCCCAAGTGAACACAATGGTGCCGTTGAGTTTGAAAAAACCGTACTGCCAGAAGATCATCTGATCCGGGCTAAGGTGCATGGCTGGCCTCCTGCGCGACGTACGTCGGCCCTTCCGGCCCTCGCGTGAGCCGCGTCACCATCAGGCGCGCCATCGCGAATCCAAAAAGGGAGACCAGCAACCTCTGCCATTGACCAAGCGCGATGAAATAGAAACCAGCCAGCACAATGATCGTTCGCAGCAGGCTGCTGCCGAAGAACCACAGCGCCGGCTGTTTGGACGAGAAACTCTTGCGAACGGTCCACCAAAGGCCGCCGAAGAAGATCGCGCCGAGGGAGACGCCCGCCATCAGAGCCAGCACCAGAGCCAGAGTTTCACTCATCGGTATTTTCTTCTTCCTCTCCGATTTCTTTGTTTTCCTTGCTCACCCAATGCCATGCATTCAAACAGCCGATGACCAGACCGATCATCAGCAACATCAGCGTCCAGGAATAATGTCCTGGATGGCGATTGTCCAGCCAGACGCCGAGCGCCGCGCCGGCGAGCGTGGGAACGACCACCGACCAGCCAACAAGCCCCATCATGCCCAAGCCAAACCAGACGCCCTGCGAGGGGTTACCCCGCGCCTTGATCTTTCGCGCTGCCTTGGCGCCCACAGCCCGGCTGAACGCAGCTTCGGGCTTATCACTCATGATGAAACCCCGCCAGGCGACGGATGAAATCGCTCTCCATTCTCGCCATCACCGAGCGAACACTCTGCTCCCCTTCGTTCAGCTTCGGAAACTCGCTCTTCACTGCCTCGTGGAGCCGGCCGAGGTCCGTTCCGCCAATTGCATTGCGCACGGAGACCAGCACGTCCAGGCCGGTCTTGACAAGGACGCCTTCATCGACGGCCACGTAAATTTCGCCCGCGCCTTCGTTTTCGTAGATCAGAATCCCGGGCGCCAGCGCCGCAATGCAGTCCAAACGGTGTGGGAGCAGCCCAAACGAGCCATCGAGGTTCTCTGCAACGATGCGCGAAACGCCAGTGGTCTGGACGAAGACCTGGAAGGGCAGAAGAATCTTAAGATTCATGAGCGCCGACTGCGGCATGCTGGACCTCCGGTGCAGGTTTCGGGTCGGGCTTCGGCTGCGCCTCGGACTCGGCTTGGGGCATGGCCGCAGGATTGACGGGCTTCGAAACGGCCGCAGGCTTCGGGTCGCCCTTGCCCTCAGCCTTGGCTTCCTTCTTCGCTTCGTCAATCGCGCCGATCATGTAAAGCGCGCTCTCCGGGTAGTCTTTGAATTCGTCCCGCAGGATTCGTTCGCAACCATCCAGCGAGTCTTTCAGGCTGACGAGCTTTCCCTTGATGCCGCTAAACTGCTCAGTGGCGAAAAACGGCTGGGTGAGGAATCGCTCTAACCGCCGGGCACGGGCGACTACGTTACGATCTTCCGGCGACAGTTGTTCCAAGCCGAGCATCGCGATGATGTCCTTGAGATCTTCGTACTGCGCGAGTGTCCGTCTGATTTCCTGCGCCAGGAGGTAATGCCGTTCGCCGACGATGCCGGGCGTGGCCATTTTAGAGCTGGATTGCAGCAGATCGATAGCCGGGAAAAGTCCTTCGCTCGCCCGCTTGCGCGAAAGCACGATCGACGTCGACAAATGCGAAAACACGTGCACCGCGGCGGGGTCCGTCAAATCGTCGGCCGGAACATAGACCGCCTGAATGGACGTGATGGCGCCGGTGTCGGTGTTGGCGATGCGTTCCTCTAACTCCGATAGTTCGGTGGCCATGGTGGGCTGATAACCCAGGCGCGACGGCATTTGGCCCATCAAGCCTGAAACTTCCATGCCGGCCTGGATGAAGCGGAAGATATTGTCAATCAGCAGCAAAACGTCGCGATGTTCGTCGTCCCGAAAATACTCGGCCATGGTCAGCGCGGCGTGGCCAACGCGGAACCGGCTTCCTGGCGGTTCGTTCATCTGGCCGAACACCATCACCATGTTTGGCAAGACACCCGCCGTCTTCATGTCGCGGTGAAGTTCTTCCGCCTCCCGGCATCGTTCGCCTATGCCGCAAAAGATGCTTACACCCTTCTGGTGTTCGATCATGTTGTGAATCATTTCGGTGAGCAACACCGTCTTGCCTACGCCCGCGCCACCAAAGAGACCCGCTTTGCCGCCGCGCTCGATCGGCACCAGCACATCGATCACCTTGATCCCGGTCTCGAAGATCTCGGATTTCGTGGAACGCCGGGCTAGTGCCGGCGGGGCTTGATGAACGCTACGCCATTGGACATCTGTAGACGCCGCTTGCCGGTCAATGGTATTCCCAAAGACGTCAAACATTCGCGAAAGGACTCCCTTGCCGACCGGCGCTTTCAGCGGCCCGCCCGTATCTTCCACCGGGCTACCGCGAACCAGGCCTTGCGTGGGCGTTAGGGCAATTCCACGCACGCAATGTGCATCAAGCTGCGCTAAGACCTCGATTGCAATTGCCCCCTCCTTCGCGTGCAGCAGCGAGTAGATGGGCGGCAAGTGTGAATCGAAGCGTACATCTACGACACTTCCGCGCACCGACACCACCGAACCGAGGTTTGAGGGAGTGGTATTGTCTTGCATATTTGGGCGCGTTACACCTTTACTTCCGTCGGGTCGGTGCCCTTCTCGGCGGCAAAAAGTTCCGCATCGAGGCGCACCACGCTAATCCGGTTACCGGTCATCCTGTAACCGATCCCGAAGTGTTTGAGTCACTGGCAGTATCGGGTCCTTCGTTCCGGCGATGACCGAAGTTGCCCTCGTTCATCGCGTTTGCGCCCTTTCAATTGTGGTCCCCTTCCATTTCCAGTTACGAATCTCCGGCAAGTCCTCGCCGTGTTTGTCGATGTAGTGTTTGTGCCGGATGAGCTTGTCCCGCATCGTCTGCTTCAGGTAGGCGCCCTTGGAACCCAGATGCGGCAGGCGATCGATCACGTCTTCGACCAGATGGAATCGGTCCAGGTCATTCTGCACCCTCATGTCAAAGGCCGTCGTGATGGTGCCCTCTTCTTTGTAGCCTCGGACGTGCAGATTGCGGTTGGTCCGGCGGTACGTCAGCCGGTGAACCAACCAGGGGTATCCATGGAAGCCGAAGATGATGTGCTTATCTTTGGTAAAGAGCGAATCGTAGTCCGTATCGCTGAGCCCGTGCGGGTGCTCACTCTGAGACTGGAGCTTCATGAGGTCGACGACGTTGATCACCCGGATTTTGAGCTCGGGCAAGTGCTCACGAAGGATGGAAACTGCGGCCAGGACCTCCAGCGTCGGCGTGTCTCCGCAGCAGGCCATCACCAAGTCTGGTTCGACAGCATCCTGGTCGTTACTAGCCCATTGCCAGATGCCAATACCTTCCGTGCAATGCACCACTGCGGCGTCCATCGTCAGCCATTGCGGTAGCGCGTGTTTGCCTGCCACCACGACGTTGACGTAATGCCGGCTGCGCAGGCAGTGATCGAAAACCGATAACAAACAATTGGCGTCAGGCGGCAGGTAGACGCGCACGATATCGGCCTTTTTGTTGATCACGTGGTCCAGGAAGCCGGGATCCTGGTGCGTGAAGCCGTTGTGATCCTGCTGCCAAACGTGGGAGGCGAGTAGATAGTTTAACGACGCGATCTTCCGGCGCCATGGCAGTTCCAGCGTTACCTTCAGCCACTTGGCGTGCTGGCTGAACATCGAGTCGACAATGCGGATGAAGGCTTCATAGCTATTGAACAGTCCGTGCCGGCCGGTGAGGAGATATCCTTCCAACCAACCCTCGCACTGGTGCTCGCTGAGCATCGAGTCCAAAACACGCCCACTGGGCGCGAGAAATTCATCGTTCTTCTCCTCGCGCGCTTCCCATTGACGGTTGGTAACTTCGAAAACCGCGCCCAAGAGATTCGACAGCGTCTCATCGGGGCCAAAGACACGGAAATTACGCTGATCCTGATTCAGCTTGGCCACGTCGCGCAGGAAGTTACCCAGCACCAGGGTGTCCTGGGCATCGACGGCGCCGGGCGAAGGCACGTTCACAGCGTGGACGCAAAAGTCCGGCATCCGCAGATCGCGCAACAGAACGCCGCCGTTGGCGTGCGGATTGGCGCCCATGCGCCGGTTGCCCTTCGGAGCCAGGTCGGCCAATTCGGGAATCAGACGGCCATTTTGATCGAACAACTCCTCGGCCTGGTAGCTTTTCATCCAGCTTTCAAGAAGTTGGACATGATCGGGATGCTCGGAATCCACCAGGATCGGCACTTGGTGCGAGCGGAAGGTGCCTTCGATTTGGAGGCCATCCACTACTTTCGGTCCAGTCCAGCCCTTGGGTGATCTGAAGACGATCATTGGCCAACGCGCCCGCGTGGTGTCGTTGTTGTTCCGAGCATTCTGCTGGATATGCCGGATGTCTTCCATGGCCGTTTCCATGGTGGCGGCCATGAGTTGATGCATCGTTTCCGGGTCGTCCCCTTCCACAAAGTAAGGCGTCCAGCCGCAGCCGCGTAGAAACTGCCCCAACTCTTCGTGCTCGATGCGGGCCAGGACGGTGGGATTGCTGATTTTGTAGCCATTGAGGTGCAAGATCGGCAGCACTGCCCCGTCGGTAATCGGGTTGAGAAATTTGTTGGACTGCCACGCGGTCGCGAGCGGGCCCGTCTCCGCTTCGCCGTCCCCAATCACGCACGCAACAATCAGTCCGGGATTATCGAACGCGGCGCCGAACGCATGGCTGAGCGAGTACCCCAGCTCGCCGCCTTCGTGAATCGACCCTGGCGTCGTGGGCGCGACGTGGCTCGAAATTCCACCCGGAAACGAGAACTGCATAAACAGCTTCTTGAGGCCTGCCTCATCCTGACTGACGTTTGGATAAATCTCGCTCCAGGTGCCTTCGAGGTAAACGTTGCCCACAATTGCCGGGCCGCCGTGCCCGGGGCCGGCGATGTAGATCATATCCAGGTCATGCTTCTTGATGATCCGGTTCAAATGAACGTAGATGAAGTTCTGACCCGGCGTCGTGCCCCAATGCCCGACCACCAAGGGCTTCACGTGTGATAGCTTGAGCGGCTCCTTCAGCAGCGGGTTGTCGTAGAGATAAATCTGGCCGACCGACAGATAGTTGGCGGCCCGCCAGTAGGCGTTCATCTTGTGAAGCATTTCCGCAGTGAGTGTGTTGGTTCTTGTAATTAGCTCCTCGTGGTTGACCGCGTTGGGTTGCGTCTGGTTCAGTTCCGGAATGAGTGTCTCAATTTGTGTTTTCATGTTTTGTACCTAAAATCACAGCTTTACTTTCCTCAGCCTCAATGCGTTGCCGATGACCGAGAGGAACTCAGGCTCATGGCGGCACCCGCAATCATTCGGCTGAGCAGCAGACCGAAGAACAGCTGGCGATGGTTCACTTGATCCCGGATGTAGGCAGCCAACCCTGAGTAGAAACACGGGTAATGTCGGCCCCGCTCCGATCCAGAAGCGCCTCGTCATGTTCCGCGGTTCGGCATTCTCATCGTCATCCGCGCCCGCTGTCGCCGTCTTCAGTTCCAACCGCATGCCGCACTTGGGACAATTGCCCGGATGATCCTGCTGGACTTCCGGGTGCATCGGGCACTTGTAAATAGAATCGACCGGGGGAAAATCAACCTTCGTCGTCGAGGCATTGCCACGCTCAACCGCGGCGTCACTCACGGATTCGGCGGTGATCGATTTGACTGGCATAGTTTATTTAGCGGACACCTTGTTAATCAGAACGAGCAGGACCGGCGAGCAATCCCCGCGCGATGTTGTCCAGCCAAAGGCTCTGGCCCATGTGATGAGGTTGTTCGGTGGCTTTCATACCCCTCTCCAATTGACAGTCGAGATGGTGTCTAACGCCAGCAGAACCAACGAAAATCATGGGCGCCGCGTTGCCGAGCGCCCACGCCCGAACTTAAACACCGCTCAGGGATAGAGAGGACTCGTGTTCGGCTTCATGCAGCCAATACGGTGGCCGGCCGTAGTGGGCGTAGAGACGATCTTCATATTCGCGCGTGACCGGCAAGGACTCGACGTACTCCGGTGCGTTCTGGATGGCTTCCCGGGAGAGGCCGGAGTAAACTCTAGAATCAGGCCAGTTCATCCGATCAATCCAGGCGGGTGAAACCAACACTTTCTTGCCCGGCCACCAATTCCGCGTTGCCACCTCGATGTAGCGGATAGCCCAGGCTTCATCGTCCACGACAAATCCGTCCACATGGCCAATTTCACCATCCGCAGCCTCAATGCGATAGCCGGTGATGGCTTCGGTGCTGCGCAGATGCGAATCTGCCGACTCGCCCTGTTTGCCATCCTCCATCGCTTCCTCGGAGGCAGGTGTTGGAATAGTCAGGCCCGCCGGATAGTACGCTGGGCCCCACAGATAGGGACCGCCCCAATAGGAGGGATATCCGTAATACTGGTTGTACGCGGCCTCGTGCTGCCGGGAGACGGGCTGGTGTGCGTTGGTATCGGGGCTATTCGCCACCTGCTTTTTCGTCAGTGCCACATCCAATCGCTTGGCTCCCCAGTCGGTGTGGACCACCGAAATTGGCGAGATCATCACGGCCCGGCCGACGAGCCAGTCTCCGGTTTCTACTATGAGATAGCGGACGGCCCAGGTCTCATCGTCGAAATAAAGCTGATCTAAAATTCCTAGCTCGCCATCCGTGGCTCGGATCGTAAAGCCATGCAACTCTCTGGCATTTCTAAACATCTTTGTTCTCCTCGGTTTTCCATCTTCGAAGGATCGCTACCGCGCGGCCGCCGTCACTGCTTCGCTCGAGTGCAGTGTCACCGAAAATGGCTCTGTGCTCGCGATAATACTTCTCGCTTTTTCCACTTCCGAAGCGGTTCCATGCACCATCAACAAGAACTTGTCCGTCTTCAACGCCAACTCGTATTGAACGACACTGTCCTTCGGAATTCCGATGCCGATGAGCCCGGCGCCGATGGCGCTCACGCCGCCAACAACGGCAGCACCTTCGAGCGCTCCCACGATCCACGCAACCAGCGGTCCCGCCACCAGCACGGGACCGAGACCCGGAATGGCGAAGAAAGCCGATCCGAACAGCAATCCCCAGAAGCCTCCCCAAAAAGCGCCTATTTTGCCCCAATATTTCATCCGGTCGCCGGTATTGTAGTAACCCACTACGTGTTCGTCGGTGTGGGAATCCTTGCCAATGATGGACAAGGTGTGCATGTCGACTCCGGCGCGCTGAAGCTCCTTCACCGCTTCTTCTGCTCCGGTATGCGTGCCATAGACGGCGACTACTGCGTTCTGTTCAGACATTTCCGATCTCCTTGGTATCAAACTCGCTTTATACGAATGCACGCGCAGCGCCACCCCTCCCACAAATCGAGGCGTTCCTCGCGGCGCTCGAGGACTACACTCATGCATACGTACGCCCAGGTGTTTTACCGCCGGTATCTGATCGCGTCGCCCTTTCTGCGGCTGGACTTATCTAAGCGGTACATCGACGAATGGCACCCTACACTTGCGGAATTGATGACCTAGGACGGTCACACGACCTTAGATGGTCAACCACACTGTTCACAATTCCCCCCTGATTCGATGGCCCTTACGAACGGCCGCGCTGCGCTTGGGTTGTTGGCAGCAGAGCACCTGAATGTAACCGTATAGCCAACCCAGGGCGATCACGCGCGGCGGGTGGACCAACGAGCTGGGGTGAGATGGGCGGCCTCTGAGAGTGTCCGCCGGTTTAATCCGGGAAGCACAGCACTGAAGTAGTCCTTCACCGGCACG
>JBEKLB010000269.1:0-9267 GCA_050010415.1 Bryobacteraceae bacterium | reverse complement strand
AAATCGCATCGTGGTTTTTCCCATGGTTTCTCCCATGGATTCTCGGGGCGCCGAGCAGCGGCTGGGTGTCTTCATATGCTATGAGTCGGTTTTCCCCGATGAAGTGCGGAGGTTCGTGAAGGGCGGCGCGAATCTGCTGGTGAATATTTCGAACGACGGCTATTTCGGACACAGCGCCGCGCGCGAGCAGCACCTCGAGATTGCGCGCATGCGGGCGGTCGAAAACAGCCGCTGGCTGATCCGCTCCACCAATGATGGGATCACCGCCGTGATCGACCCAGCGGGGCATATCGACGTACGGCTGCCGCTGTACCAAGAGCTGGCGGAACACGTGCATTTCGCCTTTCGCAGCGGCACGACGTTCTACACCAATTACGGCGATTGGTTCGCGTGGGGATGTCTGCTGGCGGCGGCGTTTGCCCTGCTATGGTCGCAACGGCCGCATTACGAGCGGGAAATCAGCCGTGGCGAATCACAAGCACGTCGCCGTCCTTGACGATGTACTCTTTGCCTTCCAGGCGCAGCAGGCCTTTCTCGCGCACGCCGGGGTATCCGCCATGATCGATCAGCGCCTGCCAGTTCACCACTTCGGCGCGGATGAACTTCTTCTCGAAATCGCTGTGGATGGCGCCCGCCGCCTCTTGTGCCCGGCTATGCATCGGAATGGTCCAGGCGCGGACTTCGGTTTCCCCGGCCGTGAGGAACGACATGAGACCGAGCAATGCATAGGTGGCCGAAATGAGCCGATCGAGCGCTGAGTCCTTGAGTCCGTAACTGCTCAGATATTCGCGGGCTTCGGCGGGCGAGAGCTCGGCCAGCTCGGCTTCGATCTTGCCGCAGATGGCGGTGACGGCGGTGTTGGTGCGGCCAGCCAGCGGACCCTTACGATACTCCTCTTCGATTTCGTGCAGCCGGCCGGCATCCTCTTCGCCGATGTTCAAGACGAACAGCATGGGCTTCTGCGAGAGGAACTGGAATCCGCGGATCAGCTTTTCTTCGTCGGGTGTCAGCTCCAGGGTGCGCAACGCGACGTTTTGTTCGAGCGTGGTTTTACAACGTTCCAGCAATGCGAACTCGCGATCCAGCTCCGGGCTCTTGATCTTCTTGCGATCTTTGTCGAGGCGTTCCATGCGCTTTTCTACCACCACCAGGTCGCTCAGGATCAGCTCGATCTCCACGTCTTCGAGATCGCGCACCGGATCCACGGAACCCTTTTCGTGCGGGACCGTGTCGCTTTGAAATAGACGCAGGACGTGGGCCAGCGCATCGGCGACGCGCATACTGGCGAGATAACTTGGGTCGCGCAGAGCTTCCTTGGAGATGGCGGGGAAGTCGAGATACTCAACGGTGGCTTGCGTGATTTTGGGCGGCTCGAAGATCTTCGCCAGAGCGTCTAGCCTCGGGTCTGGAACTTTGGTGATGCCCACGCGAGCTTCCATCAATCCGACGCGCGTGGCTTCATGCACGCCGGTAAGGATGGTGAACAACGATGTCTTGCCTACTATGGGCAGGCCGATGATTGCAGTTTTCATTAGTTTTGTTTCGCACGCAAGAGTGCGTACGCCACGCGAGTGCGTGCGCTACAAGGGAACCTCAACTAGAGTCATTATTTCCTGCAGCGTCCGCTCGCTCAGTTCGGTGCTGCGCTGCGAGAGCGAGGTGCGAGCATTGATCGCGATGCGGTGCGCGAATACCGGAATCACCAGGCGCTTGATGTCGTCCGGGATCACGTATTCGCGGCCTTCTACCAGCGCCAGAGCCTGTGCCGCGCGATACAGCGCCTGAGACCCGCGCGGGCTGACGCCCAACGCCAGCGTCTCATGGCTGCGGGTTTTCTCGACGATGGCCAGCATGTAATCCACCAGGCTGTCGTCGACGGTCACCTGAGCAGCCTGCTCCTGCAAGCGCAGCAGCTCCGAGGAGGACAACACCGGGCCGAAATTCTCGGAACGAATCCCCTCCGGCCCGCGCACAATCTCCCGTTCCGCGTCGCGCTCCGGATAGCCGATGCGGATGCGCATCAGAAAGCGATCGAGCTGGCTCTCCGGCAGCGGATAAGTGCCGTGGTGCTCCACTGGATTTTGCGTGGCCACCACCATGAACGGTTGCTCGAGCGGGTGGGAACGCCCCTCAATTGTGACCTGCACTTCGTTCATCGCTTCGAGCAGGGCCGATTGGGTTTTCGGCGTGGCGCGGTTGATTTCGTCAGCCAACAGGAAATTGGTGAAAACCGGGCCGGGCTTGAACTGGAACTCCTGGCTTTGCGCGTTATAAATGGTGACGCCCAGCACGTCACTCGGCAGCATGTCGCTGGTGAACTGCAAGCGGTGGAAACTGCAATGCACCGACCGCGCCAGCGCCTGCGCGAGAGTAGTTTTGCCGACGCCGGGGACGTCTTCGATGAGCAGGTGGCCGCGCGCGAGCAGACAGACCATCGAAAGCCTGACCACTTCGGGCTTGCCACGGATCGCCGAGTTCAGCGACACCTCCAACTCATTGAGTTTGGAAAGCGTCACCGGGGCCGCAACCATTATTGCCATTGTAGCTTGTCATCCAGCAAGAGTAGCTTGTCGTCCGGGAAGAACTCCCGGCCGTTGGCGGAAAAACTTTACGGCTCCGCGTAGGGCGATGCCGTGAGCAATCGGTCTGAACGCAGCCGCTCAGCCGCTTCTTCCTGCTCCGCCCAGTCGACGCCCTTGGCCGTTACCGCAAAACGGCCGTTATCCAAGCGTGCAATTAGCCCGTTTTCTTTCAGATACCAGAGGCTGAATTCGAGATGTTCGCGGGGACAGCCGAGCAGATCCTCCAGCTCATGCAGGTTCATGGTGGGTTTTTCAGGCTCGTTCGCGCGCTTGGTGTAGAGCAGGTCCAGGATGCCCTTGCGCTTGGATTTTTCCGCCGCCTTGCCGACGGACGCCTGGCGTTGATCAAAAATGCGCCATCGAACCTGGCGATAAGCGTGCAAATTGACGTCGTAAGCGGCGCGTTTTTCGGGCTCGCTCAGCACCTTGTACGCATCGGTGATGGTGCGGAATGCCTTATCGTCGCCGGTGATGGTGTTGTCGGGATGGTAACGCTGGGCGAGCAAGCGGTAGACGCGGTGAATCATGTCGGGATCGGCATTGGGACTGATCTGCAGCAGTTCGTAGTAGTCCGGGACCTCTTCTGTGGAGCGCGTTGTGGCCGAGCCGTTAGCGTTTTGGGACGCGGTCCCGTTCTCAAATATCAGCCCGGTACGGAAAACGCCGTGGAAGGGTTTGCAATCGATCACGCGGGCTTGCGTTTTGCCGTGGGACCCGTGGTGGCCAACGTGCCCTTCTACGGTCAGGAGCAAATTGGGGGCGAGCGCGCGGTCTGTCTCTATGCCGAGACCGAGATCGCTCGAATCCACTACTTTGGCGCGCACTTCAGCGGTGGATCCAGGGACGTCGAACAGGAGAACCCACATGGGTTCGCTCGCTCGGCCGGGTTTCTGACGAGTCTTCTTGCGGCGTTCAGACACTTCTGACATAAGGTGTTAGCCGGTTGAATTATCGGCAGAATGAGGGGCGAGGGTTAGGATTTCAGGCTACATCTTCAGCTTACGCCGCGCCAGTTCGTCTTCATACACCCTATTGACGCGCTCCACTTTATCGAACAAGCCGCAGAACACCACCTCCGGATTCATCTGACGCAGCTCGGTATCCGAGAGCGTTTCCAGGTGCGCCTGCCAGGTCCCTTCGAATTCCTGGTTGAAAATGTCGCGTTCCAGGACGCTGGTAGCGCGAAGATTGTGATTACCTGGCACCAGAAGCCGCCATATATGCGTCGGTGGCGGTGAGGTGTCTTGTTCCTCGGGCATCTCGGAGAAATCCAGATGGCAAGGAATTCCAGCGGCTTCTAAAGCGTCGCGCGCATCGGCCAGATCGTCGGCAACCCTCGTGTTGCCAGGCCGGTCGGCTCGTGAATAGACGGCCGCGGCGTCTTCCAGCCAATCCGGATGCTCCGAGTCGTCGTCTGCGTATTCATCGGCATCCGTATCTTCCGGCTCCGCTTCATTGCTTTCTTCCACTGGCGGACTGACACGCAGCCTCGAAGCCAGATCGCGCTGCTTCACTTCGTCGTCGTAGCAGCTCTGCGCGGCGTCGACCAGATCGGCGCGATTGATGGCCCGCAGCGCTTCGTCGGAGAGCGATGCGTAATGCTGGCGTAGGAATTTAGGATCGGCTGGCATGGGTTTCGTTAGTCTACCTCAGTCCGAGGCGCTACCCTGAGAGGGTGAAAAGCGACATACCGTCCGACGAACTGGAGCGCGCCCAGGCGCGCGTGGATCAACTTCTGGAAGCTTTGCGGCGCGAGACCGCGCGGCTTGCGTCTACCGCCGATTCCGCGCTCACGTACAGTCCCGACGGGGATCCCAAGCAATGATGACCATTGCCGAAGCGGGCGAAGCGCTGCGGACCGAACGGGTGTCGTCGGTGGAGCTGACCCAAGAATGCCTGGACCAAGTGGGCAAACTGAATCCCACTATGAATGCTTTCATCACGGTGACGGGCGATTCCGCACTGGCCCGCGCCGAAGAGCTGGATCGCGAGCTGGCGAAGGGTATCGACCGGGGACCGCTGCACGGAATCCCGATCGCCCACAAAGACCTGATGTGGACCAAGGGCATTCGCACCACTTCGGGGTCGAAGCTCTTCGCCGACTTCGTACCCGATCGCGATGCCGCAGTGGTGGAGCGGCTGGCCGAGGCCGGCGCCGTGATGATCGGAAAGGCCGGGCTGCACGAGATCGCGTATGGGATTACATCCGACAATCCGCATTTCGGGACCATACGGAACCCACGCAATCCGGAACATTCGCCGGGAGGATCGAGCGGCGGGTCGGGCGTGGCGGTTGCTACCGGGATGGCGTTCGTTGCCACCGGGACCGACACGGGCGGGTCGATTCGTGTGCCTGCTTCGTTCTGCGGAGTGGTGGGGTTGAAGCCAACCTATGGCTTGATCGATCGCAGTGGAGTGCAACCTCTGGGGGTGAGCTTGGATCATGTGGGTCCGCTCGCACGGACCGTTGACGACGTGCGTTTAGCATTCGAAGCCATGCTGGATTCCGTTCGGCCCAAGACCGCTCCCGAGTCGCTCCACGAGATTCGCGTGGGGCTCCCGGAGAATTTCTATTTCGACACCGTTGCACCGGGGGTGAAAGAGGCAGTGCATAAGGCGGCGCGTCGAGCGGAAAAACTGGGCGTGCAGGTTATCCCAATCCGGGTGCCGGATATCGAAGCGTTGAATACAGCGGGACTGCTGATCTTGCTGGCGGAAGCGTCGGCGGTGTATCAGACGCAACTCCATCGGCGGGGCGATTTCGGAGCGGATGTGCTGGCCATGCTGGACCAGGGCTCGCTGGTTCCGGCGGTGGATTACGTGAATGCGCAGCGCCAGCGCAAGGTGTTCCTGAGCGAGTTTCACAAGCTGTTTCGGACCATCGATTGTCTGTTCACGCCTTCCACGCCGATCACCGCGCCGCGCATTGGACAGGCCGAGATCTCGCTCGACGGCGTTACGTACAATACGCGCATGCTGACCACGCGATTCGCGCGAGCCTTCAACCTGCTTGGTTTCCCGGCCTTGTCGATGCCATGTGGTGTATCGCCGGAGGGACTGCCCATCGGGCTGCAGATGGTTGCGCGGCCGTTCGAGGAGAATCTGCTGCTTCTGCTTGGCGAGACGCTGGGCGAGACGCTGCTAACCCGCGATGATAAACTCTCGTGGAGGTGAACCATGAACATTTCACGAATACTCTTGTATATCGGGCTGGGCGGGGCGATGCTGGTGCAGGCCGAGGAGAAATCGCTCACGGCGCGGGTGCAGCGGCTCGAAGACCAGGAAGAGATCCGGATGCTGCTGGTGGATTATGGGCGGTCGCTCGATGCCCGGGATTTCGTGAAGTATTCGAGCCTCTTCGCCAAGGACGGCGAATGGACGGGCGGTTTCGGCACGGCCAAAGGTCCAGCGGCGATCAAGGCGATGATGGACAAAGAAATCGGAGCAACGCCGGCGCCGCGGCCGAATTCAACCTATCATTTGCTGACTAATTTCGCGATTGACGTGCACGGCGACACGGGGACCGTCTGGTCGCGCTGGGCGTTTGTGGTAACCACCAAGGAAAACACGCCTTCCATCCTCTATGGCGGCCACTACGACGATATGGTGGTGCGTGAGGACGGCCACTGGAAATTCAAGAAGCGCGTGGCGTCGAACGATATTCCGCATTTGGAAAATCCGGCGCCGAAGAAGTAAAGCGCGAGATTAGGCAAAGACGTCGAACAGCGAATTCGGCGTACTGGTATTACCCAGGAGCGTTTGGGCTTCCTGCGTTTGCATGTTGCCTTGATAGGCTGCCAGTTGATCGGCGAGTGACGATCCCGGATCGAGCGAGGAGCTGGAGGCCGATGAGCTGGTGCCGGAGCTGGCATCAGCCAATGCCGAGAAGAGGTTATCGGTAGGCGAATCGGATGAGCTGGTGATTCCAAACAGAGCGTCGGTAGCCTGGAGTTGCATGGCCTGGTCCGAAATCTCAACGATGTCGCTGGCGGGGGCGTTTTCGAGCGCCGTCTGGATGGCGGGCGAGGAGAGAGTCGAAAGCAGCGGGGAGTTCTCGTTGGTCAGCGTCTGGAGCAGGTCGGTAAGACCATTGCTGCTGGAGCCGGTGCTGCCGGACGAAGAAGCATTGGCTGCGGCAATAGATCCCATAAGTGCCTTCCCTGATAAGATCGGCGCACAGGCGGAATCCTTTAATACATTGACAAATCATTACTAATACCCCAAAAGTGTTACGGGTTCGCGCGTCTTCGGTGGTACGTGAGAAACGCTACATATTGGGATGTTTTCGCGGCAGCCTTCGCTTAAGGTTTAAGATACAGGGGCCGGTCTGGCCTCCGACTCTAGCTTCTGAAAGGACCCGTATCACGATGTTAGGCATGTCTCTCGCGACATTCACCGTTGTACACGTGCTGATTAGCTTGATTGCAATCGCATCCGGATTCGTGGTGATCTTCGGCCTGGTGGGCGGCAAACGGCTGGGCTTAACCGGAACGTTTTTGACGACTACCGTGTTGACCAGCGTCACCGCGTTCATGTTCCCGTTTGAGAAGGTGACGCCGGGGATCAAGCTCGGGATCGTTTCGATGGTTGTGCTGGCCGTCACCATCGCCGCGCTTTACGCCTTTCATCTGGCCGGCGCATGGCGCAGCACCTACGTGGTGGGCGCCACCATGGCGCTATATCTGAATTGCTTCGTCTTAATAGCGCAGCTTTTCGAGAAGGTGCCGGCGTTGCACGAACTTGCTCCCACCGGGAGCGAAGCGCCGTTCCTGGTGGCGCAGCTGGTGCTGCTGGCGGGATTTATCGCCCTAGGCACTTTCGCGATCAAGGGGTTTCGGCACCAGGCTGCTGGGAAGGTGCGGTCGGTGGCGGCCTAGCGACTCCGGCAGCTCTTATTCCGGCGACTCTTATTCCGGTAATGCGTCGTCACCGCCCAGATCGTTCGTGCGATTTTCGAACTTGGTGAATTCCTTGAGAAACACCAGATTCACGCGGCCGGTGGGGCCGTTGCGTTGCTTGGAAAGCAAGAGCTCGGCCATACCCTTCAGGTCTTCGCGATCTGGTTTGTAGACTTCCTCGCGAAAGATGAAGGCCACCAGATCGGCGTCCTGCTCGATGGAACCGGATTCGCGCAGATCGCTCAGTTGCGGGCGATGATCGCCAGGGCGCGTCTCAGTGGCGCGGCTCAACTGGGAAAGAACCAGCATGGGCACCCTTAATTCTTTCGCGAGCAGCTTCAATCCACGCGAAATGGTGCTGATTTCCTGGTTGCGATTTTCGGCGCGGCCGCGCCCGCTCATCAATTGTAGATAGTCCACAACCACCAGCGAAAGGCCGTGTTCGCTCTTCAAGCGGCGCAGCTTGGCATGGATGTCCATGATATGCGTGCCGGAGGTGTCGTCTATGAAGAGCGGCGCCTGCACCAGGTCCGACGCAGTGCGTGCTAAACGGCGGCGCTCGTCTTGATTCAGGTATCCGGCGCGGAACTTCTGCTGATCCACGCGCGCGCCGGCGCAAATCATACGCGTGAGCAGGCTCTCGCGCGACATTTCGAGCGAGAACACGGCGACAGTCTGCTTCTTTTCCGGGAACATCGCCACGTGTTGCGCGATGTTCAGCGCCAGCGCGGTCTTGCCCATGGAGGGCCGCGCGGCCAGTATCACCAACTCGCCTTCGTGCAGGCCGCCGGTCATTTCGTCCAGCTTCAGGAAGCCGGTGCTGAGTCCCTTGATGCGCTTGCTGGGATCGAGAAAGGCGTTGATGCCGCCCTCGAACTCGTCGAGAATCTGTTTAGGATTCACCAGCGCGTCGCCGGCGCGCGCGTCGCCCAGCTTGAGCAGGCTCTCCTCGGCGCTGGCCAGAATCTGGTCCGGCTCCTCTTCGCCGATGATGCAGCGGTCGATGAGATTGCGCGAAGTGAAGATGATGCGGCGCAGGATCGCCTTATCTTTGACGATGTCGACGTAGCTTTCCAGGTTCGCGAGCGTGGGCAGGCCTTCGTCGAGCGAAACCAGGTAGGTGATGCCATCCACCGATTCGAGCTGGTTCTGTTTCATCAGCTCATTGGCGATGGTGACGCGATCGATGCGGTCGCCGCGTGCGTAGAGCTCGCCCATGCGGAGGAAGATGCGGCGATGCTTTTCGAGCGAAAAGTCGTCGGCTTCGAGCGTGCCGGCTACCTGGATGTAGAGCGCGTCGTCCATGAGGATGGCGCCCAGGACGAAGCGTTCGGCGTCCAGATTTGCCGGGAGTCCGCGTTCCAGCGCGATGTCAGGAGAAGCTGTCGCCATAAGCCAACTTTTCTACATTAGAGGCGCGCCGCGCCGGATCAAAGGCATTTCTATGCCCCATCCTATGAGCCAGATACACTGTGAATGGTTCGTTGGAAAAGCCCGCGCCCGATGGGTACATGCAAGTAGCGCCTTAACACTCAGTTGGAGGTGATTTCCGCAGGACCGCACAGGTTTTCCACAGCCACAACAATCGCAAGCCTTATTGTTTTATAGCACGAACGATCGACGAACAATGGGCCAGAGCCAAGTGCAAGGATGCGCCCAGTAGCATCGCGGCCCAGCCCTTTCGCAACACTGCCTGTTATTCGGCCCAGGACCTTCGGCACCGGATCGATCGTGACAACCCGACCCTGCGTTCGGCTAAGCCAGAATGCGCGCCGTGTGGCTCGAGT
>JBEKLB010000268.1:0-9271 GCA_050010415.1 Bryobacteraceae bacterium | reverse complement strand
CTACATCACCGAAAACATGGTGGGCCACAAGCTGGGCGAATTCTCTCCGACGCGCGTGTTTAAAGGGCACTCGGTGAAGGCCGCCGCAACCACGGAGAAGACGGCCAAGCCCGCCTAGGGCCGGCCTAAGGATTAAACCATGGAAGCCAGAGCAGAAGCCCGATATATTCGATCGTCGCCGCAGAAGACGCGCCTCGTGGTGGACTTGATCCGCGGCCGTTCGGCCAACGAAGCGCGTATTATTTTGCGCCAAACCAACAAGCGCATGGCGCCGACCGTGCTGAAGGTGCTGGATTCGGCCATCGCCAACGCCGAGAATCGCAACAACGACGTGGACGTGGATGAATTGGTGGTCAGTGAAGCGTATGTCAACGAAGGGCCGCGCCAGAAGCGCATCCGGCCCGCGCCGATGGGCCGCGCGTACCGCTATCAGCGGCGGACGTCGCATATCGCGGTTGTGGTCAGCGACAAGAAGGGTGCCGAAACCGTGACCGAGGAGAACGCATAGTGGGACAGAAAGTACATCCATACGGCTTTCGTCTGGGCGTCACCAAGACCTGGCGATCGCGCTGGTTCGCCAAGGCAGATTACGCCAAGCTTTTGAGGGAAGATCTGGAGCTGAAGGGCGCGCTGCGCGAGCGGCTGAAGTCGGCCGGCGTTAGCTCCATTGAAGTGGACCGGCCCGGCAACAAGCTGCGCGTGACCATTCGCACTTCCCGGCCCGGGATCATCATCGGACGCAAGGGCGCCGAGATCGAGAAGCTGAAGGGCGATCTGGCGAAGAAGACCAAGCGCGAGGTTTTCATCGATATTCAGGAAGTACATAAGCCCGAGTTGGACGCGCAGCTGGTGGCCGAGTCCATCGCGCTGCAGCTCGAAAAGCGCGTGGCGTTTCGAAGGGCCATGCGAAAGGCCGTTGATTCCGCCCTGCGCTTTGGCTGCAAGGGCATCAAGGTTCGCGTATCGGGCCGGCTGAACGGCGCCGAAATCGCGCGCAGCGAATGGTATCTGCAAGGCCAGCTTCCCCTGCATACTTTGCGCGCCGATTTGGATTACGGTTTCGCGCAAGCTTACACCACATACGGCGTCATCGGCATCAAATGCTGGACGTATAAGGGCGAGATTTTGGACAGCGGGCGCCGGGATTCGCTGCGCAACGACCCGGAGCCACGGCGGCAGCCTTTGCGCGATCGCCGCGAACGGCGTCCAGGAACCGCTTTTGCGCCGCCGACACCCGATCCGACGAGCGGACCGGTGGTGCAGGCCGCTCCCGACCCCGGATCTACGCCACGCGTCGCACCCATTCTGCCCCCGTTGGCCCCGCCGCAACCAACCTGGAAACGAGAAGGAAGAGACGCGCCCACCGAATCGAATGGGGCACCCGGTGTCGAACCACCCAAGCAAGGATAGCGGAGAGATATCGCCATGTTGATGCCAAAGAAGGTCAAGTACAGGAAACAGCAGCGCGGCCGCATGACCGGCAAAGCCTGGCGCGGCTCCAGTTTAGCTTTTGGCGACTTCGGCCTGAAGGCCATGCGCTGCGGTTGGATCACGGCCCGGCAGATTGAAGCGGCCCGTATCGCCATGACGCGCTTCATCAAGCGTGGCGGCAAGGTTTGGATCCGCCTTTTTCCCGACAAGCCGATCACCAAGAAGCCGGCTGAAACTCGTATGGGAAAGGGCAAGGGAGCGCCGGAAGAGTGGGTAGCGGTGATCCGACCCGGCAAGATTTTGTTTGAAATGGAAGGCGTTCCCAAGGCCACCGCGCAGGAGGCTTTTCGGCTGGCCGCGGGCAAGCTGCCGTTGCCCACCAAAGTGGTGAGCCGCGAGGACAACACCGGCCTGTAGGCGCGGAGAACAACGATGAAAGCAGACAAAGTACGGGAACTCGATAGCGACGAACTGCGCAGGCAGGCGGCGGACATCCGTGAACAGAACTTCCGGCTCCGCTTCCAAATGAGCATGGGGCAGACCGACGGACTGAAGAAGCTACGGACCATTCGCAAGGACCGCGCACGGATTCTCACCATCCTGCGCGATCGCGAGCTGCATCCAGACACGGCGCCCGAGCCAACGCCCAAGAAAAAGAAGAAGGGGAAGTAAGCCATGGCCGACAGCCCTGTAGCCAGGAAAAAGATAGGCAACAAAAACGAGAAGGTCGGCGAGGTGGTTTCCGCCAAGATGACCAAGACCATTGTGGTGGAGGTCACCAGGCGCGTTCCCCATCCCATTTACAAGCGGATCATCAATAAGCGCAGCAAGTTTTACGCCCACGACGAAGAACGCCGCGCGCAGGTCGGGGACACGGTGCGGATCATCGAGTGCCGTCCGATGAGCAAGCTAAAACGCTGGCGGCTGGGTGAAGTGCTGCGCAAAGCGGTGCAAGTAGCCGTGGAACCGAGCGCTGTCGATCTGGAAACGACGCAACCAACGTCGGGCTCTAAATCGCCCAAAGCCAAGGGCGGGAGGAAATCATGATTGGGATGCGCACTATCCTCGAGGTGGCCGACAACAGCGGCGCCCGGAAGCTGATGTGCATTTTGCCACGCGGCGGAGATCTGGGATTGCGCGCCGGCCTGGGCGACGTCATCACGGCCAGCGTCAAGGAAGCCACGCCTGAATCGCCCATCAAGAAGGGCAAAGTGGTGCGCTGCGTGATCGTCCGGATGCGCAAGGAATCGCGGCGCAAGGATGGCACCTACATCCGCTTCGATTCCAACGCCGCCGTGCTGATCAACGAAGTGGGTGAGCCGGTGGGAACACGCGTGTTTGGTCCGGTGGCGCGCGAACTGCGCGACAAGCGCTTCATGAAGATCGTGTCGCTCGCGCCGGAGGTGATCTGATGCCGAAGCGGCCCGTTGAAAAGACATTTACCAAGACCAGAATCAAGAAGGACGACCAGGTGAAGGTGATCGCCGGACGCGACAAAGGCAAAACCGGCAAGGTAATCTCGGTGGATCGCTGGCGCGGCAAGCTGATCGTGGAAGGCGTGTCGATGATCAAGCGTCACACGCGCCCCAATCCGCAGCGCCAGATCAAGGGCGGGATCGCCGAAAAGGAAAGCTCGATTTCAGTTTCCAATGTGATGGTGTTGACCTCGGGCGGAGTTCCCACGCGCGTGGGTTACAAGCTGGAGGCGGCCGGCACTTCCACGCGGCGCGTTCGCATCGCCAAGAAGAGCGGCGAAGCGCTGGATACCAAGGGATAACCACCAAAGGCTAGAGGATTCAAAAGATGGCAGCAGCAGAAGCGAGACTCAAACAGCATTATCAGAAGAGCGTGATCCCGGCACTGGTGAAGGAGTTCGGCTACAAGAACGTGATGGCCGTCCCCAAGATTCAGAAGGTGTCGGTCAACATCGGTTTGGGCGAAGCCACGCAAAACGCCAAGCTGATGGATGGCGCGGTAAACGAGCTGAGCCAGATCGCGGGACAAAAGCCGGTGGTGACCAAGGCCAAGAAGTCCATCGCCGCGTTCAAACTGCGCGAAGGCATGTCGATCGGCGCCATGGTCACTCTGCGCGGCGACCGGATGTACGAGTTTCTGGACCGTTTGATGAACGTCGCTCTGCCGCGCGTTCGCGATTTTCGCGGCGTGTCGTCGAAAAGTTTCGACGGGCGCGGCAACTATACCTTGGGCGTCCGCGATCAACTGATTTTTCCCGAGATCGACTACAACAAAGTGGAAAAGGTCAAGGGCATGAATATTTCGATCACCACCAGTGCGAAGACCGACGCCGAAGGCCTGGCGCTGCTCAAGCACATGGGGATGCCGTTCCGCCAATAAAGACGGGATACGGGGAAGACAATACAAGGAACAAAAGGAATCAATGGCAACGACAGCGAAGATCGCGAAAGAAGACGCAACCAGAGCCAGGATGGCCTCCGACAAGGCGGCGAACAAGATCACCCCGGCGCGGGTGAAGATACGGCTCCGCAACCGCTGTTTCCGTTGTGGCCGGCCGCGCGGCTACATTCGCAAATTCAATCTGTGCCGCATCTGTTTCCGCCAGCTCGCTCTCGCGGGCGAGGTTCCCGGCGTGATCAAGGCGAGCTGGTAAGGAAAGGAGTTCCGGAGTAGAAACATGGCCATTACCGATCCCATCGCCGACATGCTGACCCGCATTCGCAACGCGCAGCTGGCGCACCATCCCAAAGTGGACGTGCCCGCCTCCAAGCTCAAAATGGAGATCGCGCGTATCTTGAAGGAAGAAGGCTTCATCGTCAACTTCAAGGTGGCGGAAGAGGGCGCTAAACGCAGCATCCGCATTTATCTGAAATACACTCCGGGCAATGTGCCTGTGATCTCGCGGATCGAGCGCGTTTCGCGGCCCGGATGCCGCGTTTATGTCGGCAGCCAGGAAGTTCCCAAGGTGCTGGGCGGTCTCGGCATCAATATTTTGACCACGGCGCGCGGTGTCATGACGGGCAGCACGGCGCGCAAGGAACGCGTCGGCGGAGAGGTCCTGTGCCAGCTCTGGTAATCAACGTGGCGCACGCACTCCTGCGTGCCGCGTCGCCACTCATGGCGACGCTAGGAGAGTAACACTATGTCGCGAGTAGGCAAAAAAATCATTCCCCTGCCCAAGGGCGTGAAGATCACAATGGGCAAAGAGCTGCTGGTGGAGGGTCCCAAGGGCAAGCTCAATGTGCCGATGCCGGAAGGTATCGAAGCACGGCAGACCGACGGAAATCTCGAATTTTTGCGCGATTCCGATCAGCGCGCCGCGCTGCACGGGTTGACGCGCGCGCTGGCCGCTGCCGCCGTACAGGGCGTGTCCACCGGCTTCACGCGCGAGCTCGACATCACGGGCACAGGTTATCGCGCCGACGTGAAGGGCAAGGTAGCGACGTTCACTCTCGGCTACTCGCACCCTATCGAGTTGCTGTTGCCCGACGGCGTGGAGCTGAAGATCGACAAGCAGACGCACCTGGTGCTCAGCGGGTACGACAAGCAAATGGTGGGACAGGTGGCCGCGAACATCCGTGCCTTGCGCCCGCCCGATCCGTACAAGAACAAGGGCGTCCGCTACACCGGCGAAGTGCTCCGCAAGAAGGCCGGCAAAACCGCGGGAGCAGGAGCGAAGTAAATGGCGAAATCTTCTAAAAACGACGTTCGTACCCGGATTCACACCCGCATCCGGCTGAAGATGCGCGGCAGCGAACAGCGTCCGCGTCTGGCGGTGTTTCGCAGCCTGAAACATATTTACGCGCAGGTGATTGACGATCGCGCGGGCAAAACCCTGGCGGCCGCGTCCTCGGGTGAAAAGAACTCGAGCGTCAAGAGCGGCGGCAATCTGGCCGGCGCCAAAGAGATCGGGAAGCTGATCGCCGAACGAGCCAAGACCAAGGGCATCAGCAAAGTTGTGTTCGATCGCGGAGGCTATCTGTATCACGGGCGCGTGAAAGCCCTGGCGGATGCCGCGCGAGAAGCAGGATTGGAGTTTTAACCATGGCGGCAATACCCACGGCCAAGCGGATCGACGCGAACACCTTGAACCTCAAGGAGAACGTAGTCTCGATCAATCGCGTCACGAAAGTGGTCAAAGGCGGCAAGAACCTGAGCTTCTCGGCGCTGGTGGTGATCGGCGATCCCGGCGCCAAGATCGTCGGCTTCGGCACCGGCAAGGCCAAGGAAGTTCCGGCCGCCATCAAGAAGGGGATTGAAGCGGCCAAGAAGAATCTGCGCAAGATCAATGTGCTTGAAACTACTATCCTGCACATGGTGCTCGGAAGGTTTGGCAGCGGCCTGGTGCTGTTGAAGCCGGCTCCGGAAGGCACTGGCGTGATCGCTGGCGGACCGGTGCGCGCGGTGATTCAAGCGGTCGGCATCACCAACGTACTCACGAAATCGATCGGATCGCGGAATCCGCACAACGTTGTCAAAGCCACCATCAACGCTCTGGAACAGTTGCGGGACCGGACACAGACCTCCGAGATGCGTGGTCTGGCGCAGGAGAAGGTGGGTTAAGACATGGCCAACGGCACCATCCGGATTAAGCTGATCGGCAGCCCGATCTGCTGCCCCGAGAAGCACAAAGTGATTGTGCGGTCGCTCGGATTGAAGAAAATGAATCGCAGCGTGGTACGGCCGGACGACGCGGTATTCCGCGGCATGGTGGCCAAGATTCCGCACCTGCTGGCCATCGTCAAGGACTAGGAGATGGATTCGATTAAACATTGTGGCGCACGCACTCTTGCGTGCCGTGTTGGCACTCGTGCCAACACTTCTAAGGAAACAGATCGCGTTCACACGAGTGTGAACGCTGCACGCAGGAGTGCGTGCGCCACGAGGACTAAACCATGAATCTCAGCGATCTTCGCCCACCCAAGGGGCAAAAGCAAAAGAAGCAACGCGTCGGACAGGGCATGGGCACCGGACGCGGCAAGTACTCGGGCCGCGGCGCCAAGGGTGCACGATCCATTTCCGGCTACAGCATCATGCGCGGTTTCGAGGGCGGCCAGATGCCGCTCCATCGGCGCCTGCCCAAGCGCGGGTTCACCAACATTTTCAAGAAAGAATATGCCATCGTAAATGTGGGGCGGCTGGAGCAGTTGGAAGGCAGCGCCTTTGACCCGGGACGGTTGCTGGAACTGGGCGTCATCAAGAAGCTGGGCGCCGGACTCAAAGTGCTGGGCTCGGGCGACATCACCCGCAAAATTGAAGTGCGGGCGCACATATTTTCGAAGTCGGCTCTGGAGAAGATTCAGAAGGCCGGGGGCAGCGGCGCAGTGCTCGCCAGCGAATAGCGGGAAGAGCGAATCGAGAGAAGCCCCAAAAGGTAGGCAAAGATGAAGCTGTTAGATACCCTCGCCAATATGTTCCGGATTCCGGACCTGCGGAAGCGCATCTTCTTCACGCTGGGTTTATTGGCCGTGTACCGGTTTGGCGGACATATACCAACTCCTGGAATCGACGCCAACCGATTGGCCGAGTTCTTCCAGCAGAATTCCGGCTCCCTGTTCGGCTTCATCGACCTGTTCAGTGGCGGCATGTTCCGGCGGCTGACCATCTTCGCCCTGGGCATCATGCCCTACATCACCTCGTCCATTATTTTGCAGTTGTTGACCGTGGTGGTTCCTACGCTCGAAAAACTCCAGAAAGAAGGTGAGTTGGGCCGCCGCAAGATCACCCAGTGGACCCGCTATCTCACCATCATCCTGGCCGTAGTGCAATCTTTCGGGATCGCGTTGACGCTTCAGAAGTCGGGCGGAGGGTTCGTCCTCAATCCAGGCATCGGCTTCATTACGATGACCATCATCACGCTGACCGCCGGCACCACGTTCATCATGTGGCTGGGTGAGCAGATCACCGAACGCGGCATCGGCAACGGGATGTCGCTGTTAATTTTTACCGGCATCGTGGTCGGTCTGCCGCGCGCTATCGACAATATCTATGACCACGTGTTCCGCGTGCGCGATTGGACGCCGATTCACCTGATCATCATTTTGGCCGTCATGATCGCCGTAGTCGCTTTCATCGTGCTGGTGGAGCGCGGCGAGCGCCGCATTCCGGTCCAATATGCCAAGCGCATTCAAGGCCGCCGCATGATGGGCGGGCAGTCCACCCATCTGCCGTTGAAGGTGAACGCGGGCGGTGTCATTCCGGTAATTTTCGCCTCTTCCTTGCTGGCTTTCCCCCAGACGCTCACCAACTGGCAGGTGGTGAAGAACAGTCCCATTCTGAGTGGCATGCTCGATTCCATCGGCGGTAATCAGCCCCTCTATTACCTGCTGTTCTGCGCTCTGATTATTTTCTTCTGCTTCTTCTATGTGTCCATCATCTTCAATCCCAACGAAGCAGCGGACAACATGCGCAAGTATGGTGGGTTCATCCCCGGCATCCGCCCGGGCAAGAACACCGCCGATTACATGAACAAGATTCTCACCCGTATTACGGTGGTGGGCGGCCTGTACCTTTCGGTGCTCTCGCTGATTCCGCAGATTATGATCGCCGGCATCAAATTGCAGCGGCTGCCGCTGATCGGCAATTTTATCGATAACTATTTCCCGCGCTGGCTGTTGGATGGCTTGAACGTAAATTTCTTTTTTGGCGGCACGTCGCTGCTAATCGTGGTGGGTGTCGCGATGGATACCGTGAACCAGGTGGAAGCTCAGTTGATCATGCGGCATTACGAAGGTTTCACCCCACGCTCCGGCCGGATCCGGGGCCGCCGCAGCAGTGTGTCTTAGAGACCGTATCCTAACCCGATGATTTTGCAGTATACTAGGTTTATCAGCCATCACCGTGAAGAGGGCGAGTGTGTGCCTGCTTCCGGGAAGCGTTAGTCGGCGGAGATGATTATCCGTAAGAACCGCAATGAGTTGGATCAGATGCGTAAAAGCGGGATGCTGGTCTGGCAGATCCTGCAGGACCTTTCGAAAATGGTCCAAGAGGGTGTGACCACCCACGATCTGGAAGTTGCGGCGGAGAAGATGATGAAGGACGCGGGCGCTAAGCCGGCCTTCAAGGGCTATTACACGCCGTCGGCGGGCAGCAAGTATCCCTACGTGCTATGCACGTCGGTGAACGATCAGATCGTGCATGGTATGCCGTCGGCGAGGACGAAATTGAAGAAGGGCGACATCGTTTCGATCGACACGGGAGTCCAGTTAAACGGTTATTTCGGCGATTCGGCCGTGACCGTTCCGGTGGGCGAGATTAACGATTCGGTGAAGAAGCTGTTGGAAGTGACCAAGGAATCGCTGGAGCTGGCCATCGATAAAGTGCGGCCGGGCAATCGGCTGTTCGATATTTGCGGGACGGTGGAGCAGCACGTGGTGGAAAACGGATTCTCGGTGGTTCGCGAGATGGTGGGGCACGGTATCGGCACGAAATTGCATGAAGAGCCGCAAGTCCCCAATTACGTGGATCGCCGGAACGAGAATCCGAGGCTGAAAGAGGGCATGGTGCTGGCCATTGAGCCGATGGTGAATGCCGGCGCTCCCGACATGCGGGTTTTGTCCGACAAGTGGACGGCGGTTACCAAGGATCATTCGCTGTCGGCGCATTTTGAGCATTGCGTGGCGGTAACGTCCAACGGTCCGTGGGTGTTGACGCGGCCGTGACGTCGCCAGGGACGGCAGTGGACGCGGTGGTAGTGGAGCTGCTCCCGAGCGCGGTGGTGAAGGTGAAGCTGGAAAACGAAGCCGTGGTTCTGGCGCATGCCGCCGGAGCCGCGAAGACGAATTTTGTGAGAGTTCGGCCAGGCGATCGGGTGCAGGTGGAGTTATCGCCGCACGATCCCGGCCGTGGAAGAATAGTGAAATTA
>JBEKLB010000267.1:0-9271 GCA_050010415.1 Bryobacteraceae bacterium | reverse complement strand
CACGGCCACACCTTTGTCGAAATTCCGGTGACGGTGGCAGCGGTCAGCGTGGTTCTAGCGCCGGTGCTGGCCGCGTTGGGCGCCATCTCCGCACTGGTGGCGAAGTTCACCATCGTGGTGGTGCGCTCTGAAGATAAGCCGCCGGGCCCCGCTTAATCTTTCAAAATCTCGTGCGCCGCGTTATACCCTGGCGCGCCCATCACACCGCCGCCAGGATGTGTGCCGGACCCGCATAAATATAGCCCGCGGATGGGCGTGCGATAACGCGCGCTGCCGGCCACGGGCCGCATCACGAACATTTGATCCAGAGCCATTTCACCGTGGAAAATGTTTCCGCCCGTTAGTCCGAAGCGGCGCTCGAGATCCAGCGGCGTCAGCACCTGCTGATGGATGATGAGATCGCGGAAGCCGGGCGCGTATTCCTCGATCAGATCCAGGCAGCGATACGCGAAGGGCTCCCGCAGCTCGTCCCAATTGCCTTCCCGCAGCGTGTACGGCGCGTATTGAATAAAGATACCCATGATGTGCTTGCCCTGGGGCGCAAGCGAAGGATCATACATCGTCGGCACCGTCAGTTCCAATAATGGCGATTGCGACGGATGCCCGTACTTGGCATCGTCCCAAGCGCGCTCGATGTACTCTACCGACGGGCAGATGTGCATAGTGGCCCGATGTTGCGGGCCCTCGTCACCGGGAAGGGCGCGGAAATTCGGCAGGCCGCTCAACGCCAGATTGATTTTGCACGACGTGCCTTCGCTGCGAAACGTGCGGATCGAGTCCACAAAATCGCCCGGCAAGGTGTCTTGATCGATCAAATGCAGAAACGTGAGCTGCGGCGTAAGGTTGCTGATCACCACCTCCGAGTCGATCTCTTCCCCGCTCTCCAGCACCACGCCGCGCGCGCGGCCGTTCTTGATCTTGATGTGATCCACGCTCGCGTTGGTGCGGATCTCGGCGCCTCGGCTCTTGGCCGACGCCGCGATCGCGTTCGAAACGCCGCCCATCCCTCCGCGCACGAAGCCCCACAACCCGCGCTGTCCGCCGACACCGCCCATCACGTGATGCAGCAGGATGTAAGCGGTGCCGGATGAGCGTGGACCGCCATTCGCGCCGATAACGGCATCGGTGGCCAGCGTTACCTTAAACTGGTCTGACTCGAACCATTGATCCAAAAACTCCACCGCGCTCTGCGTGAAGATTTTAACCAGCCCCACCATATCCTTGGGACTCACGCCGCGCATCTTCGCCGCGAGCTTCAGGTAGTCCACAAAATCGCCCAGGCTTTCGGGCGGGAACTCGGGCGGTGTGGTGAGCAGCAACCCTTCCACCACTTGCGACAGCCGTTCAAGATAATCTTCGTAAGCGGGATACGCTGCCGCGTCACGCCGGGAGAACTTCGCGATCTCCGCCAGCGTCTTTTCTCGATCCTGCCACATGAAGAGATGGCGGCCGTCGAGAAAAGGTGAAAAGAACGCCGGGTCTTTAGCGTCCACGCGATAGCCGAAGCGCGCGAGCTCCAGATCGCGAATCACGCGCTCCTGCAAGAGGCTGGTCAGATATGAGGCGGTGGAGACCTGATAGCCGGGCCAGATTTCTTCGGTGACCGCGCATCCGCCCACCAGCTCGCGGCGTTCCAGCACCAGTACGCGGCGGCCCGCTCGAGCCAGGTAAGCAGCCGTGACCAAGCCGTTGTGTCCGGCTCCAATGATGATTGCGTCGGGATTTTGCAACTCTTGATTGTAGCTTGCCGGCTACAGCATCCCCGAGATGCCTGTGAATCTCTGCCGTTGAATATCACTGATGCGGGTTGTATGAGTGATTCGCGTTGTCTGCCGCGGAGGCCTGCTCTTCCGCGACAGGAGGCAGGCCAAACACGTAAATGTTCCCGTTGCTGGAGCCGATGAAGACTTTCCCATCCGCGACTGTAGGTGGGGCGCTAACCTGCCCGTCCGTGGCATAGCTCCACAACCTATCGCCGGTACCGGCGTTCAACGCGTAGACGCTACCATCCCCGGAGCCCACGTAAAGCACTCCGTTCGCCACTGAGAAGGATAAGCCCGGGATGGCTTGACTCCACTGCATGCTTCCATTTCGGGCGTTGAGCGCGTAAATTGTGTTGTTCCCCGAGCCGAAATAAAACATGCCATTGGCGATCGCGAGCGAGGAAATTACGCCTCCCTCGGCGAAGTAGCTCCACAGTGTGGTGCCCTTGACGGCGTCCACGGCATATATGTTGCCATCGAGCGACCCGAAATAGACCACTCCATTCGCTACTACGGGACCGGATTCTACGGCTCCTAAGGTGGCGTGGCTCCAGACCTCGGTGCCGCTGGCGGCGGTCAACGCATAGAGGTTCCCGTCGTCGGAGCCGATATAAACCACGCCATTCGCTACCGCGGGTGAGGACTCCACGGCGGCGCCAGTAGCGTAGCTCCACAGCTGAGCGCCGGTGCGGGCGTCAAGCGCGTAGACGTTAGCATCGAAGGAGCCGACGAAAACTCTTCCATTCACCACCGCGGGTGACGAATCCACCACATCGCCCGTGGTGAAGGTCCACAGCGGGGCGCCGGTAACCGCGTTGAGGGCGTAGACATTGGTATCGCCCGAGCCGAAATAAACCGCTCCGTGCTTCACCGCGGGCGAGGATACGACGTATCCTCCGCCGGTCGTGTAGCTCCACAGTTGGATGCCGCTGGCAACGTCCATGGCGTAGATATAGTAACCACCGGCGACGACATAGGCCGCCCCATTCACCAGCGCCAGCGAGCCGCCCACGGGATTGAGCGTGTTGAAGCTCCACAAGCGTCCCAGGCCTCCGACGTTGCTCGGATTCAGCACATTTTCATACGGATTGAAACCGGTGCGATCAAACGAGAAGCCAGACTGTCGCCAGTCGGTATAAACCGTGAACGTTGTCTGCGCCTCGTGACCCGAAGCGGGCAAAGCAGTGATCGTACGCACGCTCGGAGTAACCGAGGCCGGCACTTGAATAGCAATCTTCGAGAATGACCCTGACGCGTCGGCTATGGTGCTGGCTTCGTCCGCATGGCCGAAATAGATTTGAATGGAAACACCCGGAGCAAACCCGCTGCCCGAAACCTCCACGGTACTGGTCGGCGGACCGACTTTGGGCTCCAGCGTGATCGTTTGGCTGAAAGCAGCGCTGGTGAACAGCAGCGCCGGCATCAGAACGATTCTGACGATCGACATCATCATGCAGCTCCTGGTGCCCAATAGCGAGCGACCAATTCTACCTCGGAAACACCTCGCGGGATCGATCGGGTGAACATCGAAAGGGACTAGTAGTACCAGATTGTTGAGAAATTATGAATAGACTGCGAACGGGACGTTACTTTCTGCCGCCTCCGCACCCTTTGCCGGCTCGGTATATTGGAAGCTCATGCTTGTAGTCATGCAGGAAGGCGCCGAAGAGGTGCAAACTCAAAAAGTCATAGACCGGCTGGTATCGATGGGCTTCATCGTGCATCGTTCCTCCGGCATCCAGCACACCGTCCTCGGAGGAGTGGGCCCGGTGGGAGATGTCGACCCCATCGAATTCGAAGTGATGCCGGGCGTGAAGGAATGCCATCGCATTGTCTCACCGTACAAGCTGGCCAGCCGCAGCTTCAAACCCGCCGGAACCACGGTCAAGATCGGCAACGTCGAAATCGGCGGCGATCCAGTGGTGGTCATGGCGGGGCCGTGCAGCGTCGAGAATCGCGACCAGATCGGGCAAGTTGCCGAGGCCGTGGCAAAAAGCGGCGCAAAGGTTCTGCGGGGCGGCGCATTCAAACCGCGCACCTCGCCCTATAGCTTCCAAGGGATGGGCGAAGATGGACTGAAGCTGTTGCGCGAAGCGGCCGACCGCAACCACCTGCTGCTGGTCAGCGAAGTGATGGATCAAACCCAGATTCCGGTTATCGCCGAATATGTCGACATCCTGCAAGTAGGCGCGCGCAACATGCAGAACTACAACCTGCTGCGCGAGCTCGGGGCCTTGCGTAAGCCGATCCTGCTGAAGCGCGGCATCTCCGCTACCATCGAAGAGCTGCTGCTCAGCGCCGAATATATTCTCTCCGGCGGCAACTACGACGTCATCCTGTGCGAGCGGGGCATCCGCACCTTTGAAAACTCCACGCGAAACACCATGGACATTTCCGCCATCCCCGTGGTGAAGTCCCTTTCGCATCTGCCCATCGTCGCCGATCCCTCGCACGGAACCGGACGCCGCGACAAGGTGCTTCCCATGGCGCGGGCCGCGGTAGCGGCGGGCGCCGACGGATTACTGGTGGAGGTCCATCACGATCCCGACCACGCGCTGAGCGACGGCGCTCAATCGCTGTTTCCGAAGCAATTCGCCGAACTAATGGATCAATTGAGAATGATCGCGCCGGCCGTTGGCCGATCGATATAAAAAAGATATGCAAACGGTCGCTATCTTTGGCGTCGGCCTGATCGGAGGGTCGTTCGCTCTCGCCATCCGGAAAGCGGGTTTCGCCGGCCGAATCATCGGCGTCAGTTCGGACGAAACTATTCGCGCGGCGTTGGCGGCTCGCGTCATCAATGAGGCGCTACCGGCCCAGCCAGCCGCCGAGCAAGCCGACCTCGTGTATCTGGCACAACCCATTCACCGCATCATCGACAGCCTGGCTGAGCTGAACGCCTGGGTCAGACCCGAAGCGCTCATCACCGATGCCGGCAGCACCAAGCAAGCCATTGTCGATCGCGCCAGGCAAGTGATTTCGCGAGCGCAATTTTTAGGCGGCCATCCCATGGCCGGACGGGAACGGCGCGGCGTGGAAGCAGCCGAAGCAGATCTCTTCCAAGGCCGGCCCTATGTACTGACACCGCGCTCGGCATCCGAGCTCGAAACCGAAGCCGCGCGCGAGTTTCTCAGCTGGATTCCCCGCATCGGATCTTTTCCCGTGGTGTTAGATCCTGAGGAGCACGACCGGACAGTGGCCTTCACCTCGCACCTGCCGCAACTCGCAGCAACCGCACTGGCCGCTACCCTAGATGGCCGGCCTGAGCCGCTAACCGGCGTCTACGGTCCGGCTTTGGTGGATAGTACTCGTCTCGCCCTAAGTTCATTCGAAATTTGGGGCGATATTTTTGACACCAACCGACGTCAGATATTGACGGCGGTAGATAGCTACGTCGCGAAGCTGGAGGCGTTCCGCCAGGCACTGGAACGGTCATCCGACGAGGGCGCTATGCGACGCAACTTTGACGCTGC
This sequence comes from Bryobacteraceae bacterium, assembly GCA_050010415.1. Classification (GTDB taxonomy): domain Bacteria; phylum Acidobacteriota; class Terriglobia; order Bryobacterales; family Bryobacteraceae; genus Palsa-89. The sequence continues at coordinate 4,035 of JBEKLB010000267.1, read as the reverse complement.
CGCGCACCTTGCTGCTCAAGTGCGCGACAAAAACTGAGGCTGGATAGAGATAAGTTAAGATCATTAAGATTTTGTATGACAATTCACTTGACATTCGGACTATAATAATCAGGATCAATGGACCCGCAATCTATATCGATCGCGACCGTCGTTCGGAGCGAATTGATCAATCTGGACGGCGTCACGAAGTTTTCGCCTAATCGGCGTTTCGCAACCGTATACTCGGAGGGCAGTCCGCTAGACTCGCTTTTCTTTCTCGAGTCCGGCTTGGTGAAGATACATAAGCGAGGGGAAGACAACAAAGAGATCATCCTGCAGATCGTCACCGGGGGCGAGCTGTTCGGCGAACAGGCGCTCGGAACGGAGGCTTCGCGGAACATTGCCGCCGAGGTGCTGCAGGAGGGCGTGATTTACGTCATACCCAGAGATTTATTTCTGAGAGTTTGTGACGAGCATCCCGAGCTTTGGCGCGAAATTTCCGGTCTGCTCACTTCGCGCAAGCGCCAATTAGAGAAGAAAATCGAGCTGCTCTGTCTGCGCGACGTCGAGTACCGCATCCTTTACTACATGGCTGACCTGGCACGAATGTTCGGCTCCAAGGCCAACGGGGCCGAATATTCGATCCCGCTCTCGCAGGGCGAACTCGCCAGCCTGATCGGCGCCACGCGCGAAACCACCTCCACCACCTTGAACGCGCTGGCTCGCAAGGGAGTGATCCGGCTGGGACGCCGCCAGTTGATTGTCCCGTCCATCGACGGAGTGCTCGAAGCCGCCAACCAGCGCAGCCAGGCCGCCAAAATGTAGCATTTCCCGAGCCACAAGCATGACGGGGCGTTACACCTGTGCCGTCACGGCACACTTGGTTCATGCAAAAGCGGCTATCTTTACAATAGGTTAAGTCTGGCGCTCGAATTGCCAGATCGAATCCAATGTTTCTCGCACTTAAGGTGGTTCGGGTTTCCGGTTTGATCTGTACGTTGGCCGGGGTCCCGCTGTTTGCCCAGTCGATCGCTCCTTCGGGCGAAGCGCAGGAAAGCTCAGCCACCAACGTCGACCTGAACATCAATTCGCGCTACACCATCGAGAGCATCAATTTCGTCGACCATCACGAGTACAAGCTCAGCCCCTCGGCACTGGATGAGATCCGGCATCTGATAGGCGGCAAGGTAAACACCGAAGCGCTGGATCGGCTGGCGTTGCGCATTCGCGGTGAACTCCGGGCTCATGATGTCACGTTTAAGCTGACCCGTGGCGCGGAGCCTGAATCCGTGCGAGTGCTGATCAACGTAGACCGAGCCGGAGGATCGTTCGACGCCTCGGTCCCCAACCTCGGCTACAACTCCGCTCTCGGATTCACCGGTACCGGCCAACTGGTGAGCACCATCGGTCCCAACGCTTTCACCTTTCGCGTCTTGCGCGATAGCGATAATTTGATCGAGCGGGTTTCCGGCATCCAAGCCATCTACGAGCGCCCGGTTCTGGCCAGCGGACGCATCCGTGTGGGCTTCGAGTTTGACGGATACGAAGATCAGTACGCTTCCGCCACGCTCACGGCGCTCGATAGTGCGTACCGTCCTTCTTCCCTCAGCGCTGGCGCTTATGGTTCCCGTCTGAACTATGAGCCCAGCGCCACCTTTGTAATAGCTGCTCCGTTGACGTTCAGCATTGGGCTCAGCTTCGAACAACTGAACAGTTTGCCTTCGGCCGCGCGATCGGAATCAGCCAACGCTGTGGTAAGTACTCTGCGCTACCATCAGCGGTGGGCCGGTTCCGGCGACAGCACTCAGCAGTTGGACGCAGGCTACAGCCTGCGCGCGGCCACCACTCTGCTGGCGTCTGATTTACCGTACACGCGCCACCTCGCGCACTTGAAGTACAATTACTCAAGCCGGACTCAGTCCGTGGAAGTAACGGTGATGGCGGGCGCCATCTCGGGTGAAGCTCCGCTCTTTGAGCGCTTTTCCATTGGTGATAGCACGCTACTGCGCGGTTGGAATAAGTACGACTTGGACCCTCTGGGCGGAAACCGGCTGGCGTATGGGTCCGTCACATATGGTTACCACGTAATGCGCGTCTTCTACGATGCCGGGTCGGTTTGGGACCAGGGGAAGTCCCCGGAAGCCAAGGAGTCGGCCGGTGTCGGAATATCGAGCGGCTTGGGCGTTCTTGAGAAAGGCGCTTTTCTTCTGGCGCTGGCTTTCCCTCTCCGGGAGGGTCGCGTCACTCCGGTCTTGATCGCGGGAATGAATTTTTGACAGTACTCCATCACGGTCGTGGCTCGGTAAGGCGTGCGGTATTAGCGCTATTCCTCTCCCTCCAGCTCTTTGGGATGACCGTATCCAACCAGGGTCTGCTCCCGCACCATGTCGCCGGGGACATCCGCTTCACTGCACCCTCTCTGCACTTTCTTACGGGCAAGTCTCTGTCGCTGCTGCACGACGGCGCAGCGGTACCTTTTGATTTTCAATTGATTATCGCGTCGGGATCAAAGACTAATGTGGTCGCGCGTTCTCTCGAACGATTCACCGTCAGCTATGACGTATGGGAGGAAAAATTCTCGGTGGTTCGCGTGAGCGATTTCCGCCGCTCCCTTATGCGCCTTTCGGCTTCGAGCGCGGAGTCCTGGTGTCTGGACAATATCGTCATCTCAGCTTCCAAAGTGCCATCCGGCCAGCAACTCTGGGCGCGCCTCGAAATTCGCAGCGTGGAATCCAAAGAGCCTCTGGCCGAGACATCCGGCATTAATCTTGCCACCTTGATCGAAATCTTCAGCCGCCCCTCGCGTCCGCAGCAGGATCGTTGGTCCGCGGAATCGGCGCCGTTCCAATTGGCAGACCTCAAACCCGATTCCAAGTAGTTATGAACCGGCTGCGCAATCGCCTGATCCTGGTCTTCGTGGTTGCCACGCTGGCGCCCCTCTGCGTGATGGGATGGATCTCGGTGCGGCTGCTGCATTACAGCCTTTCACTTTCCTCCACTCCGGAGCTAGACCAGGTTTCACAATCTCTCAAGAGCACCGGGCATGAGTTGCTTCGCCGGGCCAAGCAGTCGCTGAAGCAGGACGCGGATTCCGGCCGCATTCCGCCGGCGCTGTTCTCCATTGCCGCCAAGAACCGCTGGCCCATTGCGATCCAGGAGTTTTATTCGATTGGCGATCTGGAAAGCTTCAATTTGGACGGCAACTTGGGCGATCGCCTGGATTACCTGGTGCGGCGTGCGGACGGAGTCGCGCTGTACTCCACGTCTCTCAATGGCATCGCGATGCAGAAGCTTTCCGACCAGTACACGGGTGCGCGCGCGGTGGTTGCCGCGTCCGGCACGCACAACTGGCGCCGCGGATTCACCTACACCTATCTGCTGCTGGCCGTCGCCATCTGGCTGCTCACCTTTCTCGCGCTGCTCTACTTCGCCAAGCGCATCAGTCAGCCGATCCAGGAATTAACCAAGGGACTCGCCGAAGTTGCCGCCGGACACATGGATTATCGCGTGCCGGAAAGCAGTAACGACGAAATCGGCTCGGCAGTCCGCGCCTTCAACAAAATGGCCGAGGAGCTAAAACAATCCCAGGAGCGTTTGGTTTATGTTACGCGCCTGGAAAGCTGGCAAGCTTTGGCCAAGAAGATGGCGCATGAGGTGAAGAATTCGCTCACGCCGATCCGCCTCACCATGGAAGAAATCGCGGTACGGCAATCCGGATCGGGCGGCGATTTCTATGAGCAGGCCGCGCAGATTGTCGTGGATGAAGTGCAAAGTCTGGAGCGGCGCGTGCGCGCGTTCTCCGAGTTTTCCGCCGAGCCGCCCGTATCGCCCAAGCCTCTCGACATCAATTCCCTGCTCGAAGAGCGCATCGCGTTCCTGCGTACCGCGCATCCCGATATCGTTTACAACACGCGCCTGGCGCCCGATCATCCGCAGGTTTACGCCGACGAGGATCTGGTGAAAGGCGTTCTTACCAACCTGCTCGAAAACGCCGCGCAAGCGGTAACGCCCGGCGGAATGGTGCTAGGGGTGACAGCCGCAGCGGCGGACAAGATT
>JBEKLB010000266.1:0-9305 GCA_050010415.1 Bryobacteraceae bacterium | reverse complement strand
ACACCGAAATCGCCATGGCGCAGGAGCCGCGAAACTCGGACTGAGCCTTGATAAAGCCCTTCAACGAGTGCTGCGGAGGTCGACACTTGGAATAACGTGTGAAGAGGTTTACCAAGACATTGCGACAATGCCATCGACACGACGTGATCGCAGCTGCTTTCTTCAGCATGCATTCGCTCGAATAGAGCCTGGTAAAGTGAGTCAGGCAGTTTGCACTCGATTCTTTTCACGTAGTTCTCCGCATAGTTGAGATCCCGACTCGCCATGTCTTTTCTACCGTCCCTACGAGAAGATGACGCCCAGTTCAAAGCGCCTGTGATCTCTTAACGCATTGGCAGAGGCGGCTTAACTGCGTGCGCAGCCTCCACGCGTTACTTCCTTAGATCTTTCAGGGTCTTAAGATCATCCACGATGTAGGCCATCGATCCGCGAATACCCCTGCCGCAACGAACGGGCGCAAGGTCCGAGACCTCTTCTCCCTCCACAACTGGCAGGGTCAGAAGTCCGTCGCCGGTCCATGCCTGGTCAATTTTGATGTCGCGGGGTACGTTTTCAACCAGCTCGTGAACGGCGGGCTTGTCTTGCTTGTCAGCGGAGAGGCGAGGTGTGTGCAGGAGATTGACGATCGGCCTTTGTTTCAGAACTGCAGGGTCAGTTATCGGTTCTTTCAAGGTAACCAGACCTTGAGCAAGACGATGACCGCTTGCAGTCAGAGACCCAGCAAACCTTGATCCGGACGTGAGAGCCGGGCCCGCCTTGCCCGTCGCAGCGTGGTACCGAGTCTGAAAGACCTGGCCAAGGCGCTTCGGATAACCCTGGGTCCATCCGCGGGCGATCGCTGCGTCGTTATCGACAAAGATGTATGGGCAGTACGATATTGGCTTTCCTTCAAAGAGAGCATCGACCAGGAGGAAGAATTCGCGATACTGATAGCGAGCTGGGTCCAAATATTCTTCGTTCGCTCCAGTGAACTGCCAGTCGTAGAAGAGGGCATTCCCATGCCCTTGAGCAGCGTGGTCTGGTTCAAGCCCCGGAGGGAGCACTGCGGCCACGGCATTCGGTTCCGACCAGAACTCGATGTTCAGGAAATCAGCCGAATAGTGCCAGGGCGGAGGCGGATTCAGAGTCGACTTTCCTTTCGGTGTCAATGGATAGTTGAAGCCTTTGAGCATCGATTTTTTCTCCTTTTCGCGTTACTGATTCGATTCGGAGGCGAACGACATGTTCGCACTCCCAAAGACTTGCTCGACTGCTGCAGCCTGCGGTCTACAGTTTTTCTGCAATCAGGATGCAGACTCCTGACGAATGTTCGTGATTGATCCCAAGCGGAGGAGTCGCGCTCAAAGGCATTACGCCGACATTCTTTGCAACAAATGGGTATCTGGCTTCGAGGTAATTTCGTACCAGTTGCCCTCGCGCGTAGGACGACGATATGGCATCTGCTGGTTCCGGCATATCTGAATACCCTTCGATCACAATTGGGTATTTGAAGATCGCATCCCCCAGCGAAGCGACTACTGTATCGATTGAGCGTTTTCCTTCCGGGCTCAGTTCTTCGGTGCCATGTGGGCCATGCTGAAACAGGCTGGTTGCCTCCAGCCAAGCGCGCGGACTGCGAGAACTGCTAAACAGTTTGCTGCGCCTATATTCCTGCGGAGAAAGACTTGCGAGATTGTAGTACCCACGTCGATTGAAGAAGCCCCTGAAGAAAAAGTTGTGCTTTAGCGCTTCGGTGTCTTCCGCCATGTTTCCCGTCGCGGCATTGATATTGCTTAGGGTCTCGTTGATGTTTTGCGCAGCGGTAACGCCGTTTGCATCGGGACCGAGAGCTTGAGCCAGACTTTGACGCAACTGGCCGACCGTCGCATCGGCTTGGGAAGATGCAGAGTTGATCTTGCTCATTGTGTCATCGAGCTTCTGGGGCAGTTGGCGCTGCTGAATATCAACGACCATGCTCTTCACTTGAGCAGAAGCCTGATTCAGGTTTGACGTCGTTGACTGCACGCTCGCCAAAGTCCCTCTGATTTGGGTCGCCACTGTGTCATCTCGGAGAAGCATCCCGGCTGTTCCGTGACCTTCCTTTAGGCCCACCAGCAGATCGTTCGCATTTCCCACGGCTCCGTTGACACCATCGAGGGCAACATTCAGCTTTCCCCCTAGTTGCTTCATTGTCGCGTCTGCGTCATTCATCACCCCAAGACCGTGATCCAGCAATTCGGAAAGTGTTATGGGAGCTTTGCTTTGCAACACAGAATTGGCCGGGGCAATCGAAGCGCCCGGTGACCCGGGATGAATCGTCAGAAAGGTGTTTCCTACGACGCCCTCAGTGTCCACCGTTACCACTGAGTCTGTTCGGACCAGCCCATTGAATTGATCATCAACCTTCATCTGGACACGAAACTGACCGTTCGGGGAGCCGGGTACATCAACCTTCGTGACCTGGCCCGCATCCATTCCAGCAACCTGCACCTTTGATCCCTTGGTGACACCATCGAGATCTGAGAAGTTGGTGTACAGCAGCACGTGATGCGAGAACGCCTCGTGACGGCTTCCAATCAGAAAAATCCCGAGTGTGAATAGTGTCACGCCGGCGATGATGAATATTCCTACCGCAAGAAATCGTCTAGGCATTTGAATCACTCCGTAATGAGCCCGCGAGCGACGCTGTTCTCGCTCCGGCTTACTTCTTCGACCGTTCCGAAGGCAACGAGATTCCCTGTATCAAGCACAGCGACACGGTCTGCGACTCGGCGGACCCCGTGGATGTCATGCGTAACGATGATTAGTGCTGTGTTGTGGTCGGCCTTGCGCCGCATAAGCAGTTCGTCTATTTCGGAGGCCGTGATCCGGTCCAGTCCACTGCTCGGCTCATCGGCCAAGACGATCTTCGGTTCTAGCACCAGCGCTCTCGCCAGGCCAGCCCTCTTCTTCATCCCTCCAGAGAGCGCTGACGGATATTTTTCCCCATGTGCTGCTAGACCCACATCGCTCAGCAGACTGCGGACTGTCCCGTCTATTTCGTCTTTGGATTTCGTAGTCAAACGCCTGAGCGGCAATGCAAGGTTCTCGTAAAGCGTGAGCGAATCAAACAGGGCGGCGTCCTGAAACAGATAGCCGAGTTTCTTTCGGACACCAGATAAGCGATGCCTTTCCATTCCAACAACGTTGTCCCGATCAACCCAGATCTCTCCCGAGTCCGGACACATGAGGGCCATGGTTAGCTTCAGGGTGACGCTTTTACCCGTCCCGCTGCGACCCAGAAGGCAGAGGGCCTGACCCTGCTCGACATGAAAGGACACCTCATTCAGCACACGCTGTACGCCAAATGACTTCACTACCCGCTTGAATTCGACCGCGATGCTATTGGGCGTGTTCATAGGGCAGTGTCCGGAAACAGGAAATAGATGCACTTAATTAGCAAAACGTCCGCAAGGATAATCAGCAGAGATGACACAACGACGCTCTTGGTCGCTGCCTCACCGACGCCCTGCGACCCCTTGTTCGTCGTATAGCCGAAGTATGAAGAGACAGAGCCGATGATGAATCCGAACACAGTCGTCTTAAGAGTTGGAGCAACGAAATTAGACCACTGGAGATAGTCAAAGGCTCTGTTGAGATAAAGAGTTGGCACAATGTGAGACGAAAGCGCCTCGGAAAGAAAGCCTCCAAAAAGCCCGGCAAAATCCATGAAAAGCGTCAAGAACGGAAGAGCTATTACGCAAGCCAGGACTCGTGGAACGACCAAGAACTGGAATGAATCGATGGACAGCGATTGAATCGCGTCGATTTGTTCGGACGCGCGCATGTTTGCCAGAACTGCTCCAATCCCCGATCCGACGCGGCCCGCGAGCAGAAGCCCCGCCACTAACGGGCCAATCTCCACGAAGAACGATACTGCCTGGACGGCGGGAATCATCGCAGTCGCCCCAAATGTCACTAGAGTCGATCTCGTATGGAGAGTCATTACAGCTCCCAAGGCAAACCCAGAGACAACAATGAGAGCGATCGATTTGTTTCCTATTTCGGCGAGTTGACGTGAGAGTTGGGCGGCTTCGAATGGAGGCCTGATGGAATCGATCAGTACCCTAAGGCTGAATAGTCCCATTTTCCCGACAAGTTCCAGCCATCTAATGACCCAGCCCATGTGGCTCTCCCATCCAGGTGCCATGCTCCTCATCAAATAGGCCGTGAGCGTCTGACAGCGTGATAGTAGCAAGCATGAGAGGTCAGTGAAACTAGATGTTCCTGTAGGATCAGCTCTAAGGTGACGCACCGGCCCCATAAAATGAGCGCTTCCCGGTCCGAGGAGGATTTAATGAGGTTCGAGACAGGGAAAGCGCGGGCCGTGAACCGAGGCCTGGAAAGAAGGCACTCGGCCGTAGCAACTGCCGCAGACGTAGCTTTCTCGGTCTATCTGTTACGCCAGCTCGATTGTGCGTACATCTTGCGGAGTTCCGTTCGGCACTTGAGAGCAAAGTCGTTTAGTGGGTCAGGATGTTGCTGCAATGCGAGAGATGTGAGTTCCGCAATGCTCATGTTCTTCTCTCCATATCGCTCGACCAGGTTCCTTACGAATGCGTCTGCGGCTTCAAGCACACTGCTTGACGCAAAGAGCCTAATTCGGTTCACCAGCGCGTACATTGCCGTGAGTTCTTCGATGGTGTCCAAGCTCTGCAAAAGCGCCTTGGCGTAGCAAGTCGTCCCCTGACGAATAAACTCCGAATAGAGCTCTTCACGCTGCGCTATCTCGCGGTTGGTCAACTCACGTTGTGTCACGCTTCGTTGAAGTACGAAGTTGCTGAGAACCGGGGTTGAGGCACCAATAATAGAGCCACTCAGAGCGGCCAGAACACTGGTCAATGTATTATCCATTGCGCTTATACCCGCCTTCACATGGCAGCACCCCACGCTCGAGATGTGCGCTGCCGGTAATCCATGTGATTGACTGACCATGTCGGATCATCCTCCGGCAAAGGGCAATCTTCAGATCGCTTCAACTAGTACCAAGCAATCAGCTATTCGCTTCCAACGGCGCGCATAATTGTCCCCATCTCCATCGCGTTAGTGGATGGGATCTCGTGAAGCGAAAGAGCGAGCTGATCCGTAGCAGCGCCCGTGAGACTTTGAAATTTATCCCAGAGAAGCCGAAGAAGGTCGGTTTTCTCTTCGGCTGTGTGGCCGGCCCGCAGCACACAATTCAACGCGGCTGTGGCCGCCTCCACCCCGCCGGTATACCCAGATCCCTTCGGATACGAGAGAAAGATCACACGAACGAAATGCTTCGGCACCTTCATGATTAGGCAATGGATTTGCGTGATTTCATCTGCAATCTTTGCTTTGTCCTCGTCTGAGATGGCTCCATCTTCTGTTATCGCGGTGTAGAGCGGCATGAGTGTCCCCTTTGCTCATTGGGGCATCGCAAAGAACCAGTGTTTGGCAACACTGTTCGACGGTAGCCTCATGGCAAAGGGTAATGACATTTACATCGTGGATGCAATTGGGCTCTGGGCTCGCAAAGTAATACTCAGGGGGTAGTCCACTAATGCGCGGGAGGGGCGGCCCGTAACCACTGGAGGGACAATGCCAAGCTATTTGGGAGAAGTGAGTTTCAGTTTATCGGCCATTCTCACCAAGTCAATCAATGAGCCTGCTTCCATCTTTTGCATTAGGTTACCCCGGTGAATCTTTACGGTTGCCTCGCTTGCTCCAATTTCCGAGGCGATTTGCTTGTTGAGCAGACCGGATACGACGAGAGTCATCACCTCTCGTTCTCGTCCGGTCAGCGTCTGGTAACGCTCCTGGACATGGAGGAGTTCCGCCTGTTGTTCTCGCGTCACTCGATCACGCTGTAGAGCCTGCTGGATTCCGTCCAACAGATCCTGATCTCGGAAAGGCTTCGTCAAGAATTCCACTGCACCCGACTTCAATGCCCTGACGGACATCGGTATGTCGCCGTGCGCAGTAATAAAGATGATGGGTATCTGCACGCCAGTTCCGGCTAGTAGGCTCTGAAAGTCGAGTCCGCTCATCTGAGGTAACCTTACGTCAAGAACCAAGCAACTCGGGCCAGGCGGCTGGCCCTTGTTCAGAAACTCTTGGCCATTTGCGAACGATTCTGCACGAAGACCAACCGACTCCACGAGGTCTTGAATGGCCTGACGCATGCCGCGATCGTCATCGATGATGAACACGGTAGGAATCGTGGACGCCTTCATGCGGATGCCTCGACTTTGTTTGGAAGCGAGAAGTGAAACGTTGCGCCCGCTCTCTGATTGTTGGTGGCCCAAATGCGTCCTCCGTATGACTCCACGATCGAGCGTGTAATGGTGAGGCCCATACCTGTTCCTTGCGATTTGGTCGTATGAAAAGGGGCAAACATCTGTTCGATGTTATCGGTCTGCAACCCAATACCAGCATCGCTGATCGAAATAATTAGACGACCTTCTGGATCGATTCGCGATCTGATCGTCAATTCGCCTCCGGTTTCCTTCATCGCCTCGATCGCATTCAGCATGAGGTTCATGAAGACCTGTTGAAGTTGTACTCGATCTGCCATGATTTGAGGGGTTTCGCCCTCAGGCATGAAATTTATCGTTATGGAGTGCCGATCAGCTTCGCCTCTCAACAGAACGGTCAATTCTCTAATGATTTCCGCCACATCAACGACTTGGCGTTTTGCGGGTGTCCCCGTTTTATAGAACGACTGCAAGCTGTTGATAACATCGGCTGCACGATTGGCGTCATATTCAATCCTGTCCGCGGCTGCCCGCGCCCTCTCCAAGTCTGGTGGATCATGCGCCAACCACCGCGAAAGAGCGTTCGCGCTTGTGATCGAAGCAGCAAGAGGTTGTTTAATTTCGTGTGCCAGCGCGGCGGCCAGTTCCCCCATCATGTTGACGCGGTTGATATGAGCAAGATCGGCTTCCAATTGGCGAAGCTTCTCGCGTTCCGTTGCCGCATTCTTCTGTTCCGTTATGTCCATCGTAATGCCGAAGTACTCTCCCAACTCTTGGGTGCGGTTGTGATGTCCCAAAGAACGTAGAGTTCTGATCGCGCCATCGGGACGGACGATCCGATATTCGAGGTCGTAGTCCATTCTCGCCTGAATCGCAGCATAGAACTTTTCCCGCAGGGCAGGTTCGTCCTCTGGATAAGTTGCTTTGTAAAGGTGCTCGAAAGAAATCTGAGTATCGCCGGGGTCGAGTCCATACATCCGAAGAGCTTCGTCCGATAAGTGAAATAGTTTACCTGTCAAGAAATTACCTGCCCAGCTTCCCGCATGGGTCAAACTCTGCGCCTCGGCTAGATATGCTTGCTCTCGCCGTAGCTCCAGCGTCAATAGCTCTTGTTCGGTAATGTCTAGCGTAGTTCCGATGAACCCTTTGAAGGCTTCATTATCAATGACGGGAACGGCGACGCAGCGAACGTAGCGGAGCTGCCCGTCGGGTCGAATGATTCGTTCCACATGGTCGAAACCGCGACGTTCCTCCATCATTAGCCGGATATTTTCAGCGGTATTAGCGCGGTCTTGAGGATGGACGAGGGCTAGATACCGCTCAACCGTCGGGGCCCCGTTCTTTGGATCTAATCCGTAGATTGCGTAGAGTTCGTCAGACCAATAATGACTTGAATCGCGGAACGCCCAGCTTCCAACGTGCGCGAGTCGCTGCCCCTCGCTGAGATAAAACTGAGTTTGCTTGAGCTGTTCCTCTGCGCGCTTGCGATCCGTGATGTCCTGGCAAGTGCCAAACATTTGGTAGGGTCGCCCCGATGCGTCCCGCTTCAAATGGCCAGGACTGTGAACGATTCGTACTTCGCCGCTGGGACGAACAATACGGTGTTCTGTTTCGATTGAAACCCCATCACGAACTGCTCGCTCTGCGTTCTCGAATACGCGGGTCCGATCTTCAGGGTGGATTAGCTCTCGGATTGTTTCTAAATCAATGGGGTCTTCTCGCGGTTTCAGGCCATAGATGCGGCAAGTTTCGCTTGAAAATGTGACGCGATTTGTTTCGAGATCCCATATCCAGTGGCCTAGATGCGCAACCTTTTGGGCTTCCTCAAGTCTGGCATTGCTTTCTTCTAGCTTGCGAGACAATGATTGACGTTCTTCGTCAGAGCGCTTGCGTTCTGTGATGTCTTGGACGGTACCAAACAATTTGCGGGGATGTTTAGGCGATTCTTTGCCCGAGTCATTAGTTGTCCCGCCCCAGCGCTGTGAGGTAATGGCGTAAACTGTGCGCACTTCACCGCTCGGCAGAACAATTCGAAATTCAGCGACCGGATTCACACCCGCAAAAAGGTCCACATCCACCCCGCCATAGAGAGCCTCTCGGTCATCGGGATGTACGATTGCGCGAACAGTTGCCAAGTCCATAGGGCGTTCTTGCGGTGTCAAGCCAAAGATACGGTAGGTCTCATCAGACCAAATGACAGCATCGGTCTCAAGGTCCCACTCCCAGTGACCGACGTGAGCGACACTTTGCGCTTCTTCAAGTCTGGCGTTGCTTTCTTGTAGATCGCGAGACAAAGCTTGCCGCTCGTTTTCCGCGCGTCTGCGTTCCGTAATATCGGTGACAACTCCGATGTACTCGCGATTGCCAGAGCTATCAAGGCCTGCATGCGCAACCACGTGGACATATTTCACGGCACCGTCGGGCATTACTAGTCGATGCTCATCGTCCAGATCCATCCCGTCTTTTGTAGCGAGATCCCTGAGACCTCTCAAGCGCTCTCGATCATCGGGGTGAATTCGATCGAATACTAGATCAAGCGTGAGATTCGTTTCTCGCGCAAAGCCCAGAATGCTATATGTCTCGTCCGACCAGTCCAACTCTCCACTGTTGACCCTCCATGCGAAAGTTCCTGAATGACTAAGCCTCTGAGCCTCTGCCAAGTACTGCCATCGTCTGTGCAGCTCAGCCTGCGCCGCTCTCAAGTCGTCATTCGCCTTTTCAAGTCTGCCTCGTTGCTCTTCTCCTTGATTGTTGCGAACTGGAGGCGCCTCGGCTCGGTGTCTTGACATGTTATGCTCGACCTTTCTCTAGTTCGATCTCGGGTCGACGAAGCGAGTGGGTCATAGAGCGGATATCACGATTCTCGAAAATCTGACTTGGAGCGACTCCCGTTCTGGTTACGGCCAGATCCACCATGACATGGGCCAAGTCTTCAGCTCTGATCACCAGATTGGGAAACAGAGTTCGAAAAACCGGGTAGATCTGTCGCAAGACGCGATAACTAAGATTCGGTTCTTTTCGCGGCTCCACGGGATAGATATACGCCGGCCTGAAAATATAGAGTCGCGG
>JBEKLB010000265.1:0-9697 GCA_050010415.1 Bryobacteraceae bacterium | reverse complement strand
AAGTAGAGGAACCGATCGCCCGGTTTGGGATTCAGCCCACCAAACGGATTGGGGATCTCGCCAGCCAACGGAACCGGTGATGGGATGTACTGTCTGAACCGGAAATTGGTCCATGGTCCTTCCGGTTTACCTCGAATGGCCTCCTTGAGCTCAAAATCGACAACGACTAGGTCGTTAGGAATACCCTCGTTACGGAAACGTACCATTTTCGATTTCACAACTTCGAGAAGGGCAACGTTTAGATCTGGTAGCGTCCTCACGCGCCCTGTCAGAATCCGATCCGGGCACGGATCCCCGGATGTGAGCCGAGCTTCCGCCACCTCCTCGATTCTTTTTCGGTCCTGCCAAAGCAGCGGCACCACCTGACGGACCGAATTGCACCCGCGAATGCCCCAGAAGCATGTAAGGTCCACTTGAAACGCGTGAGGGGCCAACTCGCGGGGCGCAAGCGGCGTGTAAGCGACGCCGACTGTATCAGCTCCGGGAATCCAAGAAAATGCGCCTCCCGTTCCGAACCGAAATTCTGGACTCTCGTCGTCTGCGCTCGGCACCGGGATTGCTCTCCAACTACTAATCCATATCCCGTGGGTGCTTCGAACCAAGACCAAACTGTCAGCGGGTATCCCATGAGGAACGTCCGGCTCGAGGTCATAGCCTAGCTCCGACACAGTGCCGTTCAGGACGTTGACGCTAGCCCCGAACGACAGATTCCGCCAGCCGAGTGCGGACGCTGCCTTGACTATCGGGCTTATGCCGTTCCATTCGTCAAAACCGGCTGGCCAAATGCCATATATGCGCGCGATCGATGGGGCATAGTCGTTCGCAATCGTCACCTGATAGATCCGCTCGCCGTCCTTGCCGGGAAAGGCGAATGCGAGATTGGGCACGGTCTTCAGGAGCTCCGCTTCGCTCGTTTTGTCGATTTGTAAGCGCTCCAGTCCGTTTAGTACGGCATGGATCTTGCGGGTTAGCAAATAAGTGCGCGTTCGGAGGCCGATCGAAAGCAAAACGAGCAGTAGGACGAATACAAGAGAGATCCGGCGCGCCACAATCAACCATCGGCCTTGATGCGACCGGCCTTTATCTATTGTCTCCCGCGCCAATCCTCGTTCTCGACCCTGGAACTGAGAAATATGCTCTGCCCCACCGTCAGCCTACCGATGCGTGTGACCGTCCCGTAGACTCCCGCGTTGTTCCGGTTGGCGCGAACCAGCGCTTTCAGCACCGCCGGCGTTGGGCTGGCCGAGTCCGGGTCAAGGTTCACCATCGCGCAGCGGGCGTCGCGCATTGTGACGGCGATGGACGGCGCGTCGTCCCCCTCGCCGAAGGAAAGCACGCCGCCCACCCAATCGTCCTCCTGGAAAGGAATCGATCGCAGTAAGCGAACAACGACATTCGGACGAAAGCGCCGAACGTCCGGGATCTGTCCGGAAAGCCGTCCGATCTCGCACACCGTATCCGAAGCGATCACAGAGACGCTCGCGTCATCAAAGATCCCGTGCTTCAAATGCATGATCTGCACGGGAGCCCCGTACCGGCGTCCGATCTCCGAAGCCAATTCCTCCCCGAAGACACTCATCTCTTCACCTTCCGGTGTTCGAATATGCGTCGGAAGGTCTGCCTGAGTTTCATTCTCATGGCGCTGGGGAGCAAACAGGACCAAGTCGGGAAGCTTGCCTGCCGTTAGCCACGGGAACCCGCCGCGGTCACCAATACGCCGGAACGCGAGACGCCTGTCTTCTTCCAGACCGTGCCAGCCGAGTTCAGCCTGATCGAGCCGTTCGCCAGCCATGGACTTCACGGGATACCGGAAGATCGCTTCGACATGGCCGACTTTTGTGAGCATACGCAAGCAAAAAGCCGGTCCCTTGACGAGACCGGCTTCTATCTTTCCAACTGAAGCTAACTTAGTACCGGTAGTGATCCGGCTTGTACGGACCATCCACTGAAACGCCCAGATAATCCGCCTGCTTCTTGGACAACGTGGTCAGCTTCACCCCGATCTTCTCCAGGTGCAGCCGCGCCACTTCCTCGTCCAGCTTCTTCGGCAGCGTGTAGACGCCCACTTTGTAGGTGTCCTTGTTCTTCCACAGGTCCAGCTGCGCAAGCGTCTGGTTGGAGAAGCTGTTCGACATCACAAAGCTCGGATGGCCGGTCGCGCAACCCAGGTTCACCAGGCGCCCTTCAGCCAGCATGTAGATGCTGTTCCCGTTGGGGAAAGTGTACATATCCACCTGCGGCTTGATGTTGGTCCGAACCACGCCCTTGGCGGTGTTCAAGGCATCGATCTGGATTTCGTTATCGAAATGTCCGATGTTGCAGACGATGGCCTGGTCCTTCATGTGGGACATGTGCTCCAGCGTGATGATGTCCACGTTGCCGGTGGTGGTGACGTAAATGTCGCCGCGTCCCAGCGTATCTTCTACCGTGGTCACTTCGAAGCCTTCCATTGCGGCCTGCAGAGCGTTGATCGGATCGATTTCGGTGACAACCACGCGGGCGCCCATGCCTCGCAGCGAATGCGCCGAGCCCTTGCCTACGTCGCCATAGCCGCAAATGACGGCAATTTTGCCGGCGACCATCACGTCGGTAGCGCGCTTGATCCCATCGGCCAGCGATTCGCGGCAGCCGTAGAGATTATCGAA
Organism: Bryobacteraceae bacterium; assembly: GCA_050010415.1. GTDB lineage: Bacteria > Acidobacteriota > Terriglobia > Bryobacterales > Bryobacteraceae > Palsa-89. The sequence goes on along the minus strand of JBEKLB010000265.1, from coordinate 7,052 downwards.
CTTCGACTTGGTCACCGAATCGTTCACGTTGATGGCGGGAACCAGCAGCTTGCCTTGTTCCTGCATCTTGTAGAGCCGGTGAACGCCCGTGGTGGTCTCTTCCGACACGCCGCGCCATTCCTTCACCTGCTTGGTCCAGCGTTTCGGATCTTCCTTGTGCAGGCGCTTCAGCAGATCCTTGATCACCTTCTCTTCATGACTCTCGGAAGGCGAGTTCACCCAGTCGCTTCCCTGCTCCAGCTCGTAGCCTTTATGGATCAGCAGCGTGACGTCGCCGCCGTCGTCCACTACCAGCTCGGGCCCCTTGCCGCCCGGATGGGTCACAGCCTGGGCCGTGCAATCCCAATATTCTTCGAGCGACTCGCCCTTCCACGCGAACACCGGAACACCGGCGGCGGCGATGGCGGCCGCGGCGTGATCCTGCGTCGAGAAAATGTTGCAGCTGGCCCAGCGCACGCTGGCGCCCAGGTCGACCAGGGTCTCGATGAGCACCGCGGTCTGGATGGTCATATGCAGCGATCCGGTGACACGCACGCCCTTCAGCGGCTTGCCGGGCGCGTATTTCTTGCGGATCGACATCAAGCCGGGCATCTCATACTCGGCGATGGTAATTTCCTTGCGGCCCCATTCGGCCAGGCTCATGTCCGCCACTTTGTACTCGGTGGCGACGTTGTTCAATGTTGCTGTGCTCATTCGATCTCCTGCCAGAATTTTATATCTACGAATCTAGATATGTTGATATAATACCCGAAGCAGCCCATGGCGTCAATCCTCAAAAACCTGCGACTTCTGGCCGATCCCAGCCGCCTCCGTATCTTGTTGCTGGTAGAGCGCGAAGAGCTTTCCGTCGCCGAGTTGCAGGAGATCCTGGGGATGGGCCAAAGTCGCATATCGACCCATTTGGCGCAACTCAAGAACGCCGGCCTGGTGGAAGATCGCCGCAATGGCAAAAGCATTTTGTACCGGCTGAAGCACGGCATCCAATCCAACGGCTTCGCCGAGATGCTGGGAGTGCTGCGGCAGGCAGCGGCCGAAATCCCGGAAGCCGGCGAGGATTCCGAAGCCCTGCGTCTCGCGCTGCGCCGCAGGCAGGACAAGATGCGAGCCTATTTCGACGAGCTGGCGGGCAAGTTCGGGCGAAACTACGTTCCGGGCCGATCCTGGCAAGGCCTGGCGGAAACGCTGCTCACGTTGATGCCACCCATGGTGATTGCCGACTTGGGCGCCGGCGAAGGCACCTTCTCGCAATTGCTGGCGCGACGGTCAAAGAAAGTAATCGCGGTCGACAATTCGGAGAAGATGGTGGAGTACGGCCGTGAACTGGCGCGCAAGCACGGCGTCAAGAATCTCGAATATCGAAAGGGCGACCTCGAAGAAGTGCCGATCAAGGACGCGGCGGTGGATCTCGCGTTCTTCAGCCAGGCACTCCATCACGCGCAGCATCCGGAACGCGCGGTTGGGGAGGCATCGCGTATCTTGAAACCCGGGGGCCGCATCGTGGTGCTCGATTTATTGCGCCACAGCTATGAAGAAGCCCGCGAGCTATACGCGGACTTGTGGCTCGGCTTCACCGAGGTCGAGGTTACGCGCTTCCTGCGACAAGCCGGGTTCAAGAACATCGAGACGTCGGTCGTGCACAGCGAAGAATCCGCCCCGCACTTCGAGACGCTCTTAGCGGTCGGCGACAAGTAGCGCGCCATGCGTTTTGAAGTTGCGCGCGAAGACTAGCAGCGCGACAACGAGTACCGCGGCGCCGAAGGCGCAAACCGCCGGCCATCCTTGATACTGCCAGCACAACGCTCCGAGCCACGAGCCGAACGATCCGCCGCTGAAGTAGCAAAACATGTACACCGTATTCAGCCGGCTACGCGCGTTCGCATCTAGCGCATAGATCCGTGTCTGATTCGCGACGTGGCCCGATTGCACGCCGACATCCAGAAGAATTACACCAATGATGAGCCCGGCCATCATTTTGCCCAGCGCGCCGAGCAGCAGAAACGACGCCAACGTGGTCAAGAGTGCGAGTAAAATCGTGAACCGCGGCCCGCGCCGGTCCGCGAATCGCCCCACCAGTGGCGCGCACAGTGCGCCGGCCGCTCCCACCAATCCGAACAATCCGGCTACCGACGATCCGAAATGATACGGCGGCGTCTGCAGCAAAAACACCAGCGTGGTCCAGAACGCGCTGAACACGCACAATAGCGCTGCGCCCAGGAATGCCGATTCCCGCAGCGCCGGGTGATCGCGTACCAGATCCACTAGCGATCGCATAAGCGCCGGCCACGACAAATCGCTCTGGCGCGGAAGCTTCGGCAATTGCGCGCGCAGCAGCAACATCAGGCTCAGCATCACCAGCGCCGCGATCCAGTACACCGCTCGCCATCCGAAGAACGATGCAACCACGCCACTGAACGTCCGCGCCAGGAGAATCCCCAGCAACAACCCGCTGAAGACCGTGCCTAACACGCGCCCCCGGCTATTTTCGGGAGCAAGCTGCGCAGCAAATGGAACGATGATGTGCACCGCTGCGCCGCACAGGCCGACGGCGAAACTGGCGATCAAGATCCAGATTAGATTCTGAGCGGTCGCGACGCCACAAAGCGCCAGACAAGCGCCCGAAAGCAGCATGGTGAGCAGCGCTCGCCGTTCGTGACTATCGCCTAGCGGGACAAAGATCAGCATCCCGATGGCAGTGCCCACTTGAGTGAGCATTGCAACCAGACCGATCACGCTCGCGCTCACCGCAAATGTCCGGGCCATGGCGGCCAGCAACGGCTGCACGTAATAAATGTTGGCGACGATGGCGCCGACACTTAGCGCCAACAGGTGGACCGGGACTTTTTTCTCGTGAATGTGGCTATTCCGCTGCTTTTTCTTCGGCCGGGGCTTCTTCCCGCGGCTCCGGCTCGCCCGCTTCCTTGCGCGCGTGCTCGAACAGGTAGTTCAGCGTCTTATTGCTGCGAATCTGATACGCGATGCGGCTCAAGACGCCGTCTTTTTGCAGCTTTTTGCGCACGGCGGCCACCGGCTCGCGCTGCTGCTTGGCTATGCGCTGGACTTCGGCGTCCACTTCGTCGTTGGTCGGCACAATTGCTTCGCGTTCGGCGATTTTATCCACCAACAGCGAGGCCTTCACATCGCGTAGCGCCTTGGGCCGCTGCGCCTCTTTGATCTTCGACCAGTCGAGCTTCAGCTTGGTAGGATCGATGCCGCGCTCAGCCAGGTCGCGGAACTGGTTTTCGAGCGACGCATCAATCTGCCGCTCGATGTACGCTTCGGGCACCGGAAATTCGTGTGTCTCAATCAGCTTATCGATCAGTTGTTCTTTCGCCTTCTGTTGCGAGGCATATTCGCGCTCCGAGAAGATGGCTTTGCGCACCGCCTCGCGCAGATCTCCGAGCGCAGGATAATCGCCCAGATCCTGTGCGAACTCATCGTTCAGCTCCGGCAATTCCTTGGTGCGGATGGTGGTCAGCCTGGCGCGAAATCGAACCGTTTTGCCAGCCAGCTTCTCCTGTCCGAAATCCTCCGGATATACCACTTCGAACTCTTTCTCTTCCTCGGGCGACATGCCGCGCAGCGCGTCGGAAAATCCGGCGATAGTATCCGGGCCGCCCACATGCAGCACAACTTCGTCCTGATGAATCGCCTGATCGACGCCTGAAAGGCTGTCCAGCGTAACCACCGCGTAGTCGCCATCCACAACCGGGCGCGGCTCCACGTTCACCATCTGCGATTTTTGTTCGCGAATCTCGTCCAGGCGCTTCGCAATATCTTCGTCGCTGACCTGCGGCTCGGTGTAGTGGACCGTCACGCCGCGATAATCTTTCAGCTCGATCTCGGGCGCAACCTCGAACTCGGCTTTGAAGCGCAGCGGCTCGCCTTCGTGGAAATGGACATCCTTGACGTTTGGACGTCCCACCACTTCCAGATGCTCTTCTTCCACCTTCTGCCGGAAGTATTTCGGAAGAAGATTTTCGAGAACGTCGTCTCGCACCTGCTTCGAGAATTTGGTGCGGATCAAGCTGGCCGGCGCTTTGCCAGGACGGAAGCCGGGGAGCCTGGCTTTCTGCTGGATGTCCGCGACCACGCGATCGGTCTCGCGGGCGATCTCATCCACGGGGACCGTGACTTCGATTTCGTGCTTGCAGCCTTCGACTAACATTGAGGAGTGAAAAAACGGGGTATTACAGGGCCCGTGCTCTTATTGAAGCACGAGCCCCAGCTTGAGGCAAATGCTAGAAGCAATGATTACTTCGCAGCGGCAGTGAGCTTGGCGCCCTCTTTGAGAGCTTCGGCCTTGTCGGTGGCTTCCCAGGAGAAGGTTTCTTCCGTGCGGCCGAAGTGGCCGTAGAACGAAGTCTTGCGATAGATCGGCCGGCGCAGCTTCAGCGTCTCGATCATGCCCTTGGGAGTGAGCTTGAAGTTCTGCCGAACCAATTCCACCAGGCGCTCTTGATCCACCTTGCCGGTTCCGAACGTATCCACCATGATGGAAACCGGTTCGGCCACGCCGATGGCGTAGGCCAGTTGCACTTCGCAGCGAGATGCGAGGCCCGAAGCCACGATGTTCTTCGCAACGTAGCGCGCCATGTAGCAAGCTGAGCGGTCTACCTTCGTCGGATCCTTGCCGGAGAAAGCGCCGCCACCGTGACGGCCCATGCCACCGTAAGTGTCGACGATAATCTTGCGACCCGTGAGACCGGTGTCGCCGTGCGGTCCGCCGATCACGAAACGGCCAGTGGGATTCACGTGATACTTGGTCTGCGAATCCACCAGATTTCCGCCCACAACCGGATCGATGATGAACTTCTTGACATCGGCGCGGAGTTGCTCGGTGGTGACATCGTCGTCATGCTGTGTGGAGAGAACCACGGCATCGATGCGAACCGGCTTATTGCCGTGGTACTCCACCGAAACCTGGCTCTTGGCATCCGGACGAAGATAGGTGAGCTTACCCGTCCTGCGGATCTCGCTCTGCTGGCGAACCAGTTTGTGCGAAAGCATGATCGGCAACGGCATCAACTCGGGGGTTTCATCGGTCGCAAAGCCGAACATCAAACCCTGGTCGCCGGCGCCGCCGGTGTCCACGCCCATGGCGATGTCGGGGGATTGCGTCTGGACTACGTTCAAGATGCCGCACGTCTTGGCATCGAAGCCCATCTTGGCGTCCGTAAACCCGATATCCGCGATCACTTCGCGCGCTAGCTTGGGAATGTCCAAAGTAGCCTTGGTGGTGATTTCACCTGCCACCACGCAAATACCCGTGGTAACCAGCGTTTCGCAAGCCACCCGGCTCATTGGATCCACCGCTAAACAAGCGTCCAGCACCGCATCGGAAACCTGGTCCGCCATCTTGTCGGGATGTCCTTCGCTTACGGATTCCGACGTAAAAATATGCCGCAATTTCTCTGACACCGATTCAGCCTCCTCAAAGCTCTAAAAATATTGGAAGGTCGTGACTTTCCGACCGGGAACCAAGAGGAAAGTCTAGCGCTTTTGAAGCAGCCCGGTCAATGAACCGGGGGTCTATCTTTGAAGCCCCTTCGTAACTTTGGTTCTAATCTGCCATTGTAGTCGGGAGCTGCATGCAATGCAAACTGGGGGTTGGGGGTTAGGGATCGGCTACTGCGGCACGCTCGTTCAAAAGCCTACTATTCCGGCATTGATCGGCCCATCACGCATCTAGATGGACTGTATCAGGATCGAACGCGGTCGGGGGGCGGGCAGTGCCCTTTAAATTCGGCAGTAGCCCCTAGTTGAAGCTGACAAACAAGCTGGGTGTCACGTTGAAGCGCTTTCCAAGGACGCTGGCTTGGCGGATGCTGACCTTTCGCTTGCCATTCAGTATTTCTGAGGTGTGACTTTTTCCCCCCAGCGATTCCCATAGATCTTTTTGCGAGAGGCCGTTTTGCTCCATTAGGAAGCGGATTGTTTCGTGTGGCGCGGGATCGTGCCACCGCCCGGCAAACGCTTTGCATTCAAACCGCTCGATCAGGTCCGTGAGAACGTCGAGCAGCGCGTCTTCTTCTGGAGTGCGGCGTCGCCACATCAAGCCCTCAACCGCGGCCAGAGCGCGTTTGTTATCGGCCTCGGTCCTGACCACCAAGTCCACCACCGAAACCAAGCCAGCACGTGTTATTTTGATCGGTTCAGCTTGCGTCGCCATAGCTATTTCCACTTCCCCTTGTCGTACTCAGCGTGGGTCATTACGCCGGTTATATGGATGAGCTGCTTCTTGAAATCTACCAGAGCGATCAGCCTTACTCGGTTCCCAGCAAGATCGAAAATGGTCCGAGGGTCGTCGTAGTCCACGCTACCGAACGTCCGCTTCATTTCTTCGGAATTCTTCCAGACAGCTGCCCGAACTACCTTTTCCCAATTCGCCAACGGCTTTCGAGCGCCCGCGTGTTTCCTGGCGAACTCATAAAGCTCGGCCGTGCCGATGATTCGCACCCTTCATGTTCCCGTATTCGGGAACTTGCCGTCCAGTCGCGGTCAGGCGTCGCGATGGACTGTATTTGGATCGAAGGCGGAAAGGCACACTGCAATATATTCGGCGCCTATTCGGCGCCTTCCGGCCCAGGCGTACTGTAGCGTACCCATTCGCCGCGCGGGGCGATAACCGCTTGCCCGGCTTTCACTTCGAGCACGCCGCTCTTTGACTCCACGTGCAGCGCGCCCTTCAAAACCACGGTGTATTCGTCGAACTCGGGGCTCTGCCCGTGCTCGCTCCACCCCGCGGGGCTGTGCATGTGGGCGATGCTCACCGCCGAATCCTGGGTATTGACGCGGCCGACGTACTCATCAATCTGCTTGTTTCCGGGAACGGGAATGCGCGCGGCGGCGGGAACGAATCGGGGCATATTATCTGGATTGGTGATATTAATGATCGCGATCGGTGATCAACTCGGTAAGCGCGTACATCGCGCGCTGATTGGGCGAATCGGGGAACTCGCTCATGATGGTCCGCGCACGTTCGGTGAAAGATTGCGCGCGTTCTCGAACGCGATCGAACCCGTGGCGTGCCTGGATCATGCGGAGGATCTTCT